>JAIPCE010000009.1 GCA_021738345.1 Rhodoferax sp. | reverse complement strand
CAGTCAGGCGCTACTCGCATGGTAATGGTCAGTCGCCTGCGGCCAGTTATGACGTGTCAGCCCCCGTCCGCCCTCGGGGGCCTGCCCGTGCGCGGCTTTAGGCCCCGCGCCGGTCTGCCCGTCCGCCCCCAAAGGGGGCTCCCTCAGCCCAGCGCCAAAGTCACGCCGCCTTCGGCGGCTATGTGATTGACCCCGTGACGGTATTAGCTGCGGCGACGCGATGCGTACAGCAATATGTAGCGGCAAAACGATGTCACTGCAAACTTCGTCAGTTTGCAGCTAGATTTCACCAAGTTGCCTACAGATTGCCTACAAGCGCCCCAGAAACAAAAAAGCCCAGTCTATAAAACCGGGCTAAGTTGTTGATTTATATGGTGGGACGTGCGGGGGTCGAACCCACGACAAACGGATTAAAAGTCCGCTGCTCTACCAACTGAGCTAACGTCCCTGCGATCAGACCCCGCTATGAGAGCATGTTAACCGAAGCCAATGATTGTAAATGCATTCTGGCGGCTATTGCGTCTGAAGTGGAAATTTTCTCGATGATCCAGCCCGCCGCACACAGCCCAAATGTGGCAGTGACCGACACAAGTGAGCCGTAACCATGGCAATTGAGCGTTGCATCGGTTTGTGTCGTCGCGCATGCACTGTCGGAAGCTTGCACAGATTCGCGGCTGAAAATGCATGACACTCCGAGATTTTTGCCCGCCTTTGGTGCATTGAAGTTTCTCCGCAAGTTATATCGAATTTTTGCCAGCAAGGGATCATGCGATACGTGTGCCATGTCAGCCACTTCGACTTTATGTGCATGGCGCTTGCCGCCGGCGGCACCTACGGTGACGAAACACACTTGGTGCTGTCGCGCCCAATGGGTGACTGCCGTCTTGGTGCGAACCTGATCACAGCAATCGATGACCGCGTCCACCCCATCCGGCAGGATTGCGGGCCAATTTTGCGGCGTGACAAAGTCATCGATGCAGTGCAATGCGCATCCAGGGTTGATAGTTTCGACGCGAAGCGCCATGGCGGTCGCCTTGGCCATACCCACGGTGTCGGTTGTCGCATGAACTTGTCGGTTGATATTGGACTCTGCGATGTGGTCCATATCTATCAGGGTCAATTTCCCGACCCCACTGCGAGCCAAGGCCTCGACTGCCCAGGAGCCTACCCCTCCAATACCGATGACCGCGACATGCGCGTCGCGAATGACAGCGCAAGCCGCGATACCGTAAAGTCGCTCTACACCGGAGAAACGTCGGCCCAAGTCTGGCATTGTCAACATCTAGGCAGGCCTATTGAATTACTCAATTATCCCCTGTCACTTGAAACGCGCCAGCCTATCCTTTGCAGCCGCCGCTGCCTCTGAAGTTGGGAAACTGACCAGCAGGTCCTCAAGTGTTTTACGCGCACCTTTATTGTCCTTGAGCTCCAAAAGACAGTTCGCAATCGCCAGCATGGCTTCGGGGACACGCAGATGGTCCGGCGCAAGCACAATCAGGGCGCGGAAATTAGCCAAGGCCTCTTTGTAATCTTTGGTCGCGTATTGGGCATTGCCCAGCCAGAACAGGGCCGAAGGCCGGTAGCCGCTGGTGACGTAACGATTCAAAAAGTCCACAAAGATGACTTGCACATTGGCGAACTCGCCTTTGCGAAAAATCGCCATGGCGGCCTCGTAATCACGTCGCTCGGCGGCCTCTACAGTGAACTCCTTGCCATCGTGGGTGACCCGAGCAGGCTCAAATTTGCGCAAACGCTCGTCAAAGGCCTGGGAAGAGTCCTTATGCCTACGCTGAAGTTCTGCAAGATCACGGGTTACCTGCTCGTCCTGACCGCGCAACTTGGCCAGGTCTGCCTTTGTCAGCTCCAATTGATTGAGCAAATCCGCAAGACCGCGCCGGAGTTGCACTGATTCTTCGCTTAGCTTGCGAACTTCCTCGGCCAGCTTTTGATCCGCCTCCGTCCTTGAAGCCTCCAGACGTTGGCGCAAGTCCAAAATGGCTTTACGTGCCTCTTCATCGTCGAATAGCCCCGCAAATGCACTGCCCGACCAAAAGGTCAGAGCAGTTGCCACGGCCAGAATTGCCGCAGAAAATTTGGGGATTCGCGAAGATTTCATCGGTAGACCATTTCTGCGCGGCGATTTTTCTCCCATGCAGCCTCGTTAGAGCCCGCCATGGCTGGCTTTTCTTTACCAAAGCTTACCGCCTCCAACTGGCTTTGGTCAGCACCCTGCAGAGTAAGAGCGCGACGCACTGCCTCGGCGCGCTTTTGACCCAGAGCAAGGTTGTATTCGCGCCCGCCACGTTCATCGGTGTGCCCCTCAATCGCCATCTTTTTTGACTTGTCGGCCTTGATAAATCTAGCGTGCGACTCGATCACTGATTGAAATTCTGGACGAATCGCGAAACTGTCGTAATCGAAATACACCAATCGGTTGGCAGACTGCATGGCTGAACTCTGGCTGGCGCTACCAAGATCTACCGAAGCAACACTCTTTTGACCACCCGAACCCGCTGTCGGTGCAGGTACCGACGGTGCCACCGGCGTTACGGGTGAGGCCACTTTATCTTCAACCGGGGGGGTATCCAACTTGACCGACGAACCGCACGCTGCAAGCAACAGGGTCAAGGACACTGACATTAACAATTTTTTCATTACCGCTCCTATTAAAAACTCAAACTACTTCTGCAGCGGGCCCCAATCAGGCTCCCGAATATCACCATTTGCCCCTGCAAGGCGGGCCTTGACTTTTCCGTCCAGGGTTGTGGTCATCAAAGCTTCACGACCCTGCACCTGTGTCGCATAAATGACCATTCGGCCATTCGGTGAAAAACTTGGGCTTTCATCTGACACCGTATCGGTCAACTCAGTGATCGCCCCATTGGACAGATCCATCAGATGCAACTTGAATGCCCCGTTCACCCGTGAAATATAGGCCATCCACTTGCCATCCTGGCTCAGTGAAGGCGATATATTGTACGAACTGGCAAATGTAACCCGCTCAGGGTTGCCTGCTGGCAGAGCTACACGGTAAATTTGGGGGGAGCCTCCGCGATCACTCACAAAATACAGACTGCGCCCATCGGCAGTAAATGCCGGCTCGGTATCTATAGAGTTGGACGGTGCCAAACGCTGCGGCTCACCACCACCTGAATCCATCAGGTAAAGTTGGGACCCGCCATCGCGACTCAGGGTGACAGCCAGGGTCTTGCCGTCAGGAGACCATGCGGGCGCACTATTTGAACCCTTGAAATTTGCAATCAGTTTCCGTTTTCCGGTGGCGACATCATGCACAAAGATGACAGGTTTGCGGGATTCGAAAGACACATAGGCCAGCTGTGAACCGTTGGGTGCCCATGCGGGAGAAATAATCGGCTCGGGACTATTCAAGGCGCTTTGGGCATTCTCGCCGTCGGCATCAGCGACCCATAGGTTGTAATTGTTGCCAGCCTTGGTGACATACGCGAGACGGGTCGAAAAAACGCCTTTGTCCCCCGTGAGTTTTTCGTATACAAAATCCGCGAGGCGGTGGGCGACCAATCGCAAGTCCTCCGGCGGGACCGCAAAGCTCTGCCCGCCCAGGTCTTGCCCACGCACCACGTCCCACAACCTCAATCGCACGTCGTAGCGGCCGTCGACCAAACGGCTGATACTTCCCGCGACCAAGGCGTCTACACCGGTCTGGCGCCATACCGATACCTCGGGCCGCACGGTCTCGTCAGCCACGAAACTTGCGGTGTCGACGCCCCGAAACTGACCACTGCGCTCTAGGTCGGAAAGAATGATTCTCGACATCTTTTGGGGCGCGGCGTCGTCACCACGAAAGGCGACCACTGCAATCGGAACCTGGGTCAAGCCGACGCCCGACACTTCGACACGAAACTGTGCTGAAGAAGTCATAGTGAAAAGCGCTGCAAAGCACGCAAAAAACAAATGTTTAATCATTGCCACATTATCCCAGCCTTGTGTTGCATACCGAATCGTCCACCTGTAGTTGCCTGATTCCGAGCGTTGCTAGATTTGTTGGCTACGCAGCGCGCCTCGACCATGCTGGCATTGTGAGCGGCATTCAAACGCGCTGCTTCCTTATGCCAGAAGTGAAAGACTTCCGTCGCACAAAAGCCATTCTTTCGGCGAACCCCTGCGTTGTGCAAGCGCAAAAAGAAATCGGCATCTTCATGGCCCCACCCGACAAATATCTCATCAAAATCCTCAACACGACCCAAGTCCGATCGCCACACGCCATGTTTCAGCTACGCACCCCCTTCCATGGACTGGCACGCTCATGCCTACACCGCCCATCCCGAAGGACGGAGATATCCGGTCAGCTTGTTGGACCGACCAGCGTACCCATGTCCAATCCAGCAAAGGTGGAACGGCCCGAAATCTTCTCCTGACTAGCCCACACATCCTTTCGCTTAAACCATTCCGACAACAAGCCGAGACTCCCGTTCGCAAAAAAACTGGCTGACAACGTGCAATTGATGCGCAACAAAATCCAGGTTCGGCACGCAATCCCCATCCAGAAACACCAGGTATTTGCCGCTACAAGCGGCAACACCCCGTTTTTTGGTCAGCGCCAACCGGAACCTGGCATACGGGCCCCTCACATGTGCGATCACTAGGCTTTTTGCCACAAGCGATCCCAAAAGTAAATCTTGAAACTTGGGGCGTGAGCCATCATCGGCCACAATCGTCCCGAAATTCCTGTCTATCCGGCACGACAAACCACGCAGCACTGCCGACAGCGCATCGCTGCGTCGATCGGTGCCAACTACAGGGATTGATTGTACAGAATGGCCATTTTTGAACTAGACTTCATGCTCGCGTTTGCCTATAAGCCAGCGTCTGCACGAGCAAAGATGAACATACGAGCCCAAAGGATCGGTATGGATGCACTGCGACTCGAACGCTTCGCGGTTTGTCTTCGTTTTACGATGGACACTGTACTTCTGGATACTTGGGAGAAATGCCGCCCCAAGGGGCGAAAATTTACCCATAGTGATTAACACCTTAGATGAACAAAATTTCGGTTTACATCATCGCCTTTAATGAGGCTGATAAGCTAGCCGCAACCATTTTGAGCGCCCAATGGGCCGATGAAGTGGTCGTGGTGGACTCCTGGAGTACTGACGGCACCCCGGAAATCGCGGAACAACTGGGAGCTCGCGTAGTGCAAGTGGACTTTAAAGGCTTTGGTGACTTGCGCAACAAGGCCCTGGCCGCCTGCACCTACCCCTGGATTTTTAGTCTGGACGCTGACGAGCGCTGCACACCAGAGGCCGCAACCGAAATTCGCGCAATTGCCAATAGCCCAGACGCACTCGACGTGTACTGGATGCCGCGTCGTAATTTTTTTATGGGTCAATGGATCAAGCATTCGGGTTGGTACCCTAACTACCGCCAGCCGCAATTATTCCGAAAAAACAGCATGGTTTACGACTCCAAGCCAGTGCACGAGGGCTACGTGCTACATTCGACCCGACCTCTGGGACACTTGAAGAATCCGATTTGGCAATTCCCCTTCAAGGACATGGGGCAGGTCATGCACAAAGCCAACCGCTACTCGACTCTAGGTGCCGAGCGTCTGGTGCATAAAAATTTGAGTATGGGTACTGCCCTTTCCCATGGAGTGTGGGCTTTTACCAAACACTATGTCTTCAAGTTGGGTTTGCTGGACGGTTGGGCTGGTTTTGTCATTGCATTGGCTTACTTCGAAGTTACTTTCTACCGTTATCTCAAGGCCATAGAAATTCAAAAAGGTTCCGCTTGGCGGCAGCCGATCGACCTTGACGTTGAGCGCTCTTCGCGGCAATGAACCACCCGGCCGGGTCGCTGGAGCGGGGTCGCGCCCCCGAGACTGCCCACCTTGCGCCGGCCTGCGTGTTCAACTCGCCACTCTATGACGATCTATTGGGGGACTTCATTTGTGGCGCAATGGGTCTTTTGCTCGCAACCGGCATGCACGATCCTGCCAATAAGAACGTAGGCCTTCGCACGCAACATGGCAGGTGGTAAATTCAACTTGGTCAGGAATATCCGATCTTGAAACCCTCCGCCCTCGCAAACTCCAGTGTGTTGCAACGCATGCGACGCTTGCTGCCCTATTTTGGCCAGGCGCGTGGCACCTGGTTGCTGGTGGCACTGGGCGCCATCGTCGGCGCGGCCACCGAGCCCCTGATACCGGCGCTTCTCAAGCCCTTGCTGGACCAGGGCTTTCAGCGTGGCGAACTTGAAATCTGGACGGTGCCAGTTGCGCTGCTGCTGCTGTTTGCTATTCGCGGCAGCGCGGGCTATGTCTCACAAGTCGGTTTGTCGAAAATCACCAACCTGGGCCTGGTGAGCATGCGCCAGGCGATGTTCAAGAAATTGCTCAACGCCGATTTGAAACTGTTCGGAACGCAAAACTCGAGCGCGCTGTCCAACACCCTGGTCTACGAGGTGCAAACCGGCGCCGGCATGCTGGTCAATGCCATGTTGAGCCTGACACGCAATGGGCTCACCCTGATCGCTCTGGTGGGTTATTTGTTCTATCTCAACTGGAAGCTGACTTTGATCGTGGCCGCCGTGTTTCCGTCGGTGACTTGGGTCATGCGCGTCTTGACCGCCAGGGTGCACCAGTTCACCAAAGCCAGCCAGGATGCAACCGACCAATTGGCCTATGTGGTCGAAGAAAACGTGCTCGCGCACCGTGACATCCGCCTGTATTCGGCCCAACAGGCGCAATCCCATCGATTCAACCAGGTGAGCGACGCTTTGTACCGCCTGGCCCTGAAGTCAACTGTCGCGGGCGCAGCGATGACCCCGATGACCCAGATGCTGGCGGCCATGGCGCTGTCCGCCGTCATCTCGGTCGCCTTGTCGCAGAGTGCCAGCAGTGGCACTTCGGTCGGTGGCTTTGTTGCATTTGTCACTGCCATGCTGATGATCATTGCGCCGATTCGCCAGTTGTCTGAAGTCTCCAGCCCGATTACTCGGGGCTTGGTGGCGCTCGAGCGCGCGCTTGAGCTGATTGACACAGTACCCACCGAAGTGGGCGGAGATTTCTCGAAACCTCGGGTCCAGGGGCACATCCGTCTGGAAAAAGTCAGTGTGCGGTACGACGGTGCCAATGCACCCGCACTGGATGAACTTGACCTGGTGGTCAGGCCGGGAGAAACCATCGCCCTAGTCGGTGCTTCGGGTTCCGGCAAGTCGACCCTGGTCAGCCTGCTTCCCCGTTTCCTGCAACCAAGCGCGGGCCATATTTTTCTGGATAACGAAGACCTCAGCCGCTGGTCGATCGACGCACTTCGCTCCCAGTTTGCCGTGGTGAGTCAAAACGTGGTGATGCTCAACGACAGCATCGCCGCCAACGTCGCGCTCGGCATGGAGATTGTGCCCGGCAGGGTCGAGGAATGTCTGCGCGTGGCAAACCTCAGCAGCTTTGTCGCTCAATTACCCCAGGGAATAAACACCACCGTGGGCCACAATGCCGGCCAACTGTCCGGCGGCCAGCGCCAGCGCCTGGCAATTGCCCGCGCTCTGTACAAGGACGCGCCGATATTGATTCTGGACGAAGCCACCTCTGCGCTCGACACCGAATCCGAACGTGCGGTGCAAGCTGCGCTCCAGGTGCTCATGCGAGGGCGGACCAGCTTGGTGATCGCACACCGACTGTCAACCGTGATGCATGCCGACCGCATTGTGGTGATGGAAGCCGGAAAAATCGTCGAAACCGGGACCCATGCCGAGCTCATTACGCAGCGGGGTGCCTACTTCAATTTGCACCAGCACGGCCAATACCTGGCGGCGCAATCAGCCTGATAGCTTGGCTTGAACCCTGCGGGCTTTCCAGGCACCCAGCAAAATGACGAGCCCGGGGATAAAAATCATGGCCCAGATGATCTTGTCCAAATGCGCCTTCACAAACGGCAAGTCACCAAAAAAATAGCCGACGGTAATAATGCCGCCGACCCACAAGGCACCGCCTGTCACGTCGTAAAACACGAAGCGCGCCCGGTTCATTTGCGCCACACCCGCCACAAACGGCGCAAAGGTGCGCAAAAACGGCATGAAGCGCGCCGCCACAATCGTCACCCCGCCATAGCGCTCATAAAACGAATGGGCCTGGTCAAACGCCCTTTTATTGAAAAACCGCGAGTCTTCCCACTGAAACACCTTGGGACCAAAGTAGCGGCCGATATGGTAGTTTGACTGGTTGCCGAGCACGGCCGCTGCGAACAGCAAGCCCACGGATAGCGGGTAGCTCATCAAACCCACGCCGCACATGGCACCGACCACAAACAACAGGGAGTCACCCGGCAAAAACGGCATGACGACCACACCGGTTTCAACAAAAATCACCAGAAACAGCAGGGCGTAGACCCAGGGACCATAATTTTGAACAAAGGACTCAAGGTACTTGTCCACATGCAAAATGAAATCGAAAAAAAAGCTGATAAGTTCCATGGACCGGGATTATCCCGGATCACGTAGGTTCAGGCCGGCAGCGCGATGTGTTGGTCCACGCTGAACTGGTAATCCTTGAAAATGTGCTCGGCACTGAGGGTCTGGTAGCTGCCATCCGCGAGCTTGCGGGTGGTGTCCTTGAGGCGGTAGGTGGTGCTACCGCAGGTCCAACAGTTGTAGTTGCGCATGTGGGTACACAGACAGGTCTTGTCGCTGACCGAGATATTTTTGCCATCCGGATGCAGGGCAATTTGCTGGTTGTAAGCGTTGATGTACGCGCAGCTACCCGCCCCATCGAGCAAATACCCATAGGCCTCGCAATTGGGGCGAATACCTGAGCCAATGGCCGGGGTGCTCTTGAGCATGCGCATCGGGTAACCGGTGGGCGACACGGTGTTGACGATGATGTCGTCTTCGCTGGCGCGAAAATACTCCTGCTTGACCTTGTCGGGCAGGCCGCATTCATTGGCCACGGTAAAACGCGTGGCAACCTGCAACGCGGCAGCGCCCCGCTCTAGGAAGGCCGTAGCATCGCTGCCGGTAAAAATGCCGCCCGCTGCCACCAGCGGAATGTCGAGCTGCTCGGTTTTGAGGTACAGCGCGATTTCATCGAGAATCGTGCCCAGATCGTACTGCGCCCAGTCCATGCCAAAACCCAGATGACCACCGGCCAGAGGCCCTTCGATGATGACAAAGTCGGGCAGGCGGTTGAGGCGCGCAGTTTTTCGCAAGAACAGTTGCAGCGCACGCACCGACGACACGATAATGCCCAATTTGGCATCACGAAAACGCGGGTGATCGGCCATCAACGCAAAAGACCCCAGATGCAAACCGGCACTGAGCGTAATGCCGTCAATGCCCGCATCCAGCGCCGAATTCAGACGCACCTGCAGGGTGTCGCGTGGCCCGTTCATGGTCAATTTTTCCATGCAGTTCACGAAAATCATGCCGTCGCCACGTTTGGCTTCCATGGTCTGGCCCACATGCAGCTTGGTTGCCTCGGCCAGACGCCCGAGATCAAACTGCACCACGCGCTTGTCCGAGTTGTCGATGTTGTGTTTGTAAAACTTGGTTTTTTCTTTCACGAACTCGGTATCAAACCGCCGGTCTGACACGTCTTGCACCATGGCATCTGAAATGTGACCAATACCGCCCAGACGCGCGGCCTCAAGTGCCAGCTCTGCGGTGGAAATGTCGACCCCCATACCACCTATGATGAGGGGCACAAGTTCCTTTTTACCCAATGTCAGGCGAAAATCGTCCACACGTTTCATGCAAGTTCCAAAAAATTTTTGGTAGAGTATACAGATATTAAGACATTTGTCTATACGGTTGTATATTAATGACTCCCATGCATTGAAATCCCCCTGATTGACCTGCCATGCCCCCTGCGCCACCACCCTCCCCTGCCATAGCCCTGGGCCGAAAATCCGTGATTTCACGCGAAGACGTGATCGCTGCCGCACTCAAACTGCTCGGTCCCCATCGCAGTGTGTCGTCCCTGAGCCTGCGCGAAGTGGCGCGCGAGGCCGGTATTGCGCCCAACAGCTTTTACCGTCAGTTTCGCGACATGGACGAGCTGGCGGTTGCCTTGATTGATTTGGCGGGCAGTTCGCTGCGACAGATCATTGGAGACGCCCGACAGCGCGCCCGCACCAACCGCAGCGTGGTGCGTGGCTCGGTCGAGGCTTTTATGCAACAGCTCACCAGCAACGACCCCTCGCTACACATCCTCTTGCGCGAAGGCTCGGTAGGCTCTGACGCCTTCAAGCAGGCCGTGGACCGGCAACTCAACTTTTTTGAGGAAGAACTCAAGACGGATCTGGTACGACTTGCGGCGGCCAACCACACCGAACTGTACGAACCGGCACTCACCGCCAAGGCCATTACGCGGCTGGTGTTTGCCATGGGCGCCACCGCCATGGACTTGCCGAGCGACCAACTGCCGGTTTTGAAAGCTCAGTTGATCATCATGGTCCGGATGATTCTGACTGGCACCCGTACCCTCGCGACAAACCCAAAGGAACTGCAAGCAGATTTGCCATGACATCATCGCGCCCACCTAAAATCGCTGCGTGAATTTACACATTCCATCATCCCCTATGCGTCGCCCGATTCTGGAACTTCCAGACGAACTCATCAGCCAGATCGCTGCAGGCGAGGTAGTGGAGCGGCCCGCCTCGGTGGTGCGTGAATTGCTTGACAATGCACTCGATGCCGGCGCGAGGCAGATCAACATCCGCCTGGTAGCGGGCGGCGTGCGGCTGATTGCGGTCGAAGACGATGGCCTTGGCATCTTGCCCCACGAGCTGCCGATTGCCTTCAAGCGGCATGCCACCAGCAAAATTGGCAATTTGTCCGACCTGGAATCCGTCGCCACCATGGGTTTTCGGGGCGAGGCACTGGCGGCCATCAACGCGATCGCAGACTGTGCGATCCTGTCAAAAGCCAATGACCAAGGCACTGCCTACCTGTTAGACGGCCGCACCGGCGAACTCAAACCCATCGCGCGCTCGCAGGGCACCACGGTCGAAGTCAAGGAGCTGTTTTACAGTACCCCGGCTCGGCGCAAATTCCTCAAATCAGATGCCACCGAATTGGCGCACTGCATCGAATCGGTACGTCGGCACGCACTGGCGCGCCCGGACGTCGGTTTTTCTGTGTGGCATGACGGTAAGCTGATCGAGCAATGGCGGCGTTGCGATCCGCAACACAGTGCCATGGCTGCGTTGAAGCAACGCATGGCCGATATTCTGGGTAGCGACTTTATCGACCAATCGGTAGCCGTAGACTGGATATCCGCTGCACCAGTGGGCGAACGCGCAACATCCTCCGCCACCGCCATGCGAGTGTGGGGCCGAGTGGGTGTGCCAGACCTGGCGCGCGCGCGGGCTGACCAGCAATATTGCTATGTCAATGGCCGCTTCGTGCGCGACAAGGTTCTGACCCACGCTGCGCGCCAAGCGTACGAGGACGTGCTCCACGGTCAGCGCCAGCCGGTGTATGCCTTGTATCTGGAAATGAATCCGACACGCGTCGATGTCAATGTGCACCCGACCAAGATCGAGGTGCGTTTCCGCGACAGCCGAGAAGTGCACCAAGCGGTTCGCCATGCGGCCGAGGACGCACTCGCGGTGCCACGCACCCAGTCGCTGTTAGTACCCACAGGCCCACCCACCCCTGAGAGTTCTGGTAATGCAAACCTGCCAGGCAATGCAGCAATTGTTTCAGGCCTAAATGGCAAAGCGGCACCCTCCTGGAGCCCAACCCAATCCAGTATGCGCTTTTTCAGTGCTCCATCACCCCTTGGTCATCGGGTCAGTGATCTGGGCGCGTTGTGGGGAAACTTGCGTACCGAGAGCACTTCGCCCAATGCCGCTATGGGTTCAGCGACCGATGACCGAGCGACCGCGCAGAACCTTGCGTCCGGTGAGTCACCACAGCCGGATTGCGAGGGCCCATCCGGACAAGTCTCGCCGGCAGCCGCAGCGCCCAATGAACACTGGCCGCTGGGTCGGGCTTTGGCACAACTCCATGGCATATACATTCTGTCGGAAAATTCGCAGGGCATGGTCATCATAGACATGCACGCGGCCCACGAACGTATTGTGTATGAGCGCCTCAAAGCGCAACTTAAGGCGACACAAAGCAGCGCTTCGCCTGACACCAATGCACGATTGAGCAGCCAACCGCTGCTGATACCCGCCACCTTTGCAGCGACCGCGACTGAAATAGCCGTCGCAGAGTCTCGCGCCGATGCGCTCCACGCCCTGGGGCTTGAAATCACTCCGCTGACGGCCAGGACTTTGGCAGTGCGTGCGGTACCCACGACACTGGCTCAGGGCGATGCGGTTGAACTAGCCCGCAGTGTTCTTTCCGAATTGCAGCAGCATGACGCGAGCACGTTGATCGAGCACGCACAAAACGAATTGCTGGCAACTATGGCGTGCCATGGCGCCGTGCGTGCCAATCGCCGTCTGAGCCTTGAGGAGATGAACGCCTTGCTGCGCCAAATGGAATCGACCGAACGTAGCGATCAATGCAACCATGGTCGCCCCACCTGGCGACAAATCACAACGGGTGAACTGGACGCACTATTTTTGCGTGGACGCTGAATTCGATCCGCCACAATCACTCCATGTTTGGTATGTTGATCAGAATTTTGTCAGACCAGGTGCGACTGCGCAAATCGGGCGCAACCCAGGGTCCTGGTGGATCGCGTTCGCGGACATCACGGCGGTCCCCGTGTTTCACGTTAATATCCACACAGTCCACCGTGGATTCGACCCGTCTTTCAAGCCTGCAAACACATGAGTTCCCCCACATTAGACCGTGTACTTGATGCGGTTTTCCGCGTCGACGCGGACTTTTGTATCAAGTTTGTCTCGGACCAGGGTCGTAAATGGCTGGGAAAAGCGGCGTCTGATCCATTGCCTGTCAGCTTCTTGAGCCTGCTGCATCCCGACAACGTCGCCGGGTTTAAAGCAACCGTTCAGGCAGAACCCGAGTCGTTTACCTGTGATCTGCGTCTCGTCAAATATCCAGGCGACTGTTGGGTCAACATCCGGGGCTACCAACTGCCGATCGTTCATCAGTACGTCTTGTGCGTCCTTGATATTTCGGCCTGGAGAGCGGGCGACTCCGCCTTTCGCCATGCCGCCGAGCACGATGACCTGACCGGGCTACCCAACCGTGTCTTGCTCAGAAAAGAAATTGAAAATCACATTCAACATGGGCCAGGCACCTTTGCGGTGGCGTTGATGGACCTCGACGGTTTCAAGAAGGTGAACGATACCTATGGACATGCCATTGGTGACGCCGTTTTGATTGAAACGGCAAAGCGTTTGCTAAAAAGCAAAAACGATGAAGATGTGATTGCACGACTTGGCGGCGACGAGTTTGTTTTACTTTTCAAGTCAAAAGACGCGGTGAGCGCCAAGGAGGCCGCCTCCAATGTGTTGCTGGCTATTGCCAGACCCTATGACACCGCGCCGCACAACGCCTATCTGGGCGTCAGCATTGGCATCGCCGAGTATCCTGCACAAGGCGACTCTTATTCCGCGCTGCTTAAAAATGCCGACACCGCGATGTACCACGCCAAAAATGCGGGCAAAAACCGCATCAGCATTTTTTCCACCAGCGACGACAGCGAGGATTTTTCGATCAAGGCGGCGATTCACAATGGAATTCAGGAGGGCGAGTTCTACCTCGAATATCAGCCGCAATTCGATATTGAGCGCAACGTCATAGGAGCCGAAGCGCTCATGCGCTGGTCCAGCCGCAGCTTTGGCAAAGTGGCCCCAGACAAATTCATTCCCATCGCCGAAGAAGCGGGGTTAATGCCATTTTTGGGCAAATGGGCGCTGCGCTACGCCTGTCACCAGTTAAAAAAATTTCAGCGCGCAATGCCTGATTTTGTTATGTCGGTCAATGTTTCGCCGGTGCAATTTGCCGGCGAGGCCTTTGATGGCCTGGTGCTCGATGCGGTCGCGGAAACCGGCGTTAACCCAAAGACCCTGGTGCTTGAAATCACCGAATCAACCCTGATGCACAGCCAGGTCAAAACGGAACGGGCACTTGCCAGCCTGCGCGAGCGCGGCATCCGGTTTTCGATTGATGACTTTGGTACCGGGTTTTCCAGCCTCGCTTACCTGACACGTCTGCCGGTGTCGAGCATCAAGATCGACAAGGCGTTCATCCGCGCCATCCAGTACCAGGACCGTGCCTCCCCGGCAGACAAAAAGCTTGTCACTGCGATGATCAATCTTGCCCATAGCATTGACTTGAAGGTGGTGGCCGAGGGTGTGGAAAACGAGGAACAGTTTGCCTTCCTGAAGGGTTCGGGCTGCAATCTCATCCAGGGCTATCTGCTTGGACGACCGATGTCTGCCGCGGCCGTCATGGGTTTGTTGCAGCCCCTGCGGGTCCTTGACCATGCGTGAAAAAACGCTGGAAAGACTTTTTGACGCCATGCAAACGGGCAAAGGAGTTCCTGCCCAGGAGGCGACCGTCAACTCGTTATTGCACTCCCTGAAAGATGCCAAAAATGGCAAGGGTGCACTCGTGTCGCATGTGGTTGAGGACTTTGCCTTGACGCAAAAAGTGCTCAAACTGGCCAACTCTGCAATGTATGCGCCTTTTGTAACAGATCACGATTCGGTCGCCGGTGCCCTTGACATCCTGGGAACCGACGGACTGCTGCACATTGTGCTGAGCACCGACCTCATCTCTGATGAGGAGTTGGCAGAAGACAGCAACTTGTCCAAGACCCTTCTTGCCTCGGAGCTTGCACGCAACGTGCTGGTGGATCGCTCTGACGATGCGTCGGTTGCGACCCTGATGGTTGACCTGGGTCGCCTGATGATCACCCGCTATCTACCCGACGAGGCAACCCGCATCGACACTGCCGTGGCCAGCGGAAAGTCCAATGATGCCGCTGCGACCGCGGTACTCGGGCTCACCCTGCAGCAGGTGGGAATCGAAATTGCCAAGCGCTGGAACTTGCCGCAGTCCATTTGCGCCATCATTGACGGCTCCGGCGACCCGGGGCTCACCGCAGTTGCCCGGTTTTCCAGCGCTGCGTCGGCCCTGATCCTGGCCGGAAATTCAGAGGGCGCGCAAGTACTGGTCGCGGCATTGAACGTACCTGGCGTCGACAAATCAAAGATCAATGCCCTGGTGGAGCGCAAAGTCCAAGCGATAAACCCGCGCGTCAAAACCATCAAGGAGGCAACTGCCGAGGCCGAGCTTGTCAAGCTGTTTGATGTAATCGCCAAAGAAAATCGGGGCAAGGTCGAAGACCTGGCTGCCGCCATGTTTCCTGCGCTGGCCGACACCCTCAAAACCGCCCACTGCTTGCTTTTCATGATGACCCGCACCGGCGAATTCAGGGTGCGCTACGGATACGGAAAGGGCATCGACGAACTCAAGCTCAGATTTCGACTGTCCGCCGAGTTCAAGCCCACGGCCTTCCATGCGGTGATCAAAAACAATGTGGATGTGTCGATCGATGACACGTCCCGACTCAAGCCCTCTGCCTTGCCCGACGGCTATCGCGAACTTTTACCCCATGTCAAAAAGTTTGTCGTGCTGCCGATTGCCAATGAACGGGTGTCTGGCCTGGTCTATTGCGATTGGGATCTGGAACGTACCCTTGATCGCTCGGAGCTGGCGGCGATGAAGAAACTGCGCAATCTCTTCTTACCCTTTTTTCCGGCTTGACGCCCACCCCACTTGCACCTTCATCCGCACCGTCATTCCATGACATCCGGCCAGGTCGTGCTGCTGCTGGCAATGCTTCTGGGTTTGCAACCCGTCACGACCGATTTGTACCTGCCAGCGCTGCCGGGGCTCACCCGGGAGCTCGGTGCCACGATGCCGCAAGCCCAGCTGACCTTGACCGCGCTGCTACTGGCATTTGGGGTCTCACAGCTTGTTTGGGGCCCTTTGTCCGACCGATTTGGCAGACGCCCGGTCCTGCTGGTGGGCACTACAGCCTACGTGCTGGGATCTTTCGCCTGCGCAGTCGCGCCCAACATCGACCACCTGATTTTTTGGCGCACAGTCCAAGGGGCGGCCATGGGCGCGGCGGTCATGTGTGCCCGCGCGGTGGTGCGTGATCTGTATGCACCTGCGCAAGGGGCAAGTGTGATGTCCAAGGGATTGAGCGGACTAGGGGTGCTTGCCTGCCTGAGTGCTCCGCTGGGCGGCATATTGACCGCCTGGAAAAACTGGCATGCGGCGCTGTTCGCGGTCGCACTGTTTGGCTGCCTCTGCCTTGGGCTGGTTGCCATGCGTTTTGTTGAAACCTTGCCGCATACCAACCCGCGCGCCCTGCACCCCGCCATGTTGGCGCGCACCTGGCGTGGCATTACGACGCACCCGACCTTTTGGGCCTTCACGATGCTGACCATGGCCGCCTATTGCGGCCTGTTCACCTTTCTGGCAGCGTCCTCGTTCGTCCTGATTCGGGTACTGCACTTCAGCACCACCGAATACGGACTGGTCATGTTTGGCAATGCATTCACGTATTTTCTAGGCACTTTTTTGTGTCGACGTCTGCTCGCACGTTTTGGCGTCAGACGCACGGTAGGCCTGGCCGCCGTGCTGACCTTTTGCGGTGGCACCTTCATGGGTCTGCTGGCCTTGGCGGGTGTCCACTCCGCCTGGGCCATTTTGCTGCCCTTTGGCTTGTATATGTTGGCGCACGGCATCCACAACCCGTGCGGGCAAAGTGGCTCGGTAGGACCCTTCCCGCAGGCGGCAGGCACGGCATCCGCGATCAACGGCTGTTTCACCATGGTCGGCGCTTTCCTGACCGGCCAATTTCTGGGACAGCAAATGGATGGTACGGTGTGGCCGCTCGTGTATGGCGTCTGGTTCTGGAGCGTCGTCACGGCCCTGACTGCCTGGACTCTGGTGGCCCGCTATGGCAAACACTGAACCACTGCCGTTTCACCTGTGCCTGGCGGGACCAACGGCCTCTGGCAAAACTGCTGCAGCACTGGCCATTGCCAAGGTGGTTCCGTGCGAAATCATCAGTGTCGATTCAGCTTTGGTCTACCGCGACATGGACATTGGTACCGCCAAGCCCAGCGCAACGGAGCGAGCGAGCGTCACACACCACCTGATTGACATCCGCGATCCCCTGCACGCCTACAGCGCGGCAGACTTTGTGCGCGATGCCAGTTCCCTGATTCGTGCCATTGCATCACGCCGCAGACTCCCGCTGCTGGTGGGGGGGACCATGCTGTACTTCAAGGCGTTACAAGACGGTATGGATGACATGCCATCGGCCAATGCGGCGTTGCGTGCCGAGATTGAACAACAGGCGCAGCAAATGGGATGGGCTGCCTTGCATGCTGAGCTGTCGCAGGTCGATCCGTCCACCGCCGCACGGCTGGCGCCCGCTGACAGCCAGCGCATTCAGCGTGCGCTTGAGGTCTATCGACTGACCGGACGGCCGCTGTCAGCATTGCAGGCGCGCAACCATGCAGCACCGCCGCCACAAAGCGACGCTTCTTCCAATAGCGCGCAGGCCTTGCTTTCTCTGGAACCTGCAGACCGTAGCTGGCTGCATGCGCGCATTGCCGAGCGGCTCGACGGCATGTGGGCACGGGGTTTCCTCGAAGAGGTCCGCGCGCTGCGCGATCGGGGCGACTTGCACCCAGACTTGCCGTCTATGCGCTGTGTCGGTTATCGCCAGGCCTGGGAGGCTCTGGACGGAAAAATGCCCCAGACCGAGCTGCGCCAGCGCAGCATTTATGCAACCCGCCAATTGGCCAAGCGCCAGCTCACCTGGCTACGCAGCATGGTGCGGCGCAGCGTAATTGCTTGCGATGCCCCTGGTGTACTAGAGGAAGTGCTGGCGCAGGTCGACCGTGCGCTGGAGCACCAGCGTGCCCACATTAGTCCACCTGTGCACCGGTCGCCTTGACCACTGCCTGGTATTTGGTCAGTTCACTTTTCATGAATGCGCCAAACTCTTCCGGGTTTGTGGGCACCGGCTCAGCCATCAAACCCGCAAAGCGGGTTTGCGTCTCAGGCGCGCGCAAGGCCGCGACAAACGCCTGATTGAGTCGGGCTACAGTCTCTTTGGGCGTGCCCGCTGGCGCTACCAGACCCCACCAGGTATCAATTGAAAAACCCTTCAACGTGTCTGCTACAGGCGGAACGTCAGGCAACGCGGATGATCGGTTCAAGGTGGTGACCGCAATCGCCTTGAGTTTGCCGGCGCGGATGCCGGGCGCCGCCGTGGCCAGATTGTCAAAATTGAAATCGACCTGTGCCCCCTGCAAGGCCAATTGCGCCGGGTTGGCACCGTTATAGGGAATGTGGACCGCAAAAATGCCGGTTTGCGCTTTGAACATTTCACCTGCCAGATGGCCCGCGCTGCCATTGCCGCCACTGCCGTAATTGAGTTTGCCCGGGTTCGCACGGGCATAGGCGATAAGGTCCGCCAAATTGGAAATCCCCAGCCGTTGCGCAACCTCCATATTCATGACCAGCACATTGGGTACGCGCAAAATTTGGGTCAAGGGCGCAAAGTCGGTCGCCGCGTTGTAAGGCATCTTCTTAAACAACCAGGGATTGACCGCATGCGTGGCGGTGGCGGCGATGCCGATCGTCAAGCCGTCAGGTGCAGATTTTGCGACAAGATCCGCGCCGATATTGCCCCCTGCTCCAGCCCGGTTTTCCACCACAACCGGACCTAAAGAGTCTTTTACACGTTCTGCCAGAATACGCGCCGTGACGTCAATGGGCCCGCCCGGTGCGTAAGGCACGATCAGCCGAATCGGCCGATTTTGCGCCAGTGCGGTCGCGGAAAAACTAAAAGAGGCCATGCAGGCCAGTAAGGGAATGAGTAGGTTTCTGCGGTTCATACCCTATTGTGCCTCTATCATGCGGCCCTTGACCATGAACCTTTGCATCCGCCAACTGACAAAACGTTACAACGCAAGCCCGGTGTTCTCCAACGTATCGATGGATGTCGCGGCCGGTGAATTTGTGGCCATCGTCGGGGAATCCGGCGTCGGAAAATCCACCTTGTTGAACTGCATGGCAGGGCTCGACCACTGGGATAGCGGTTCGGTGCAACTTGGTGGGGTCGAGCTCGGTCTGCTCGATGACGATGCACGCGCGCTTTTGCGACGGCAAACAGTGGGCTTTGTGTTTCAGGCCTTCCACGTGTTACCCCACCTTAACGTTGCGCAAAATGTCGCCTTGCCCCTGTTACTGCTAAACGCGCCGGACCCGGCCCGAGTGCTTGCCATGCTGGACGCGGTAGGGCTGCAAGGACTTGGAACCCGGCTGCCCCAGCAACTTAGCGGAGGCCAGTTGCAGCGTGTGGCGATTGCACGTGCCTTGGTGCACCGACCTGCCCTGCTGCTTGCCGACGAGCCGACCGGCAATCTTGACCCCACGACTGCGCAACGGGTCATGGATGCCCTGATTGCACAGACGCGCGCCCATGCTGCCTCACTGGTGCTGGTAACCCATTCTCGATCTGCCGCCGATCGCGCTGACCGCATATTGCACCTGCACGCAAATGGAGTGGCCTGAGTCCACCCGTGCGCGACCTTGACCTTGTTTTCCATGTTGCAGTTGACCCATCCGCCCCGACTATTCGCCGGCATCAGTCTGCTCATGATCATGGCCATGGTGTTTGGTACGGCCTGGGTGCAGGCACCATTTTTTCGCCAGTCCATCATCGAGCGTGAAGCGACCATGGTGCGGGACCTGGTCTTTGCCTTGACGGTGAACCAGGACATCACGGTCAAGGATTTGCAAAACTATCGGGATGCCGCCACCCGCCAAAGATTTGACCAGAGCTTCCAAACGCTGTTGCGTCTTCCGGGAACCGCATTGATCAAGGTGTTCAACAGCGACAGCGTCATTGTCTGGTCCGATGAACCCGCACTGGTAGGAAGCAGCCGTATCCGGCACCCAGAACATCTGGCACGCGCCATGTCGGGTGAGGTGCAGGCACTTTTTAACCCAGCAGCGCGGGAGCCGAATTCCGATGATCTGGTGCAACCTAGATCGGAGACCATTGAATGCTATGTGCCAATCTATTCACATGCACCAGACAAATCCGCCTCCACGGTGATCGGTGTGCTGTCGCTATACCGCGACCCCCAGGACCTGAATCGAACCATCCAGCAGGGCTTGTACCTTTTGTGGGCGGTCATAGGCGGCGGCGGCGCGGTACTATTTTTGGCGCTCTACAAGGTATTTACTTTGGTCTATTGGCGTCAAAAGGCAGCCGAATCCAAGTTCAGCACCTTGACGCACCAGCACGAACGTATTGTTCAGATCGAAAAAATGTCCGCCATGGGTGAGCTGGTTGGCGAAATCGCCCATCAGTTGAACAGCCCTCTGGTGGGCGTCATCAATCTGACCCAGCTCGCAGAACGTGAGATCGACAACCCACAACGGGTATCTGAACTGCTTACACAGGTCCGCAAGGCTGGCACCGAATGCCGCGACATCGTGCAGCGGATTTTGCGCATCAACCAAATTTCCCATGCCGACCTGGCGTTGACCGACTTGGACACCCTGGTCCACGACACCCTGATTTTGTGTCGCCAAAGCATAGACACCGGGCAGCTGGTGCAATTTACCCCGTCTGACGTGAAGCTTTGGCTCTGGGTCGATGCGGTGCTGATACGTCAGGCGCTGTTCAATTTGATCCACAACGCGCTGTTGGCGGCTCCCAAGGGTTCGGTATCGGTGCAAATCGCGACGCAGGAACGAGACCACACCGAAGGCGTGCTGTTGAGCGTGACCGACTGCGGGCCTGGTTTTAGCCCGGACATCGCCAAAAAATTATTCAAACCGTTTTTCACCACGCGCGCCCAGGGCACCGGGCTGGGTCTGTCGGTGGCGCAACACATTGCCATGAAACACGGCGGTGCCGTGCTTGCCGAAAATTTGCCGCGTGGCGGTGCCAAATTCAGCATCTGGCTCCCTGTGATCACCATCCCATGAAGCAAAAAATACTCTTGGTCGACGACGACCCGTTTACCCGCAGCCTGTTTGAGAGCCTGTTTCGCAGCGCATCGATTGACCTGGTGGCGGTCACCAATGTTGACGAGGCGCGGCGGGCGTTTGATCTCAGCGACTTCAATCTGGCGATTCTGGACCAGCGCCTGCCAGACGGCAGTGGCCTGGATTTGTTTGCAGCCATGCGCAAGCTCAGGCCACGCCAAATGGCAATCATGGTGACGGGATATGCCGAAGTGCGCGATGCCATGCGTGCGGTGCGCGACGGCCTGTTCGATTACCTCACCAAGCCCTTTGAAAATCTCGAAGAGCTTGAGACCGTGGTCGCCAAGGCACTCGAAATGGACCGCGCATACCGCGAGATTTCGGACCTGCGGGCACTCATGAGCTCACGCTTGGGCGACCCCTTTATCGTGAGTCACTCCAAGTCCATGGAACAGCTATTAACCCAATTGCGCCAAGCCGCACCGCTTGACACCACGGTTCTGATTGAGGGCGAAAGCGGCACCGGCAAGGAAGTGGTCGCCAAACTGTTGCATGCCCTGAGCGCCCGCACTGCCGGCCCGCTCAAGGAGCTCAATTGTGGCGCCCTGTCCGAGTCGCTGATCGAAGCCGCCCTGTTTGGCTATGAAAAAGGGGCCTTCACCGGCGCCGTCAAAACCACGGCTGGCTATTTTGAAGAAGCCCACAACGGCACGATATTTCTTGACGAGATTGGTGACATGAGCCCCAAGCTGCAGGTCAGTCTGCTGCGCGTCTTGCAGGAGGGCACCTTTGTGCGCCTGGGCAGCACCGTGCAGTGCCCATCCAATTTTCGTTTGATTTGTTCCACCAACAAACCCCTGGCCGATGAGGTCACTGCGGGGCGCTTTCGCTCGGACCTGTACTACCGAATCAATGTCGTGCCACTGCGGGTGCCGCCGCTGCGCGAGCGCCGCGACGACATCTTGCCGCTGGCCTTGTTCTTTCTGGACCATTTCAACCGCAAATTCAAAAAAACTGCCGGCCCGCTGCACAGCGACGCGATTGCAGTGCTGGAGGCGGCGCAGTGGCGCGGCAATGTGCGCGAGCTCAAGCACACCATAGAGCGCGCTGTGGTGATCAACGCCGGGGGTCCGGTGGGTGCGGCAGATATCGCCATTGCGGGCAACGCGCCCGAGGCCACGGCAACACACGCACAGCCACTCTTGTTTCGCGAAGCGCGGCTGCAGTTCGAACGCCACTATTTTTCGCAGCTGATGCAGCTCGCGCAGGGCAATGTATCAGAGGCGGCACGGCTTTCAGGAGTCGCCCGGCAAAACATCTATGCCCACCTGGAGCGCGCGGGACTGTCATAAAGTTGTGACACCTGTCATGTTTTTGTGATGACAGCACACGCTGATCAACCACGCTCGCGGTCCGGGTAATTTTCACTTTTCCTTAAAAATCAAGCACTTGACAAGCGCGCTGCAGTGCAAACCGATTGGCATGTAGTTTGCAATGTGGACCGTGAACGGTTCTTTCACCGATGTCGCGTGCCAATCAAACAGCATCCTTCTTTCGATGCGTGCGCGCACCTTGATTGGACCGGCCCTGTTCACTTTGTCCAAAGGAAAACCATGAAAAAGCTTGTTACTGTCGGTGGCGGCATGCTCGCGCTGTCTTCAGCGCTGTTGCTGTTTGGCTGCACCCAAACCGGAAACCAACTCCCTGATGTTGCGGTAACCGGGGTGGTAGAAGATGGCAACACCGAGACCTTCCAGAAGGTGGCCGATGCCACGGTGATCCTGATCCCCGCCAGCGATGTCGCTGCCATGGGCAAGACCCCCATAGAGATCAAGAAGGACGCCAAAAACGACGAGCCCTTGGAGGACAACCTAGCTGCCAACCGGGACCGTTACCAAAAGACAAAAACCAACGCCAAGGGCGAATTCAACTTTGGCTATGTGCAGGGTGGCAAATATTATGTCTATGTCGAACCCAAAGATGCCACCTACCTGCCCGGTGGTGACAAGTCCCGCAAAGCGCTAACGACCGCAGAGCTCAACCAGGCACCTCTGCGCATCAAAGTGTCTGGCAACACCCCACCCGGCGCGACATACATCGGAACCTCAGCATGCATCGAGTGCCATGAAGGACAAAAGCACTTCACCAAGACCTTGCACCGCCTTGGCATCACGGTCATCGGAAAACCCAGCAAATTGCAAGATTTCTCAAACTTCCCCGACTACAACAAGGGACTCAACCAGCTCATGGCTGGCTCCAAGTTCTGGTTCTCGGGCTACGACAAGTCGCGCGGCTTTGACAAGTACCAGATCAGCACCAAGGCCCCGGCCGATGCCGCGAGCGTGAGCTTCACCACCACGTTTTACAAGGACACTGACGGTTCACTGAAGTTCAAAGCCGAAAACCTCAAGGACCCCAAAGATCCGCCACGCATCTACCCGGTCGAAATGACCTATGGCGGCGGTGTCTACAAGCAGCGCTACTTGGTGCGAGTCGGTCCCAATCTATTCCCGTTCGTACAGTTCAACCAGCTCGGTGACGACTCTTTCGCCGACCGTAGCCGCAAACCCTGGCGCGATTACCACGCCGATTGGTTTTACAACGAGCAGACCAGCAAGCTGGCAAATCCGCCCCAAGGCAAGTCCTTTGACAAGGAATGCGCCTCGTGCCATTACAACGCCTACACCCTGACCAAGACCGCAGCGGGCGACTACAAGGCCGGGTCCAACAACGACCGCAATGGCGAGTTTGACATTGACGGCGACGGCAAGCCCAATGAAATCAATATGGGTTGCGAGACCTGCCACGGTCCGGGTTCAGCCCACAACAAAGCCGACGAAATCAATATGCCGTCCACCATCGTCAGCCCCAACAAGCTGGCTGCCGAGCGTGCCGACATGATTTGCGGTCAATGCCACAGCCGTCCCCAGGGTAACCTGGCCAATGACCAACCGGTGAACAAGGACAACAAGATGATGTTGCCGGGTACCGCACGCAACGTCTACCTCAAGGACTACACCACCCGCGAAGACGCAGCCAAGAACGACTACTGGGCCGATGGCTTGCACTCCAAGTCGCACCACCAGCAGTACACCGACTTCCTCAAATCGTCCAAGTACCGCAACGGCACCCAGCTGGTTTCTTGCGCCGATTGCCACGAAACCCACGGCAATGCCAAGTTTGAGCACCAGCTGAAGACCGCCTCCAAGTCCGACGAGTCCTGCACCACCTGCCACAAAAACAGCACCGATATGAAAAAGCACCTGGTCGAAAAGGCCAAGTGCACGGTCGACCCAGCCAAGATCACCTGTGCCGCCTGCCACAACACCAAGACGATGCAAACGGGTGCCGGTATGGGCAAGGGATTGATCGGAAAAGACGGCAAGAACTACTGGATGAACGACATCACCTCGCACATTTACGATGTACCACGCAAGGACAACGTAGGTGTAAAGGGTGTCGCCCCTGGATCAGCCATGCCAATACCCTACACCAACGCCTGTGGCGCGGCGTGCCACGACACCCGCCAACTGTAGGCAGCGTGCGGCACCCAACCCGTCATTCCCGCCTTCGCGGGAATGACGACAAGTGAGTAGTTACCCCTCCGGTCTGTCATAATCTTTTTTGCTTGGTTTATC
Organism: Rhodoferax sp.; assembly: GCA_021738345.1. Classification (GTDB taxonomy): domain Bacteria; phylum Pseudomonadota; class Gammaproteobacteria; order Burkholderiales; family Burkholderiaceae_C; genus Allorhodoferax. The sequence goes on along the minus strand of JAIPCE010000009.1, from coordinate 15,571 downwards.
GGCGTGCTTCGAGGCTCACGGTGATCGGGCAGGGAGCCAAGGTGACACAATGAATGCAATCGCTGCGTCGGTGGGCCGCATCCACCTCAGAAGCACAACCAGGGAGTGGCTGGTTTTTGCTGCTTTTTTTCTGCTGTTCGGCAGCTACCAGGTCTATTTTTTCCACAACCGACACGTCCGTGTCGACCAACGTGAACGAGACCGGCTCAGCGATCAGTGCAGCATGGTCAGTACCAACATGGCGCGCCAATTCAGTTCCATCAATGCGGTGCTGGCGGGTCTGGTCAAAGAAGTACCGGCCTGGCGCGCCCAAAGCGGGGGCTATACATTGGCTGCGCAGCACCTCATGGCACTGAACAATGCCATGCCAGGCGTGCTCACCTTTTTGGTATTTGACGCGAATGGTACGGTTTTGGCGTCGGACAAACCCGAATTGGTCGGTCAAAATTTTGCCGAACGTGACTATTTTCAGGCCGTACAAAAAAACCCCAACCCCGACACGCTCTACGTCCGACCCCCATTTACCTCCAAGCTCGGCAACTTCACCATGAATCTGGTACGTATGGTGCCGGACAGCAGCGGTCAGTTTGACGGCATGGTGGTCGCTGGCCTGGACGCCGAAGAGTTCCGGGTTTTGCTGCACTCGGTGCTATACCGGCCAGACACTCGGGCCAGTCTGGTGCATGGTGACGGTGTCCCGTTTCTGATGGCACCCAACAGCAAATACATCGGTGGGGTCAACCTGGTGCAACCGGGTTCCTTCTTTGCCCGGCACCTGCAGACCGAACGTGAGGCCAATGTGTTTACGGGGCAACTTGCATTTGACGGTGACGAGCGCCTGATTGCCATGCGGACCATTCACCCCAAAGCATTGGCCATGGACAAACCCATGGTGGTGGCGGTTGATCGTCCATTGCGCGCCATTTTTGCCTCGTGGGAACGCGATGCCCAGCACGCTGCATCCATGTTTGGCGCCTTGACGCTGGCGGCGGGCTTGGGCTTGTGGTGGCGTCAGCGCAGTGCCAAAGGCCCACAGCGCGCCAGCGCAGCGACGCATGCTCGCAGCGCGGCACACACCTGACAAAGTCGCCCCTGCCCACCCCCAGCCGATGGAGTTTGACACCTAGGTGACTGTGGGCTGCTGCATTAGGCAGCCCTGCTAAACTATTTCACCCGAAACCCTTCTAAACTGTGAGTCGGTTCACAGTGCAGGAGTCGCCTCTATGTCTCGTCACCCGGTCGTTCGTCATCCCCATGTGGGGTCTCCCAGTGCATTGAGCTCACTGCTGGAAGCCAGAATCTTCATGGAAATGGCACTTTTGCCTGCCTCCTTGCCCTTGCTGGCTGCGGCACCCCAGGGCGACGGACACCCGGTCGTTTTGGTCCCCGGGTTTATGGCCGGCGAAGCTTCCCTTGTTGCGTTGCGGCTCTTTCTGCAAAACAAGGGATACGACGTACACACCTGGGGTTTGGGCCGCAACGTGGGTTTTCGCAGCAAGCATGCGAACGCATTGCCCCAGAAGATTCGTTATTTGCACCATATTACCGGTCGCAAGGTCAGCCTCGTGGGCTGGAGTCTGGGCGGAGTGTTTTCGCTGTACAGCGCCGAGAGCACCCAGGAGTGTGTGCGCTCCATCATCACTTTGGGCAGCCCGGTCAGTGTCGACACCGTTGGCAACCAATCACCGCCCGCCCTCAAGGCGCTCTATCGCCTGGTCTCGCACCGGCTCGGTGCCTCTGCCCACCTCATGCAGCCGCGTGCCAAGGCCATGCGCGAGCACCGCCGCCTGCCAATTCCTACCAGTTGCCTGTATTCGCTGACCGATGGCGTGGTCCCGCCCCAGGAGGCCACCATCGATGGCGACCCGTCCTTGCACGAAAACATCCAGGTACCCGGCAGCCACATCGGCCTGGGCTTTAACGGCATAGTGCTGTCGATCGTTGCTGATCGACTGGCACAGCCTGAGGGCAATTGGCAGTCCTTCGCGCCCAAGGGACTGCTCGGTCGCATTTGGCGAAGCACTTCGGCGGCGAATGCCGATAACACAACGGGCACCTGATTTCAGTCAAGGACGCACCATGCGACAACTCAGCGAACACGACGCCGCGTTTATTTACTCTGACACGGCACATGCCAATTCCAACGTCAGCTTGTTGCATATCTATGACCAGTCCACCGCGCCCGGTGGCGTAGTGCGCTTCAAGCAAATCCTGGCGCAACTCGAAAGTCGCCTGGACCGACTTCCCAATTTCCGCGAAAAAATTTTGCGTGTCCCGCTTGACCTGGACTATCCCTACTGGGTCGAAGACGACAATTTTAATATTTCGTACCATGTGCGCCATATCGCATTGCCCAAACCTGGCGATTGGAGACAGTTTTGCATCCAGGCGTCGCGCATCCATGCGCGTCCCCTGGATTTGCAAAGACCTCTGTGGGAGATGTATGTCATCGAGGGTCTGGACAGTTTTCTCGACTTGCCGGTGGGCAGCTTTGCAGTGCTGCTCAAGGTGCATCATGCGGCAATAGACGTGGTGCGCGGCAATGAAATTACCGCTCTGTTGCATGACCTGGCGCCAACTGCCAGCGCACCCGCGCCGTCAGCGCCATGGTTTCCAGAGCGCGTGCCGGGCAATTTGAGCTTACTCGGTATGGCGTGGTTCAACTTTGCAACCTTGCCGTTTCGGATGAAACAGCCCGTGACCAGCGGCTGGATTGCGCTCAAGGCGACCCTCAATACCTTCATCGGTGAGTTTGCCGGCCGCCCGCACCCCTTCCCGCTGACCCGCTTTAGCTCTGAAGTATCGCCGCACCGCGTCTTTGATACCCGGCGCTTCGCCCTCGCCGACTTCAAATCCATCCGCCGCCTGGTACCCGGCGCGACGGTCAATGACGTCGTTCTGGCCGTTTGCTCCGGCGGCCTGAGGCGCTATCTTGATTTGCAAGCCGAGTTGCCCGCAGAAAGTCTGGTGGCTGCAGCGCCCGTGGCAGTGCATGGTGCGACAGACAGCGATGCTCTGGCCAATTTTTCCTGGGCGCGCATTGCGCTGGCAACCCATATTGCTGATCCAGTGCAGAGACTTGCCGCCATACATTCAGAGAGCGCTTCGTCCAGCACGATGGCGCAGGCTATTAGCGCACGCGAGTTGACACAACTTGCGCAAAACACACCTTCAGTGGCCATTGCCGCCACCAGCCGCATGCTACGTTCAGCGTCCTCCCAATTGGGCGACTGGGTGCCGCTGGCCAATTGCGCAATCACCAATGTGCCAGGTTCGAGTCAGCCGCTGTATCTGCAAGGGGCGCGCCTTACCTACATTTCAGCCATCATGCCCATATCAGATGGTATGGGTTTGGTTTTTTCTGTCACGGGCTACAACGAGTCCATCGTTATCTCGTTTACTGCATGCTACGAGCAAGTGCCCGATCCAGATGTTTTTGCCCAGAGCCTGCGCAACAGCTTTCAGGAGTATCTGGCATTGGCGCACCCACCGCTACTCACCGCCACGCCCTTAGCTGCCAAGCGCCAGGGAAAAACGCGCAAATCTGGCAAAGACACGCCGACCACCGCCCACTGACAGGGGCGTAATTCAAGTGATGTAGGTCTCCTCTTGGAAAGGGAAATAGGGGGCTGGCTGCAACATCCACCAGGGCCAGGTTCTACTCCACAGATCAACGCTGCACATCCCTTTGAACGTACTTGACTGGCACCTGTCACCGGTCTGGCGAGTTCCAGGGTTTGGTGTCTGGCGCAGAAACTTGACCCTCGTCAATACGTTCAAGGTGAACCTGGACAGAATGAACTGCCGCTTGCATCGAAAGTGCTGCAAAGGCGGGAATCGGGTGCGTGTTGGTTTCCCGCATGGGCGGGAATGACAGAGGTGCCTGTGATCGAATTTACCCTGATGCCCCCCAGAAGCCACGCACATCTTGTCGGAAATCACCGAAATTTTCGCGGACTTCGACACTGCGTTATAAAAGTGAAAAAGGACCGTTCCGATGACTGAATTTTCTGCTGAAAAGGGCGACACCGCTGAAACCGAAGCGCCCTTGGCGGGCTTGACTGCCCGACCCACCTTGCCAAAATTTGATGGACATGTCGTTTGCATTGGTGCATCTGCGGGTGGCCTGGACGCCCTAGAGCGCTTTTTTGCAACTTGTCCTACGACCAGCGGAGCCGCCTTTGTGGTGGTACAGCATCTCTCGCCTGACCACAAGAGCATGATGAACACCTTGTTGTCACGACACACCCAGATGCCGGTCATCATGGTTGAAGAAGATATGCCGATTCAAGCCGACCGGGTCTATCTGATACCGCCGGGTTCCATCATGCATGTATCGCCAGGCCATTTGCACCTGAAACCCAAGAAAACGCAAGGGCTGACCTTGCCCATCGACATCTTCTTTTCTTCGTTGGCAGAGGTCTATGGGGCAAAGGCGGTTGGCATCATCCTCTCGGGCACCGGTACCGATGGCACACGCGGTGCTGTTGCAATCCATGCAGCCGGCGGATTCCTGATGGCGCAAGAGCCCGAATCCTCCAAATTTGACGGCATGCCGCGCAGTGCGATCGCAACCGGGGTGATGGGTTCGATTCTGCCGGCAGACGAACTCCCGCTGCGCCTGCTGGCCCATTTGCGCAACGAGCCCTATGAGGACCAGCGGCCGGTGCTGCCGGTAACACCCCATGCCGCACTGACCAACGACGATGTTTTTGCAGAAATCCTGCAGTTGTTGTACCAGCTCGGCGGCATCGATTTTTCCGATTACAAACCTGCCACGATCATGCGTCGCCTGGAGCGGCGCATGCAGGCCCGCCATACCCCGGAGCTGCACCAGTATCTCGAACTGCTTGAGAGCAATCGCGAAGAAATGCTCATCCTGCGCCGGGAGATGCTGATTTCGGTCACCAGTTTCTTTCGTGACCCAGAAGCCTTCGAATTGCTGGCAGAAAAGGTCATTGCCCCATTGGTGGGACGCATCGATTCCGGCGACACGATTCGCGTCTGGATCGCTGGCGTGGCAACCGGCGAAGAGGCGTATTCCATCGCCATGTTGTTCATCGAAGCGTTCGAGAAGCAAAAGCGCTGGCCGACACTCAAGATTTTTGCCACCGACGTCGACCATCAAGCAGTCGAAAAGGCCGGCGTTGGCAGCTACCGCGAGACCATTGCAGCAGAAATTTCTCCAGAGCGTCTGGAGCGTTTCTTTACCAACAAGGGCAATGCCTTTCTGATAAAAAACGATCTGCGCCAGTGCATTGTCTTTGCACGCCAGAATCTGTTGTCAGATCCGCCTTTCACCAAGATGGACCTGGTGGTGTGCCGTAATACCCTGATTTACTTCAAACCTGCGGCGCAAGAGCGGGTGCTGCATGCCTTGCTGTATGCACTCAATAGCGGAGCAACCCTATTTTTGGGGTCGAGCGAATCGGTTGCCATGATGACCGACGCCCTGCAGGTCATAAGTGCCAAGCACAAGCTCTTTCGGCGCACCGCCGACCGCATACTGCCCTTGTTGGAACATCACAACAAAGCCAGCAGCAGCCGGGTCCGACTCACGTCCCCGGAAGCACGGCGCAAGTTGCCGATCCAGACCGTAGCCGCAAATCCGGCAGACACTGGGATCACTGCGTTGCTGGCGCAGTACGCCCCGCCCTCCATCATTTTTAACGAGTCGCACGAGGCCGTACATTTGTTTGGGGACGTCAATCCGTTCATGCAGACCAAGGAGGGATCCGCTAGCCTAGCGGTCAACCGCTTGCTGCTCGACCCGCTGGTGCCGATCGCTTCGGCCCTGCTTTACAAGTCCATCAAGGACCAATGCTCTTTATTGTCAGACCCAATTGAAGTCAGCCTGCGCACCGGTGAAGTGCGATCCGTTCGGGTGGCCGCGCATTACCTCAAGAACGAAGGAGTTGAGCGCCTCACCATGCTCTGCTTCGAGGCGGAAGTGGTCACGGTCAAAGAAGCACGCAAGCCGGTCGACGTAGGTGCCGAAACCATGACCCGCATCAGTGGTCTGGAACGAGAATTGTCTGCCACCCGTGAAAGCCTGCAGGCAACGATTGAAGAGCTCGAGACCTCCAACGAAGAGTTGCAGGCGACCAACGAAGAACTGATGGCGTCAAACGAGGAACTACAAAGTTCCAATGAAGAATTGCAGTCTGTCAATGAGGAGCTCAACACCGTCAACGCCGAATACCAGGAAAAAATGCTGTTGCTCAACAAACTCAACGCTGACTTGGAGAGCATGGGCAAAGCCAGCGGCGTAGCCACCGTCTTTGTTGACACCCAGATGCATATCACACGCTTCAGTCCTGATGCTGCCAGCATTTTCAAACTACGCGAGACGGATCTGGGTCGACCACTAGACGACATCTCACACAGTTTGCGCTACCCGAGCTTGATGGAAGACCTGGCATTGACCCTGAAGACTGATCGCGTCATCGAGCGGGAGGTCGCGAGTCTGGACAACGACAAAATGATGTTTGTGCGCATCCTGCCCTATGCAATTCCGTCGACCACCGGTCGGGGTGCTGTGACCTCGTTTGTCGATGTCAGCGCCTACCACGACGCCAAACGATTGCAAGGCATTCTGGATGGACTGCCGGAACATGTAGCGGTTCTGGAACCCGATGGAACCATTCGCATGGTAAATGCTGCATGGAAACGTTTTGCGCTGGCAAATGGCGACTTGGAACTTAAATTCTCGGGTCCCGGCTGCAACTACCTGAACGCATGCGAGGTTGACTTTCCCGAGGACGGCGATTCCGCTGCCTCAGCCGTGCGAGGTTTACGTGCCGTACTGGAGGGCAGTCTGCCCGGTTTTTCCATTGAATACCCTTGCCATTCGCCCACTGAAAAACGCTGGTTTGTGATGAATGTCGCACCCATTCAAGGGCCTGCCTTCGGCGCTGTCGTGAGCCACATCAACGTCACGGCCTGGTTTAGCCGGAGTGACCAATGAAAGCTCTGGACCACGAAATTGAGATGCTTCGCAAACGCGCCGAAGCCGCGCTTTCGCATGTGCCGCACACCGCCACGTCTGATTCGGACGCCATGCTGGATGCGGTGCGCCTGGTGGAAGAGCTTCGGGTCTACCAGACCGAGCTGGAAATTCAGAATCAGGACCTCAAAACGGCCCAGATTCAAACCGAGGCCGTCATGCGCAAGTACCGGCGCATGTTCGAGCATCTTCCGCTGGAGGGTGTCATTGTCGACTCCCAGGGGTTTATCGTCGAGGCCAATGCGGTTGCCAGAAAACGATTCAACTTGCACCGGCATGTGGCCTTGCAGCGTCGGTCGGTGTACCAGTTGTTTGCCTTCGCCAGCCGGAGTAACTTGTACGCTGCGCTGAGCCACGGCCTGCACGAAGCCACTGTCACCCAGTGCCAACTGTTGGCAGACAACTCCGGTAATACGGCTGATGCCGATGCCCACATCATGACCCTCGATCCCGCTTCACTGGTGGACGATGAGCGCATGCTGGTGCTGGTGGACCGAACGGTGGAACGTCAACTCGCCATTAAACATGAGGAAGTACGCCGCAGCGAGGCACGCTATCGGGCGTTATTTGACGGCTCAAAGGTCCCCATGTTGCTGATCCATCCGAGCACCGGCACCATCGTGCGTGGAAACGAGGCGGCCCTGCACTTCTACGGTTATGAAGAAGCCCAATTTCAAAAACTATGCATGAGCGACATCAGTTGCCACACGACCGAAGAGACCCTGGCCGAGATGCAACAGGTGAAATTGGAACAGCAGGGTCATTTTTTCTTGTCCCACCGAATGTCGAGCGGTCGGGCAGTTCCGGTGGAAGTGCACTCGGGACCGATAGAGATCGACGGACTCACGCTTCTTTTTTCCATCGTTCAAGACATTTCGGAGCGCGTTCGGGCGCAGGCTGCGGCACTGGAAAGTGAGCGCATCTTGCGAACCTCCATCGAAGCAATCGATGAAGCCTTTGTCTTGTACGACCCGCTAGACCAGTTGGTGTATTGCAATGAAAAATACAAGACGCTGTATGACACCTCGGCCGATCTGATTGTTCCGGGCGTGACATTTGAGCACCTGATCCGGGTCGGTGCCGAACGAGGCCAATACCTCGATGCAATGGGGCGTATTGATGACTGGGTGGCCGAACGGATGGCCGCGCACCGATCCGGCAATATCACCGTAACCCAGCGTATCGACAGCGGACAGGTGTTGCGCATTCTGGAGCGCCGCACTGTCGACGGATACACGGTGGGCTTTCGGGTGGACGTCACTGAGATTGCGCAAGCGACTGAGTCCGCCCTGCTGGCCAACCAGAATTACCACAACCTGCTGACTGCTGCATCTGAGGTGTCGATCATTGCCACAGACATCGACGGCGTGATTCAACTCTTTAACCGGGGCGCCGAACGGATGCTGGGTTACTCAGCGGCGGAGGTAGTCGGTAAAACCACGGCGGCGGCACTGCATCTGGACAGTGAAGTGGCCCAACGCGCAAAACAACTGCAGCAAGAACTCGGTTATCCGATCAACGGGGTCAAGGTTTTCACTGCCAAGGCCGACCGCGAGGGACAGGAGCACCACGAATGGACTTGTGTTCGCAAGAATGGTGAGCAAATTTTTGTGTCGCTGGTCGTCACGGCAGTGCGCTCAGCGAAGGGGGAGATCACCGGCTACCTCGGCATTTCACAAGACATTACACAACGCAAATTGGCGCAGGCCAGCATGCAACTCAATGCCAACGTCTTCACCTATGCGCGCGAAGGCATCTTGATCGCTGACCAGGATGCGAACATCATTGACGTGAATGCAGCGTTTTCTCGGATCACCGGATACGAAAGGGCCGAAACCATTGGCAAGAATCCCAAATTCCTGAAATCAGGTCGCCAAGGCATTGATTTCTACCAAGGCATGTGGCAATCACTGAGTCACCACGGCCACTGGGAAGGGGAAATCTGGAACCGCCGCAAAAATGGTGAGGTATACGCCGAACTCTTGAGCATCAGTGCGATTCATGACAGCGAAAAACGGGTCGTCAATTACGTGGCACTGATGACCGACATCAGCCTGCAAAAGGCGCATGAACGTGAGCTGGAGCACATCGCACGCTACGACGCCTTGACTGGCCTGCCCAACCGCGCGCTGTTGGGGGATCGCCTGCAACAGGAAATGGCACATTGCCTGCGCAGGCACACGCAACTGGCGGTGGTGTTCATCGATATGGACGGATTCAAGCAGGTCAACGATCTGCATGGACATGACATTGGCGACGAACTTTTGATTGTGCTCGCGCACCGCATGAAGGCAGCACTGCGCGAAGGCGACACCCTGTCCCGAATCGGCGGCGATGAATTTGTTGCGGTGCTGACGGGAATGGAACAGGCCAAAGACTGCGAAGTGGTGCTATCCCGGCTGCTGGCAGCCGCAGCGGAACCGGTGCTGGCTTTCAGCTCCGTATTGCAGGTTTCGGCCAGTATCGGGGTGACGCTATATCCCCAGGACGCTGCCAGTGCCGACCAATTGCTGCGCCATGCCGACCATGCGATGTACCAGGCCAAGCAGGCCGGCAAGAACCGCTACCACTACTTCGACATCAAGGATGATGCCGAGATCAAATCACACCGCGAGTCGCTCGATGAGATCAGCCTCGCGCTGGACCATGAAGCCATGGTTTTGCACTACCAGCCCAAAGTCAACATGAAAACCGGACGGGTGGTAGGCATGGAAGCGCTGGTGCGTTGGCAGCATCCGACCCTGGGCATACTGCTCCCCAGCCAATTTTTGCCCACCATCAAGGGGCACCCCCTGAGCATCAAATTAGGCAACTGGGTGATTCGCAATGCAGTGCGTCAGTTGTCTGAGTGGAATGATGCGGGTTTGAATTTTTCAGTCAGTGTCAACATCGACGCACTGCATTTGCAGCAAAACACATTTGTTGCCAAACTCTCGCAAACCCTGGGGCTCTATCCCAACGTGCAGCCAAATCAACTCGATCTTGAGGTGCTGGAAACCAGTGCCATGGATGACATTCAGCGTGTGACCGACATCATGCGCGAGTGCTGTGCGCTGGGCGTAGGCTTTTCCCTGGACGACTTTGGCACCGGATACTCGTCCCTGACCTACCTCAAGCGCTTGCCGGCAGACCTGATGAAGATCGACCAGAGTTTTGTCATGGGCATGGTGCAAGACTCCGACGACTTTGTCATTGTCGAAGGCGTCGTAAGTTTGGCCCGGGCTTTTGGCCGCAACGTGATTGCCGAGGGCGTCGAGACCGTTTCACACGGAGAGCTGTTGCTGGCTCTGGGGTGCGAGCTCGGACAGGGCTGGGGTATTGCGCGCGCAATGCCAGCGCACGAGGTACCTGCCTGGGCTCGCGCCTGGCAACCCGATGCGAGCTGGTCTGCCTGGAACCAAGCCCCTCTTGAGGACAGCTACCGCGACCTGGTGCTGGCAGACATCAAACATCGCCACTGGCTGCGCGACATCGAGAACTACGTGACCGGCAAGAGCGAAACAACACCCCCCTTCAGTGTGCGTCAGTGTCCTCTGGGTCACTGGATAGGGGCCAATGTCTCTGCACGCTCCGCGCATCCCAGGGAGTTCGACACCATGAGGCAGGCCCACGAGCGGGTTCACGAAGTAGCACGCGATCTGGTGCGCCTTTTTCTGGCGAACGAGAACACCGAGGTACGCGCCATCCTGCCAACCCTCAATCCACTGCGTGACGAGCTCATCGCTGCGGTCCGTCTACTGGTTTCACCACCGCCGACGATGCGCATTCCCGAACAAAGTATTGCCTAGGGCTTGTTCATGAAAAAGCTGTGCATGGTGTGAGAAAACCAGTCCTTGGCACGATGCGGTCCTATCGCTCCCCGCTCCTCGCACTGTTCATCAGTTTTTCCCTGCAGGAACTTCGCCAACACCCATGGCGCAATACTGCAGCAGTTGTTTCGGTGATGTTGGGCGTTGCACTGGCCTATTCGGTGCATCTGATCAATGCGTCTGCACTGGACGAATTCTCCCAAGCCGTACGGTCGGTCGAGGGCAAGCCGGACCTGGAGCTTCGCTCGGGCAGCGCCATCCAGAGTGGGCTCGACCACGCGCTGCTGGCGCGCCTCGCCCATCATCCAGATGTCGAAATGGCGAGTCCGATACTGGAGTTCAGCACCACCGCCTTGTCGGACCCACAAGGCTCGGTGCTCCCTGATAAAGGACAAAGGCGCCTTGCGATCAGAGTGGTCGGGATGGATGCATTGCAGGTGGCCCGCATAGCGCCCGATCTGGCACCGGTGCCGGCGGCGGGTGAAGACCGCAGGGTAATTTTTGCGGCGGACAGCGTGTTCCTGAATGCCTCTGCCAGTAGCCAGTTGACAGGTCAGCAGATTGCGCTTCAAGTCGGACTTCGCCTCAAGCTGGTGCGTGTTGCGGGATCGGTGGCCGCCTCTGGAAGTCCGTTGGTAGCCATGGACATCGCCGCAGCGCAGGACCTCTTTGACAAGCCGGGACAGCTCAGCAGAGTGGACGTTCGCTTGCGCGCAGGCGTGGATGCTGCGGCCTTCGTGCAGCGCATCCAATCGGCGCCCGACTGGCCCTCAGGTGCGCGCCTGTCCCAACCTGGGGCCACCCAACAACGGATGACTGCACTGTCCAGGGCGTACCGCGTTAACCTGACCGTATTGGCACTTGTTGCCTTGTTTACCGGTGGATTCTTGGTCTTTTCGGTGGTCGCGCTGGGTGTAAGTCGCAGATCCCGAGAGTTCGCACTATTGGGAGTGTTGGGGATGACGGGCCGCCAACGCCTGAATCTGATCCTTCTTGAATCCGGCGCGCTGGGTTTCTTGGGTAGCACGATGGGCATAGCACTCGGAACTGCTTTGGCTGCATTGGCGCTGCGCCTGCTGGGCGGAGATCTGGGTGGAGGTTTTTTTTCGGGCGCGACCCCCGAATTGCAGTGGAGTGGTTTAACCGCTACCGCGTTTGCCGGTCTTGGGGTGCTTGCCGCCCTGACGGGCGCCTGGTGGCCCGCACTCTGGACGCAACAATTGCCTATAGCACAAACACTCAAGGGACTGACGTCACTTCAAGTGAAGTCCAACAGTGCGTGGATCGGGGCGAGCATGCTGTCACTGGGAGCTGTGCTCGCTCTGGTACCGCCTGTGTTTGACATTCCCCTGGCGGCATACCTAAGTGTGGGCGCCATTTTGTTGGGTGGCATCGTTGGTTTACCGTGGCTAATTGGCAAGTTGCTGGATCGCATTGCTCCCTTGGTTGCACGCCGGGCGCTGGCTTTACTGGCTGTGGAGCGCGCGCGACGTGTGCGAGAAAGCGCGGCCATTGCAGTCAGTGGAGTGGTCGCTTCGCTGAGCCTGGCGGTCGCACTCACTGTCATGGTGGCGAGCTTTCGCAGCTCAGTCACCGTGTGGCTCGACACCGTTTTACCAGCAGATCTTTATCTGCGCACTGCGGTGGGTGGTGCAGCACTTGAGACGGCCTACTTTGATCCTGCCTTTGTTCAGGGCGCGGCTGACTTGCCCGGTGTGCTTCGGGTCGGCACCCAACGCAGCCAACAGTGGCTGCCTGATCCGGCCAATCCACCGGTTACCCTGATTGCGAGACCGCTGACTCAGCCTGATGCGGATTTGCCCCTGGTTGCACCAGCCTTGCCCGTACCGTCAGGTTTGACCGGCATCTACGTAAGTGAGGCCATGGTCGATCTGCACGGCGTGCTTCTGGGCACCATCTACCCTCCATTGGCAGACCATTTTGAGAATCGCTATCGTAAGATGGGCCAGGCGGTCGCGCCGTTCTTTGTCGCCGGCGTCTGGCGCGATTACTCACGGCAATTTGGTACCGTGGCACTGGACCAAACCGAATTTCAGCGATTGACAGGTGACCAGCGGGTGAACGATGTGGCCCTGTGGTTAAAAGATGGCACATCGATCATGGACGTGCAGAACAATCTGCGCGCACTGGCCAATCGATTGGCTCATACACCAGGTGGCGAAGCCGCCCAGTTGCTAGAGTTTGGCTCGGCCAGCGAAATCCGCGCCACTTCTCTGCGTATATTTGACCGAAGTTTCGCGGTCACCTATTGGCTCCAGGCGGTTGCCATTGGAATCGGTCTGTTTGGTGTTGCTGCCTCCTTTAGTGCACAGGTACTGGCGCGCCGCAAGGAGTTTGGGCTGCTGATCCATCTGGGCCTGACGCGCCGCCAAGTGCGCCAAGTTGTCGCCATGGAAGGCGCTGCCTGGACCGTCGTGGGTGCAGTCGCCGGAATTGCGTTGGGTCTTGCGGTGTCCGCTATCCTGGTGCATGTCGTCAATCCGCAGAGTTTTCATTGGACGATGGATTTGACTCTGCCCGTGGCCCGCTTGTTGTTACTGGGTACAGCGGTCATCGTCGCGGGCACTGCCACGGCCTACCTGGCGGCCAAGGCAGCAGCAGGACGTGAAGCGGTATTAGCGGTCAAGGAAGACTGGTAATAGCACCCAGCTTAGCCCCCGTTCTTTGGCTGCTGCGGATACTCTTCAAGCGAACAAAACGATCCACCCAAAAAAACCCGCCTGCAGCGGGTTATGGTTGCAGTTCGCCGCGTATTTTCAATTCATCGCCAAAATCCAGGCCACCAACTTCTTCGATTCAGCGGGATTCACCTGTGCATTTGCAGGCATTGGCACGGGACCCCAGACACCTGCACCACCTTTAATGACCTTGCCAGCCAATATCTCGGCAGCCTTGGCATCTCCAGCATACTTCTTGGCGACGTCTTTATAAGCGGGACCGACCAGCTTTTTATCAACGGTGTGGCATGCCATGCAGTTCTTGGCGGTGGCGAGCGCCTGATCGGCCTGCACGGGCGTATTCACAACCAGAGTCGTGACAACGGACAAAGCAGCCCAAAGGGTATATTTCATTTTTTTCCTCAAAATGTGAATGGGAACCATGGCGACTTGCCACGACCTCTGAACGGGGATACGGTAATAATGGTTGACCACACCGCGCACTGAGGATAGCAGAACCCGAGTATCCACTCGAACGAACTTGAAATCACAAGCGACTGTCGTGGCAACACACACCATCGCATAGCTGTTAGCATTCTCGCTCCTACTGTTCCCCTGTGCTTCCTTGGCTGTCAACGGAAAACGGCGGAACCATGCGGGGGTGCGATTCAAAGTGATGTGGTCTCTTATTCCCTCGCCCCAGCGGGGAGAGGGTTAGGGTGAGGGGTGGATGTTTTGCATTCTTGAGGGAAGTCTGGAACCTGTGCCAGCCCCTCACCCCAGCCCTCTCCCCGCTGAGGCGAGGGGGCAAAACCGAATCGCACTCACTTTGAATCGCACCCACCATGCGGACTATCCGAGGGGGCTTTACCTATGAAAAGTGGGAGATTTTGAGCGATTATGAACCGTTGCGGAACTACTCTTGGTCGGGGCGAAAGGATTCTAAAGATATCTTTAACGTGTTGTTTTCATTGATGTTTTTATTTCAACACTGACAACATGTTCCCCGCCCTGTTCCCCGGTGTAACTCGTGGTCACAGTGATTCAGCTCCAAAAGCAGGCGGATATAAACCCGGCTGAATGTTTGTGACTGTCGGGTTCCTCAGTTATGCAGCCATCACAGTCAAGGTGCTGACGGTTGTCAAGATCAAAGCCAATCTGAATGTGTATCAGGTCTGTAAACGCATTGCACTTGGTCGAGTCCCGGTCCATCCAAGTCGATCCAAGTCGATCCAAGTCGATCCAAGTCGATCCAATCGAATGAAATAAAACGTCCATTTCAATTAAAAAGTGAAATTTCGTGTCAAAAAGTCACTTCGCAAATCGGCTTCAATTCTCGGCAAACCGTTTTTTTTGTAGGGGACACAGGGGACACAGGGGACAGCCTTATAAATCAATTGGTTACGAGTCCCCGTTCAAATTTTTTGATAGGGGACACAGGGGACAAAACAAGGTCAAATTTCACAATGTGGGAAATTGTGTCGCTTTTATGCTGATTTTCAACGTAAAGTCATTTTTGCTGTAACGATCGCGGCCATGGCGGTCGCTGTCGAGGTGGCGAACCTGTGCACTTGCCGGTGGCCACGGTGGTGACTGTCCCGGCTATGGCGGTCAAGGGCTATCACCTGCCGGTGGAGACGGTGCCAGTGCTCAAGGCTTCGCACCTGGTGACGGTCCCGGCCATGGCGGTCGAGCGTCATCACCTGCCGGTGATGACGGTGCCTTGACTTACTCCAACGGAGGGAGTGAGATAGGAAATCAAATCACCTGCCTGTGGTGACAGTGCCTTGACTTCCACCAATGGTGGGAGTGAGATAGGAAATCACATCACCTGCCGGTGGCCGCGGTGGTGACTGTCATCAGTGGCCACGGTGGTGACTGTCATCAGTGGCCTACCTGGTGACGGTCCCGTGCACCTGCCAATGGTCTACCTGGTGACGGTCGTGGCCATGGCGGTCGAAGGTTATCACCTGCCGGTGGTAGCAGTGCCAATGCTAAAGGCCATCAGTGACGAGGTGGCGAACCTGTGCACCTGCCGGTGATCGAGGTGCTGACTGTCCCGGCTATGGCGGTCGAGG
>JAIPCE010000280.1 GCA_021738345.1 Rhodoferax sp. | reverse complement strand
CCATGACACCGGCATGGCAAGCACCAAGGTGTCAACGGGTAGGTGGTCAAAGCCTTCGCCCACCAGTTTCCCAGTGGCCAACAAAATGCGTGGCCCATCGGGTGGTAACCACTCCAGTTCCGAGATGACCGCGGCACGCAGTTTTTTTGATACCCTTCCATGCAGCACGAAGGGTGTTGGAACCTTGTCCGTCAACCCAGCCAAAATGGCATCCAGATGTTCCGTGCGCTCGGTCAACACCAGCACTTTGCGACCCTGATCGAACGCCATCTTGATCTCATGGCAAATGGCCGCTGTGCGGTCTTGATCAGTGACAAGGTAGCGAAACACATCCTGAATAGCAGCATCACTGGAAACTTCAATTTGTCTGAAGATGGAATGCGGGATCACTTCCAGATCGTGCGGTGCCGACTCGGCACTGGTCGCCTTGTGCCGGATCGGCCCACATTGCATGAAGATAATGGGTTACAGTCTTGCCAAAGGCAGTCGGCGCGCAAAAAACGCCTGCATCGTGCATTAGCATGGCAGCTACCGCCGATTCCTGATCAGATCGCAAATTGCCTGCAAATGCCACATCAATCACGTCACCGGCAAACCGTTCGTCAATCAGGTCACATCGGATACCGTTATCTTTGAGCAATTCCTGAGCAGCCTCCAAGCAGCCCCGTGGCAGGGCGATATGGTCAGGGTAATTCTGTTCGCAGCCAATGACACGAGGGACTTTCCACGTCGACAGACGCATGGCCTGTGCCGCATAAAACGCAGGATTTTGAAATGCGGCAAGGCGAATCAGTCGGTTAGCCAACGATGTCGGTAGTTTTTCTTTCTCGAAATAGATGAGATTGGCCAGCGTGACGTTCAACGCCACTGGCATTGGTCCAACGAGTTTTTTACTGATGGCAACCGGACGCTTCCAAGGCTCCTTCAGGTCTTCGTCATCTATGAAGGTGACATCCAATGGATGCACACCACCGGTTGCACGCAGAATAGTCGGATGGATATCATGAGCAGCCAAGGGCACAATGCTGGTCAAAAATTGCCACTGGTCTGGATAGGGGCGTAACTCACCGTCAACAAAAACACTAAACCCATTTTCCCGAGGGTGTTTCTGCAAAGGCAAAGCAATGAGGTTTCCGAAGCCGCCCTTTGGCATGGTGTCTTGGTTGGGGAAAAGCCGGTCATAAGAGGTGAGTTTCAATTGCCGGGTACGAGCACAAGTGTGGCTGATGATGGCCGTACCCAGGGCACGTGCATCACGCGCCGGAACCGAGCAAGAGAAAAATATCCAAATATGCGCACCGTTGCCAGACCTCGAAATTTCCATGGCAACCGGCACCCCCAGCTCAACGCATGACTGGCGAAAAGCCAGTGCATCCGACTTCCAGTCAGCTTCGTCGAAATCGACAGCCAGAAAATTGCAGGTGTCGTCGGTCAACAGTGGATAAACACCAATGGTGCGCTTGCCAATCAAATGCTCGTACAGGATCGAATCCGATAATGGGACAAGCTTTCGGTTACTGCAATCAGAACACTTGATGTTCATCTTGTTGCATAGTCCGGCAACCCAAAGGTTGGCGCAAGTTGGCGAGTAGCCCGATTTACCTTTGGATTTGTTTTCCCACCGCTGCGGAAAAACATCGGTTCGGCCGCTGAACAGACCGCGAAACAACGCAACCTTCTGTGGCTTGGACAGGGACGATTCCACCGGAGTGACCTTGACGGGAATAGGTTCCGGCGGCAATCGCCATTCAATGCCATGCGCTTCCAACATCGCGATCAGGCGTGCATTTTCAGCCTGTGCTGCGGTCAGCAGACTGGCATCAATCGTTGGCGCTGTAACGGACAAGACATCCATTGGCTACATTCCGCTTTCGCCAGAAGTTGTTTCGTGCGGAATTTCGATTTGCCTGATCAGCCTGTCGAAGTCGCTCTCAAACAACCGATCCTGAACGATGCGGTATATCTCGAACTCGCTTTCGGCAAAGCTCTTGGCGATCTCAGCACTGACCTTTCCGGCATCCTGCAAAACTTCCCGGTCTGTCGCTTCAATGAACCGGTTCAGCCGAGACTCCCAATCCTGCATCGTCATCGGGATTTGTCGCAGCGCCATACTCTCGGCCACGTCCAAATAGGCAGACACCAGCCGTTGCAATTGTGCGATCTCGTTTTCGGTCAGATAGTTCTTGGCGACGACCACGTCGAATCTCTGGACTTTCCCCTTGGGTGCGTCCTTCCAGGTGGGCAAGCCCATATGATCTTTTTCGGCATCGGCACGCTGGTACATGACTTCCGCTGCCGTCTGACCATGAATGGCCCAGTGCAGTTTGTTTTGGACGGTGGCAAAAAAGCGCTTGGTGGCCTGGGCCGTGACATCGTAGTCAATCGACGTGGCGTAAATGTCGGTGATCTTTTGATAAAACTTGCGCTCGGACAGACGGATTTCCCGGATGCGCTGCAACTGCTCTTCAAAATATTGATTGTTGAGGATCGAGCCACCATTTTTCAGGCGCTCGTCATCCATCGCGTAGCCCTTGATGGTGAACGACTCGATGATAGTGTTCGCCCATTTGCGGAACCGCACAGCACGCTCAGAATTGACTTTGTGTCCGACAGCAATGGTCGCTGCGAGCTTGTAATGCTTGGTGCTGTAGCTTTTACCGTCGGCGGCAGTTATTCGAAAATTTCGAATAACTGAATCTTCCTCCAACTCACTGTCAGTAAACACCTTTTTCAGGTGGTAGTTGATGGTCTGGGTTTCAACAGCATAGAGCACCCCCATCATTTTCTGAGTGAGCCAGACGTTTTCGTCGGCATACACCGCCTCGATGCCACCCTGGCCGCTGGATGCAATAAAGGTCAGATATTCAGCCGCCGATGAACGGACAAGTGAGACCTCGTTTTTCTTGGGAGACTGCGGTGGTTTGTTCTTGCTCATATCAGTGATACACCCTCGATCCCTCACCCAATCCAGCCGTATAAATGTGGGCAAACAGCACATTGGCCTTCAAGCTGATTTCGTCCGCAGCGTAAACATCAGGGGGTAAATTGGCAAAAAGATGTTTGATGATCTCGGCCTTCACCCGGGCTTGCACGGTGGCCATTTCTCTGAGCCGCTGTATCTGAATCTGCCCACTGTTGAGCTTTGCCAGCAGGTCAATCGCAATTTTCTTGACGCTCTCGCGTTCACCTTTACTCAACGATTCCTTTTGTAGCAGATCAAAAACGGCCAGTTGGTCTTCGTTTTGCAGTCCCTCGCGCAGGTAGCGCTTGCCTTCTTCATCCAGAGAACCCATGGTGGCGGTCAAGTCATCGAGCACCTTCTGGATTTCGGCGGCATCTTTGTCTTTGTTGTAATCCTTCACAATTTCCTGGTAGCGCTCATAAAGGTCAACGCGAGTCGGGTTGCGGGCCAGCATCATGGCCAAGCGCTTTTCAATCTGCTCTTTCAGATTCAGGATCACCACGTTTTTGTAAGGCGTACGTTCAAATTCAGCGCGCAACCGGGCGAAATCAATGTTCGACAAGTTGTATTGCTGATTGGCGACCAAACGAGCCGCAGTACTGTCAGTGGTCAAGGCCGTATCAACCACCTGATAAAGTGACTGAAGCAATGCACTCACATCGGGTGACTCACGCGCATCCTGCAATTTGTTGTAAATTGCGCCAACCGCGTTTTCCAGTGCGTCATAGGCGAACAGGCCCGGATGGGGAAACAAGCCACGATTGCGGGCCTGAACGTCCTCCACGATGACCTCGTATGTCTTGCGACGCTCATCGGTTTCACATAGCAAATTGACTGCGATCAATATTTGTTTCTGCTTTTCGAAACCGGTTGCAGCAATCAGACCATCTGTCTCAAACCCCAACCCAGCCAGAAACTCTTGTGCCTGGGTCAGACTGGCAGCGTATTCGGCCAGGGCTTCGCTGTCATCACGCACGGTGTCTTTCTCGCCGCTGCCTTTGCGATCTCCCTGCGCGAAAGTGGCCAGCGCCTGCCTCAAGCTTTTCAGCATCCCGTTGTAATCGATGATCAAGCCGTGTTTCTTGCCACCGCCGACCCGGTTGACCCGAGCGATGGCCTGCATCAGGGTGTGGCCCTTCATCGGCTTGTCGAGGTACAAGGTGGCCAAGCACTTCACATCAAAGCCGGTCAGCCACATCGCACACACAATAGCAATCCGAAAGGGATGATCAGGCTTTTTGAACTCAAGCTCCAGCTTGCGCTTGACCATTTTTTCACGATGCGGCTCAATATTGAGTGGCTCGCCCAAAAAGTTGCTCCACTTCTTGAAATCTGCCACCTCACCTTGTTCTTGCGAAACCACCACACAAGTCTCAGTGGCCTTCATCCACTCCACGTGTTCCCGGCGCAACTTCAGTAGTTTGTCAGGCAATTTGCCTTTGCTGGCGAACAGTATCTCGTCAGAAGTTACGCCGGTTTCCAGCAGTTTGATCTTTTCCTGCCACTTGGCCACAATCAAATCGTGCATCCTGACGCAGGTAATCTTGTCCAAGCACACCATCATCGCCTTGCCACCCCCGTTTTCAACGACGCGCCAACGCTGGTGGTAGTGGTCAACCAAGTCTTGCGCCACTTTGTCCAGCCGGGTTGGTGAAGTCAAAATCGGATAGTCCCGTGCCAGCTCGCGGTAGAGTTTTTCTTCTTTTTCCTCTGTCCACGGGTCATCCATCGTGGCGGTCTGACGGGCTACATCAATGCGCTTGGCAATGCGATCATTTACCGTCGCATCCACAATTTTCAGCTTTTCACCCCGGTTTTCATAAAACAGCGGCAACGTTGCCTTGTCTGCCACCGCACGCTGAAAATCGTAAATCGAGACGTAGTCACCAAACACCTGTCGTGTCAGTTGCTTTTCTGATGCCTCTATCAAAGGCGTGCCGGTGAAGCCAATGAATTTTGCTCTGGGCAACGCCTTGCGCATGTTCAGCGCCAAACGCCCATATTGCGTGCGGTGCGCTTCATCTGAGATGACCACGATATCGCCACGCTCCGAATACGCCTCAGAAATCTGTTCCCGGTACTTCTGCACCAGTGCAAAAACATAGCGCCGGTTTTGGTCACGCAGCATCCGGCGCAACTGGTCGCCGCTTTTAGCCTGATCTGTCTTGCTGTTGGCGCGACCGGTGTTGGTATAGGTGGACGCAATCTGGTCGTCCAGCTCGCTTCGGTCGGTAATCACCACAAAGGTGTAACTGCTTGAGAGCTTGCGGTGAATTTTCTCGGTCAAAAACAGCATCGAATACGACTTGCCGGAGCCTTGCGTATGCCAAAACACGCCCAACTGACCAGCGATCACCTCGGCCGCAATGGTGGGGGCTACCGAGGTCAAGCGATCAATCACCCGGTTCACGCCTAAATACTGGTGGTTACGCGCTACTATTTTTTGCGTGCTGCCATCACTGGCATCAAACACGATGAAGTTTTCCACAATGTCCAGCAGCCGGGATTTCTCCAGCATGCCAGCCAGCAAAATGGGCAACAAGGGCTGATCCGCTGTGGGCTCTGCGTCATCTTCATCGAGTCGCTTCCAGCGGTAAAAATGTTCCATACCGGAGGTGAGCGAACCAAACTGGGCATCGTGTCCATTGGAGATCACGATCAGCGCATTCCAGTGGAACAGGTGGGTAATGGTGTCAAGGTAATCGCTGTAATTTTTCTTGTAGGCACTGTCCACATGAACTTCAAAGCGCTTGAGTTCAATAAATACCAGTGGCAGACCGTTGACGAAGCAGATCACATCCGGGCGGCGCAACCAAAGTCTGCCACGCACCCACAGTTCGCGCACCGCCAGAAAGCTGTTTTTCGTCGCGTCGCAGAAGTCGATCAATTGAAGCCGCCGATCCACCAGCACACCGGCGCCGTCGCGCACCTTCACTGGCACACCATCGCGTAGCAGCTTGTATTTCTCCTCGTTGACCTGCACCAGGGTCTTGGTCACATCGTCCATGGCCACCACCGCAAGCGCCTGCACGTAGGCATCTTCTGATAAACCGGGGTTCAGGCGGCGCAGGGCGGCATCCACTTCCCGTGTCAACACAACCTCGCGGTCAGAATGGCGACCCAGCAAACTGTTCGGCCCAAAATCCTCGTCGTCATGCGCGAAGACCGATGTCCAGCCCAGTTGCTTTTCCAAAAACTCAGCGGTGGGTGCCTGTATCAGCAGGTCTTCGGAATAGTCTTTTTTAGCCATTGACTGCCTTCTCCCTTTATTTTTAGCGCTTCTCTGGGGGCCACAAACGGGCGGTATGGTCCAGTGCCAGAATCCACACCGTTTGCTCATCAGTCTCATACACCAGCCGATAGCTCTCGTGCGCAACCAGCTCGCGCGTGCCAGGGATTTTGCCCTTGCGCCCCATCAGCGGATGCGCTGCCACCCGGGCTGCTGCCTCGTCAAACAGCTCATCCATCCGAATAGCAGCCAACGGGTTGTCGGCGCTGATGTAGTCAAAAATGTCGG
>JAIPCE010000279.1 GCA_021738345.1 Rhodoferax sp. | reverse complement strand
GGGGTGGCGGACATTAGCTCGAGCGTAGCGGAGATGGGGACGGAACGCAAGGCCTAAATGCAAATAATCGTCCTATTTCCCACCCTATCGAAACGTTGTACCTAATTCATGCGGATTTGCCGGAGGGACACGAAGCATCGACAGCCCAACGCGTAGGCACTGGTCGCCCCGTAGCGCGCGCCCCAATTCATCCTGTGAGCGAAAGTCGACTGAAGTAGGCGGGTGACCTTGCCCCACCCGAAAATAAGCACCGCTGCACACATCTGCCTCCTGTGGCGGACAGTTTTGCCAATGCTCTGGAAATTTCAATGAGTCCATATCAACTTATTTGAACCTAGATTCCTCAATCGGGCACGTAGCACTGTCACCCAAATGGTGATGCCCTAAAGCCAATAAAGTGAGTTTTCATGCGGAGTTACATAAAAAAGTAAGCGGTCAATTGAGGAGTTTAGGATCAAGCGCTCATCATCAGCGGCAAGCATCAAGACCACTTTTCAGTGCCCAAGGCCAGCAGTTTACGTGCTTGCTCAATGCATTCATCAAGCATTGACTGACTCACAGAATCACCGTCATAGTCGCTGAGGTTGCGCTGTTTTCTGAGTCCATCAAGCACCCGAATAACGGTAGGCGCTACGCCCATCGTATGCGCCAAACACTGCAAGCTGGTTTGGTGATGGCCAGGCTTACTGGTGGATGTCCTGAAGCCATGCGACAGCAAAGCTGCATCGGCCACGGCACGAATCGCTGTGTAGGCACAGTCAAAGCGGGTCTCTGGGCTATTCTCGCAACGCAGGGCATCGGTTAACCTGCTTTGGGCGGCTGCAAGCATTCGCGTGCGCAGTTCTGGCGATGGTGTCACCACGTCCAGCAACCCGATGCGATGTAAATTACCAAGAGGGTCAGAGCTCATTTTCGACCCCCATAATCCAAAGTTTGGGCTTGCCCAACACGTCTTGAACAAAACTATTGCCCGCCACCTTGCGACTAGACCACTCTGCCAGCGTCATCACCTTTGGGTTGACTTCACGTCCCAAGGTCTTCTGGGTGTCATACAAGGCATTAACTGCAGTGCCAAAGCCTACATCGCCCAAGATCAGCACATCCACATCACTGTGCGGGCCTTCTGTGCCCTGTGCTATGGATCCGAAAACAAACGCCGCATTTATTTGTTCTGAGTGTGGTACCAAGGCTGCGCGCAGTACGTCCACCAGCCCAATGCTTTTGTGTACCAAACCCATCAGGTCTGGGTACACCGGATGCTCTGCATTGGCACAAAACTGGGTCTGATTTCCCACTTTGCGAACCTTAAGCAGGCCTACAGCGGCCAGCGTATCCAACTCTTTTTTGACCGAGCCGACCGAGGCTGCGGCTGTTAGGCGCGCCAACTCACGCAAGTGAAACCACTGACCTGCTCGCATCCACAGCACCGCCAGCAAGCGGCGTCGGTACTGAAGTGGAAACAAAACTTGACCCAGTAAATCGTTCTTCAAAGGAGGTCATTCGTTCTAATAAAGAGATCATTTTAACAAAAGCAGTTTGAGTGACGCACCCGATATGCAGGCTCGTTTTGCTGCACCTAATAATCCCCGCCAAACAAATCCCGCGTGTAAACCTTGTCCGCCACATCATCCAGCTCCGCCACCGTGCGGTTGGCCACGATCACATCGGCCTGTTGCTTGAACGCTGCCAGGTCCGTGATGACGCGTGACCCAAAAAAGCTGGCCTCGGGCAGCATAGGCTCAAACACCATCACCTCGATGCCCTTGGCCTTGATGCGCTTCATGATGCCCTGGATGGATGAATCCCGAAAATTGTCGCTGCCCGCTTTCATGATCAGGCGGTAGATGCCCACCACAATCCGGCTCGGGTACAGGTTGTCTTGCAGCGCCTTGCCCTCGCGCAAAAACTCGGGTGAAAACAGCAAACGGTCTGTGCCGTACCTGGCCCACATCTGCGCGATAACACAGCCAGTGACAAGCCCACATAACCGGTGCCGACGATGGTGATTTCATGGGGTCACATGTTCCTTCATATTGATAGTTTCAGCAAAGGCAACATTTGACGGACATCACCGTGCAACGAAGTCAGCGTATCTTTAAATGACAGATGTGGCAGATGCGCTTCAACCACTTGGGCAAGCGCCTTGGCTTGGTCTAGGTCACGGGGCTTTTTCAGCGGCTCGCGCGACACCTGGCCTGAAAGCCACGCCTTGTGCAAAGCAAACGCACGCGGGTCGGGCACCCGCATGGGCACGGGCCAGCCATTTTCATCAATCGCCACGGTGTCAAGCTTGGGCGAATTCAACAACCACTGCAAACCAGGCACCTCGGTTGCCACCAAGTCAGCTTTTGCAAAGGTCACACCCGCTGGCGTGTACATGCCGCTTGGCGCCACCACCAAATCCACCATGAATTGACCTGCGTTCGCAGCGCGGTAGCCGTTTTCCCGAATGCACTCAAAAGTACGGTCTGCCTTCTTCAGCAAGCCCAGCAAGCCCTTGCCATCTAGCTTTTCTGACACGACGGTTAATTTCTTTCGGGCATCGTAGAGCATGTCCACATCCCCCGAAGCCAGCAGTTCAAGAATGAAATGCACGCCTGCTGCGGCCTCGTAAGCATACAAGGCCTGAGTGCCAATCACCGTGAAATCATCATGAAGCCCGGCCGCGTCCAGCTCGCGCAACACGCGTGCAATCACGGTGGGCACACGATTAAGCCTCAAGGCTTTGTTCAGTCTGGCTTGCTCTTGCAACTTTTCAGTCACCAACTGCAAGCGCTCTTGCGACACAACTCGCCCTGCCTGAAATGAAGCCAGCACGGCCTCAGTTTCTGCTGACCTAGCCCCCAGAGACTTGCCGTTGCCCCGCCTGTCACGATCTTTGAAAAGGTATTCCTTACCGCGTATGGTCTTCCATCGCATGCCATAGACGTAAGCTGCCCAGTGCCCCTGAGTCGAGCGATAGTTCTCATAAAGCTGTTCGCTGTTGACTTGGTGAAGACGCTGCTGGTTAGATAAGGGTTTCATTTTGTTTCCGGCAGAAATAAGAATTTTTGAATTATGCCGGAAACATCAAGCGCCATCGGTCTGCGCCCAAAGCGATTTGGCTACTTTGCAGTTTGTCTAACAGTTCAGAAATCCCCCCCAAACAAATCCCGCGTATACACCTTGCCCGCCACATCATCCAGCTCGGCCACCCGCCGGTTGGCCACGATCACATCGGCTGCTTGCTTGAACGCCGCCAAGTCTGTGATAACGCGGGAGCCAAAAAAGCTGGCCTCGGGCAGCATGGGCTCAAACACCACCACCTCGATGCCCTTGGCCTTGATGCGCTTCATGATGCCCTGAATGGATGAATCCCGAAAATTGTCGCTGCCGGCCTTCATGATCAGGCGGTATATGCCAACCACCGGGGTCGCCGCTCCAACTGCGATCTCCGTCTGAGCGGCGCCCACGGTATTTGTTGGAGCGGTGCCCTCGCCGCGAATGTCTTCCAAACGCTTCAAAATGTCAAACGCCACAAAATCCTTACGTGTGCTGTTACTCTGCACAATGGCATTGATCAAATTTTGCGGCACGTTTTGGTAATTGGCCAGCAACTGCTTGGTGTCCTTGGGCAGGCAATAGCCGCCGTAACCAAAGCTGGGGTTGTTGTAATGGCTGCCAATGCGCGGGTCCAGGCACACGCCCTCAATGATCTGGCGGGTGTCCAGGCCGCGGCTGGCGGCATAGCTGTCTAGTTCATTAAAGTAAGCCACGCGCATGGCCAGATAGGTGTTGGCAAAGAGTTTGATGGCCTCGGCCTCGGTGCAGTTGGTCAGCAACACCGGCACATCCGGTTTTAACGATGCGCTGCGCAGCAGCTCAGCAAACACCGCCGCAGCCCCACCCACATCGCCCCCCACCACAATGCGACCGGGGTACAGGTTGTCTTGCAGCGCCTTACCCTCGCGCAAAAACTCTGGCGAAAACAGCAAACGGTCGGTGCCGTACTTGGCCCGCATCTGCACGGTAAAGCCAACCGGCACCGTGCTTTTAACCACCATCACCGCGCCGGGCGCGTGCGCCATCACATCTTGAATCACCGCCTCGACCGCGCCGGTGTTGAAAAAGTTGGTTTGCGGATCGTAATTGGTGGGTGTTGCTATCACCACAAAGTCTGCGCCCGCATAGGCGTCTGCCTTGTCCAGCGTGGCACGCAGGTTTAGAGGTTTGTGGGCCAGGTAGTGGGAAATGTCTGCATCGTCAATCGGGCTTTGGCGGGCGTTAAGCATGGCCACCTTGGCCGGGACGATGTCCAGTGCCACCACCTCGTGGCTTTGGGACAGCAAGACGGCTATCGACAAGCCAACGTAGCCGGTTCCGGCGATGGTGATTTTCATGTTTTCCCTTTTGTCAAAAACTTTAGCGATGGCCACTGGCGGCTATTATTAGCCTAATGCATTCAGCAAATCTTCCAAACACATCTCTATAGATTTTTGCCCGGCCAGCAAACGCACATCTGGGTTAGCGGGTGCCTCATACGGGCTGTCCAGGCCGGTGAAGTTTTTTAGCTCGCCGCGCAGCGCCTTGGCGTACAGGCCTTTCACATCCCGGCGGGCGCAGTCGTCAAAAGGCGTGTCGACAAACACCTCTACAAACTCCCCCGGCGCAAACAGGCTGCGGGCCATGGCACGCTCGGCGGCAAAGGGGGAGATAAAGCTCACCAGCACGATCAGCCCGGCATCCACCATCAGCCGGGCCACTTCGGCCACGCGGCGGATGTTTTCCACCCGGTCGGCCTCGGTAAAACCCAGATCACGGTTGAGGCCGTGGCGCACGTTGTCGCCATCCAGCAGATAAGTGTGGCGGCCCTCAGAAGACAGGCGCTTTTCTAATAAATTGGCGATTGCAGACTTGCCCGACCCCGACAAACCGGTAAACCAAATACAGCGCGGGGTTTGGTGCTTTTGGGCGGCACGGGCGGCCTTGTTGATCTCTAGCGCCTGCCAATGGATGTTGTTGGCCCGGCGCAGGGCAAATTCGATCATGCCGGCGCCCACGGTCTCAAACGTCAGCTTGTCTATCAGAATAAAGCTGCCCAAAACCTGGCTGACGGCATAGGGCTCGTACACCAGTGGGGCGTTGGTGGAAAGGTGGACCAAACCAATCTCATTGAGGTCAAGCTTGGTGGCGGCCAAATGGGCACCGGTGTTGACATCAACGCGGTGCTTTAGATTGGACACTGTGGCACTTACCTCTTTGCAGGCATGCTTCATCAGGTATTGGCGCCCAGGGGCCAGGGCGTGCGCGCTCATCCACAGCAACCTGGCCTCAAACTGGTCGGCCACCTCGGGCGGGGCGCTGGCTGCCACCAGCACATCACTCCGGCTGGCATCCACCTCGTCCGCCAGCGTGATGGTGACTGAATCACCCGCCTGTGCCTCAGCCACTGCCTCAAACCCCAGCCACACCGCTTTAACGTGCGTTTGCACACCCGACGGCAGCACCCGCACCGCGTCGCCCGGGTGCATTGGGCCGGCGGCAATGCGACCACAAAAGCCCCTGAAGTCCAGGTTGGGCCGGTTCACCCACTGCACCGGCATGCGAAATGCCCCCTGCGCCTGGGTGCTGCGCGTGTCTACGGTGTTGAGGTACTGCATCAGCATGGGGCCGGTGTACCAGGGCATGTTGGGGCTGGGTTCCAACACGTTGTCACCGGTCAAGCCAGACAACGGTATGACTTGCAAACTGGCAAAGCCCAGGTCAGCAGCAAACGCACGGTAGTCGGCCACTATTGCATAGAAGGTAGCCGCATCAAACCCCACCAAGTCCATCTTGTTCACCGCCAGCACCACGTGCCTGATGCCCATCATGGCCACGATGCGGCTGTGGCGGCGGGTTTGCACCAGCACGCCCTTGCGCGCGTCGATCAAGATCACAGCCAGGCTGGCGGTAGATGCCCCGGTGGCCATGTTGCGCGTGTACTGCTCGTGGCCGGGTGTGTCGGCCACGACAAAGCGGCGCTCATCTGTCGTAAAGAACCGGTAGGCCACATCTATGGTGATGCCCTGCTCGCGCTCGGCTTGCAGGCCGTCCACCAGCAGGGCGAGGTCCATCTGGGTACCCTGGGTGCCGTATTGCGCCGAGTCTTTAATCAAGGCGGCCAACTGGTCATCAAAAATGGCCTTGCTCTCGTACAGCAAGCGGCCAATCAGTGTGCTCTTGCCGTCGTCCACACTGCCACAGGTAATAAAGCGTAGGGTTTCCATTAGAAATACCCCTCCTGTTTCTTCTTCTCCATCGACCCCGGCAAGTCTGAATCTATCAAGCGCCCCTCGCGCTCAGAGCCGCGGGCGCCAAGCGTTTCGGCTATGACTTCGTCCAGCGTAGTGGCATCTGACTCTATCGCCGCAGTGAGCGGCCAGCAGCCCAGGGTGCGAAAACGCACGCGGCGCATTTGGGGCACCTCTCCGGGGGCAAAGGGGTAGCGGTCGTCATCCACCATTAGCCACTGGCCGCCGCGCTGCACCACTGGGCGCAGC
>JAIPCE010000278.1 GCA_021738345.1 Rhodoferax sp. | reverse complement strand
GAAGTACTGCAGGGCCAGCAGGGGGCCGTCAAGAACATTTACACCGAAGCCACTCTCCAGCGTTTTTTCACCCTGCATCAAGTTAACTCGCGCTGCGGCCAGGGTGTCATTCAGTTGAGTGGCATTGGAAGCAATGTCACGAACAGGTACTTTCGTGCCCACCAGCAAACGCGCATGCAAGCCACCATCGGCAACGGTATCTGCTGCCTTGAATTTCCAATCCTGAAGGTGAGATTGGACGATCTCGAATCCGGGGGCTACCCACTCCAAAGCGTCAAACAGGTCACCCAGCGACGCATCTGGAGGCGGCGTAGTGCGGATGCCAAACACCGCTTCCGGCTCCAGACGGGGCTGGCTGGTACATTTAAGCGCGATGGTGCCTTCCCCTTCGCAGAAGCTGAGGGTAGAGCTATAAACGGTGCCCCAAATCGGCCCAAAGACACCATAGCGCTGCCAGATGTTGCGGTTGGTGAATCCAACCTTGAAACCGCGTGGGACTTCTCCACGGGCGATACGCAGGTCGCGCACGGCGAGTGCAGAGCAGTAAGCCTGCGCAATGTCAAATGATGCGTCATCACTTGGAGCAGATGACCACAACTGGCCAGAGTCACTGTGGGAAAGTAGTGTCAATGGATTCATAGATGTGGTTTTGAGGGTCAGGTGTCGATTTCAGTTCGATCTGGCCACTATATCCAGTGTTTGGCATCCCGGGGGCGTACGGAGACCCAATTGGTATATTGCGTCCTTCACACGTGCTGGGACCGCCGAATTGTTTGATGAACTAAGACCTTTTCTGCTTCACTGGGGCATCACAGCGGTTTCGCTTTGGGTTGCGAGTCGCATCTTCGAGGGCGTCAGGTTTGCCGACACGTTGAGCCTGGTTGTGTCCGCGCTGCTGCTGGGCTTCGCCAATGCAGTGGTAAAGCCTCTGCTGATTGTGTTGACGCTGCCATTGACGCTTGTGACCTTCGGCTTTTTCTTGCTGGTGATCAATGCCCTGATGATCCTGATGGTGTCCGGTCTCGTGAAGGGGTTTAAAGTTTCCGGATTCTGGACGGCCTTCTTCGTCAGTATCTTCGTATCCGTCCTCAGCATCGTGATCGAGGCATTCTTGCCCAGTGGCAATGCTGTGCAGCGGATCGAGATGCCGCACAGCGGGGTCTGGCTGTAATTCCCTCAGGGCGTAATGCCAGACCTGATTCCCTGTTTAAAGGTCATGGGGTCGACTTGCGCATGTATTTTGCCACCGCAGGAGCCACCAGGTCGGGTCGTTTTAGCCAAGAATAATGATCCAGTGCGACTCCAGAGGTGTCGGCGGCGCTCCAGACCAAGTGAGTTTGTGTGCGGTCGGCCACCTTGTTTAGCAATCCTTTGGCTGCGAGGGCAGGTGACCACGCGTCGGCGGCAAATGTGACTGCCAGTACTGGGACGCTGAGGGATCGCATCAGCGCCTCATAGTCCAACGCTGATCCAAGCGGGCGGTATTCGCCAGTTCGAGCAACATGGCTCCAGTCGCGCATTACCCCCGCTGCCTCTCTGCCTCCAAATCCAATCCGCGAGCCTGGAAAGTATCCGAGGACAGGACATATGATGTCGGATAGAGTCGTCAGAAAACGTACCCCCAAGCGCAATTTTCCTTGGTAGCACGGCAGATGGACGGTGCCACTGGCAATCAGGACAACACCGCAGATGGCTTCTGGGTTAGCTGCAGCGCCGAGCAAAGACAATTGCCCACCAAGGCTATGTCCCCCAAGCCATATGAGAGAGTGCGGAAAGCGCTGACGAACCGCTGCAATCAGGGCAGGCAGATCAAGCTCTACCAGTTGCCGGTAACCGAAATCGCTGCTTCGACCAGCGCGTACAGAACTGCTTTCGATGCCACGCCAGTCAGGAGCACAGACCTGTATCCCATGTTTCACCATTTCTGCCCCGAAGTGGCGATACACCTTGGCGGGAGTGCCGAGGGCAGACTGAAAGATCAGGATCGGTGCGCCCGGATCAGCCGTGGGATAGAGAGTTGCCTTGAAGCGATGATGGTCGCTGGCGGTAATGGTCAGCGTCTGCGCTTCTTTCATCATGATTCAATTGCTCTTTGCTAAAACAATGCCGTCCCATACTCTTGCGGTGTGGATGGATTCCAGGAGGTGGTCGTCGATTAGCGTCTTTTCGACAATGAGATCAACTTGCTCCATCGAAAGCTTTAGGGTGACCTTGCCGCCGGGCTTGAGACGTTTAGTCGTTGTCATGGGGATCAGTACTGATAGCCCCGCCCGACCCAGTAGTGCCAATCCTCCACGGCCTGCCGAGTGTATTCCTCTTCTGACAGGCATTTGAGTTGTGCAAATGGGACGGCCAGTTGTTCCGATGCTATCTCCACCGTCACCATCGCGTCTGCCATGCAGTCGTCTTCATCGGCAAGCCCTACTACCGCAATCGGGTGTTCTGGTATGGGTTTTGTGTGTGTCATGTCTGTTGGGATGGTCAATTCGCATCTCATAGCTTGGTCGCTGCCATTATCAATGTGGCCGTGCCGTCTCAACCGGGAGTACGTTCTTAATTTCGGTTACAAAACTCCGCTAAGTGCTTAAAATATAGGCACCATGCAGACCCCAAATTTGACCGCAAGGCAGGCGCGTTTTGTCGACGAGTTCTTGATCGACGGTAACGGCGGCGCCGCCGCCGTGAGGGCCGGATATAGCGCCAAAACAGCACGATTCATTGCGTCTGAGAACCTCACCAAACCCTATATTGCAATGGGCGGGCAACTCCGGGTGTTTGGTGTGATTACACCTGTCGCTGGCCAATTCTGCGGACAGGTGCGAGGGCCAACACAAGTTTGTTCGTAGGCAAGCCTGGATGTTGCCTATCAGCGCGCAACGGCGTGCATTCTGGCGGCTTTTGCACCCATGAGCCGTGCCATACTTGGCTTCATGTGGTTCATTTTTCCATCCGCAAAGCACGACGTAAATCAGAGCGAACGGCCCCGCTCCTTGGATTTCGTGGCGGAATTCGTCATGAAGCACACAGGTCGGCCCAAGGCCGAGTGGATGGGGTGTGTCGACCTGCTCGCAACCCTCAAGACCTGACTGACAACTCCGCTGCAAATGCTGCTGCCCATTCTCTGCCTCATCTTTTTGCTCTCAGGCGCGGCGGCTTTGCTGTTTGAGACCTTGTGGTTTCGTGGTGCCGGGCTGAGTTTTGGTAACAGCGTCTGGGCCAGTTCAATCACGTTGGGGGCCTATATGGGCGGGCTGGCGCTGGGCAACCTGCTGGCCGGGCGCACGGGTCAGCGCGTGCGAAACCCGCTGCTCACTTATGTGCGTCTCGAGATTCTGATTGGCGTCACCGGTCTGGTGCTGGTGGCTGTGTTACCTGCATTGGCGAGCCAGCTAGCCCCGTTTTTGGGTCCGATTGACCAGGGCTCCTGGTGGAGCACACCGCTTCGGGTGGCCCTGGTGTTTTTGTTGCTGATGATTCCGACCACGGCCATGGGTGCCACGTTGCCACTGCTGGTAATGGCACTTTGCCGAGAGAAAACCGGCTTTGGCAAGGCGTTGGGTTACCTTTACGGCTTCAACACGCTGGGTGCGATGGTGGGCGCACTGGCGGGCGAGGTTTTTCTGATCGAGGCCTTTGGTTTGCTGGGCACGGGCGTCAGCGCGGCGCTGCTCAACGGGCTGGCTGCAGCGCTCAGTCTGTTCCTGATGGAGCGCGTCAGTCTGGCCGCGGCGCCAGGCACGGCAAGCATGTCGACAACCGGTGCGCGCCAACGCTACCCATGGCAAGTCTGGCTGGTGCTGCTGGCCAGTGGGTTGGCTGGTGCTGCGCTCTTGGGTGCCGAGGTGCTGTGGTTCCGGTTTTTGCGCCTGTTTTTTCTCGACACCGACGCCAGCTTTGTGGTGATGCTGGCAGTGGTACTGGGCGGCATTGGCCTGGGCGGTCTGCTGGCGGGCATTTTTTTGAACCGCTGGCCAGGGCACCTGAACCTGGCAATCACGCTGGCTGGGCTGTGCGGCCTGTTGATGGTGCTGTCCTACAGCCTGTTTGATGCCCGCGTGGGTGCCAACAGCTGGCATGTGAACACCGGTACCATCGCCTGGCTCTCTTTTCTTTTGATGTTTCCCTCGGCGCTGGCCTCTGGTGCCTTGTTCACTTTTTTGGGGCAGGCGCTGCATCAGGCCACCGGCACGGACGTGGAAGCCGCCGCTGCACTCACCACCGCCAACACCACCGGTGCCATGCTGGGGGCCTTGGTGGCCGCTTTTGTGCTGCTGCCCGGCCTGGGTGTCGAACAATCGATCTGGGCCCTGAGCTGCGTTTATGGCGTGGTTTTTCTCTGTGTAGGCGCAGCGCTGGGCATTCCCCACAAACGCGCCTTGCGGGCGGCGCATGGGGCCATGGCGATTGCATTGGGTTGCGCCGTGATCCTGTTTCCGTTTGGCCGGATGCAGACGCACCTGGATGCTGCCAGTGAAAAGTTCAGAACCAGCGAGGGGTCGCGTACCGTGGCCACGCGTGAGGGTCTCACTGAAACCCTGCAATATTTGCAGCGCGACTGGCAGGGGCAGCCAGTGTCGTATCGGTTGATGACCAACGGTTTTTCAATGTCCGATTCGCAGCCCGGCAGCCGCCGTTACATGGGCCTCTATGCCCACTGGCCGGCGGCAGTTCATCCCTCGCTGCAATCGGCCTTGCTGATCAGCTACGGTTTGGGAAACACCGCCAAGAGCCTGACGCAACTGGCCTCCTTGCGCGAAATCCATATGGTCGATATTTCGCGCGACATCCTCAACCATGCCGGCGTGCCTTATCCGGATGCCAGCAACCCGCTGGCAGATCCCCGGGTCAGGGTGCATGTGGATGACGGGCGCTATTTTTTGCAGGCCACCAACCAGCGTTTTGATCTCATCACCTCGGAGCCGCCACCGCCGCGCGCCCCGGGCGTGATCAGCCTCTACACCGAAGAGTATTTCCGCCTGATCCACGACCGGCTGACTGAGGGCGGCTTGGCAACCTATTGGCTGCCGGTGCACAACATGACGGCGGCGGATGCGCGCGCCATTCTCAAAGGCTTCTGCAATGCGTTTGCTGACTGTGGGTTGTGGGGTGGCTACGGACTCAACTGGATGATGACCGGTAGCCGGGGGGCCAAAACGCCCGCCCGTCTTGATCAGTTTACGGCCCAGTGGCGCGACCCCGTTACATTGCAGGCGTTGCAGGAACTGGGGCTGGAGCGTCCCGAGACACTGGGGGCCACTTTCATGGCCGACTCTCGCCAGATCAGGGCGCAATTGACAACTACGGCAGCGCTGACAGACAACTTTCCGAAGCGTTATTCGCAAGGGGTACCCGTGGCCGCGGATCAGCAGTTTTACGACGCCTGGATGAACCCGGCCCAGACATCAAGGAACTTTCGCACATCTGAGTGGGTGGCCCGCTTCTGGCCGGCAGAACTGCGCCTGGCCGACGCAAACTATTTTGTGCTGAATCAGGCCGTCAACGTGCCCGCGGACATTGCTGAAAAAGGCTTGCGTTTGCAGATGATGGCGCAGGTGCTGAAGTACCCTGGCCTGGAGACCCCCATTTTGTGGCTTTTAGGCACCAGCCGGCGTGAGGTTGCCATCGCCCGGGCCAATAGCGCCAGCCTGGACGCCGCTGTGGCCTACGTTCTGGGCGCGGATGCGCTGGCAAGGGGCGAGGTGCTGGAAGCCGCCGGGTTTTTTGAGCGATCGGTCAACGCTGGCGATAAACGCGCTCTGGCACCCCTTCTTTTTTCATTCTGCCGAACCGGGCAGGGCGAGCAGGCCAAACGTGTGGCTGTGTCCCATGCTTTGGGCGATATCAAGAACTCCTTGGCCCGGTGCTGGTGAGCTACAGGGATCAACCGGCTTGGCGAAAGAAATTTTTTCATGCCAAGGAGATGGTTGCGACTTGTCTGCACGTAGGCTTTCCCTGACTGCTACGCGCAAAGGAAAGGCGTGCACGCGTGGACTTACTTTGCTTCACAGGTCAGGCTGACACCGCTTGAACCTAGATTCCTCAGTTGGACGTGCCCGATTGGGCTGCTGGTGGAGTGTCTGGGTAGGCGCGACGACGTCGCAGGCTACTGCCTGCAAGGGGGAGTAACGACCCCAGGCACGCTGTCAACTGGGGAATCTCGGATGAGTCAACATGACGCGCAACAAGCACTCGACATCGCGAAAACCCCGCATCCGTCCTTGTATCGCGCCGAGCTCACTCGCCTTGGCTTGCCAATGTGCCGGCAGCAGGTCCGTCACCACAATCCAGTCCGACGCAATTGTGGAAATTTCGCCAGAAACCAAATGCCTTTCCAATACAGCGTCGACTCCTTCGTTTTCAAATGTCGTATCCATGGCACCTCATCAATCAATCAATGACGCGGTGAAGGGTGGCACAATGGGATATTTTAAGTTAGCGCTTATGCCCCGCTGGGGCGAGGGAATAAGATTCCACATCACTTTGAGTCGCACCCGCCGAGCACCAGGTGCTTGTATTCTGCAGCGTCCATGTTGGCACGCAGCTTGTCGTCG
>JAIPCE010000277.1 GCA_021738345.1 Rhodoferax sp. | reverse complement strand
CGGGCTTCAGGCCACCCAGGATCGCCACCACATCGTCGCCGCGACCGCGTGCGGTAGCCAGCGTGTTGAGCGATGTCATACGCTCTTGGTCGAACACCATCGAGTTGGCCGTGAGGCCACGCTCAATGAGCTTCTGGTGCAATGAGAACCCCGCCAGCGGGTTGCCGTCCAGCTTTTCGAGCCGCTGGTAGGCCCAGGTGTCGGCCTTGTCGAATACAGTGGCGGCAATCCAGGCGATGCCGGACAAGGAGCCGCGATTGGCCGCCGCCTGTTGCATGGCGCCGACCACCTGAGACTGGGTCAGCGATTTCGCGGCATTGGTAATTTCTGTGCGCAGCTTGTCGGCAGCAAAGGATGAGGCCTGGTCAATGAGCTGTTGCTTGATCAACTCGGTGGCCGCGCCAGCCGCAGCCGACTGCGCGGCCCGGATCGCGGCGTCAGCGGCAATCGCGGCACCCTTCAGTCCGGTGGCGATGGTGAACAGGTTGTAGAGCGTGCCGGCAATCTTGGTGCTGTAGTGGAAGGTCTTCATGCGGGCACCGCCTTCTTCGGACACGCCCTGGGTCCATAACACGGCCCACAGCGCTTCGTCGTCGGTCAGGTCGCCCCTGGCGATTTCCAGCGGGTGCATGCTGAGTAGCCAATGGTAGTCCTGTGTTGCGGGCAGGTTCGGTGGTGCCAGCCGGGTGTAGCCCCGGCAGACCTTGAAAGGCGTTACCAAGACCCCTTTGCCGTCGGCCAGTTGTACGTTAAAGGGCCTGCCGGCATCGCGCAAATCGGCCAGTTCCAGCAGCATCTTCTCCGAGTTTTCGGTCTCCAGGCGGCCGACCGTCCGAATTTTGTCGCGCACTTTGAGCGGCGAACTCGCTGCCGCACCTACCACCGTCAGGCGCTCGTCCACACCCAGCGCCCGCACCCAGGCCACCCGGTCATCCTCGGGGAGGTCGTAGGCGGAGGCAACGGAAAATGGCAGCTCCCATTGAGTGTCGCAGACCGGGTCTTTCAGGTCGGCAGACCGGGTAATGGCGGGTCGGATCGCCTTTTCACCCGCGCCGTAAACGCGGATATTGCCCAACAATTCTTCGTTGACCTTGCGTCCATCGTCCACGGTGTATTTGGGTCCGGCGCAAGCCGTCAACAAGGCGATCAATAGCAGACCAATTATCCGAAACATGGGGATTCCCCTCACAAAACCTAAGATCAGAGTTTACAAACAGCGTGATGGTAATGCCGGAATTGCGCGCAGCGCTGCGACAATCGCGCGGTGCGAAATGTTTTGAGTGTCACTTTTCCGTTTTTTGCCTTGGTGTTGCTGGGCTTTGTGGCGGCCAGGCGCGCCATGTTGCCACTGTCGTCAATCGCCGGGCTGAACAGTTTTGTACTTTATTTTGCGTTGCCGTGCATGCTGTTTCGCTTTGGCGCATCGATTGCGGTGGCAGATTTGCTCGATCCTGGCGCAGTACTGGTGTATCTGGTGTGCGCCAGTCTGGTCGTCACGCTGGTGATTTTGATGAGCCTGCGCGCAGGCATGGGCTGGAATGATGCGGCGTTTGGTGCCCTGGTGGGGGCCTTTCCCAATACCGGATTCATGGGGGTGCCGTTGCTGGTGGCGTTGCTCGGTCCCAAGGCGGCCGGGCCGGCGATTTTGGTGGTATTGCTTGACATGGTGTACACCTCGTCCGTGTGTATTGCGCTGTCACGGCTGGGCAGTGCCGGGGCCGGGGCATCGGCAGGTCAGGCGCTCAAGAGTGCACTGAAAGGCGTTTTTATCAACCCGCTGCCATGGGCTATCGTACTGGGCGCGGTGGCGTCCGCCCTGCAATGGAGTTTGCCCAAGCCGCTGATGCAAACGATTGGCCTGCTGGCCGACGCGGCGGCTCCCGTGGCCTTGTTCACGATTGGTGCGGTGCTTGCCAGGTCGCAAATGCTGGCCCTGCAGGGTGCCCAGCGCGCCGTGCCTTGGCAGGAATACGTACCTGTGGCGGCCATCAAGCTGTTGATCCACCCGATCCTGGTGTGGTGGGTCGGATCAGCGGCCATGGCACTGGGGGTTCCATTGGATCAGTCAGCCCTGACGGCGCTGGTGTTGCTTGCCGCGCTTCCGAGTGCCAGCAATGTGTCGCTGCTAGCCGAGCGCTTTGGTGCCGACAATGGTCGCATTGCCCGCATCATTCTGGTCTCAACCGCAGCGGCGTTTCTGAGCTTTTCGGCCACCGTTACGCTGGTGATCGGGCGTTAACTTGCGATCGGCTGCTCAAACCAATGTGCCAGTTGGTGCAGCGCCGGACAGGTCGACTGCAAGGCGGTTTGTACACACACCTGGGCGTAACCGGAATCCTGGTGCAGGCGCGCCGTGTCTACCCAGTGGCCCTCGCCCGCCATCAGCCATTTGAAATCGGA
The DNA here is from genome assembly GCA_021738345.1 of Rhodoferax sp. Classification (GTDB taxonomy): domain Bacteria; phylum Pseudomonadota; class Gammaproteobacteria; order Burkholderiales; family Burkholderiaceae_C; genus Allorhodoferax. The sequence continues at coordinate 4,230 of JAIPCE010000277.1, read as the reverse complement.
TTCTGCAACGATGGTGTCGTCGGGGTTGTGTTCCCAGGGCACGGCGGTGGCGGTGGGTGTGTGGGTAGGGTAGTGGCTGGCGTACATCGTGTCCTCCTGGGTGCCGGAGACAATGGCATCTGACTCCAATATAGGCAGGGCGCAGGCAGCCAATGCAGCGATTTGGGCCAGATTTAGGGCTCAATTCCAGGTTTTACGCTGACAAACGCCCGGCATCTCAGATGGCCAGCGGGTCGACGTCAATGGCCCAGCGGATCACGTCCCTGCCCTCGGGTGTGCGCCGTACCGCATGCAAGACCGGTTGCCAGGCACCAAGGAAATGCTGCAGGGCTGTGCGTGAAGGGCTTTCTATGAGCATCTGGGCGCGCTCGACATTGGCCACGCGCTGGATGCCCATGGGCACGGCAGGGTACAGCGTGACCTGACTCAGCACCTCTGCCCAGCCCTCCCAGTGCACCATCTCCTGGCTGACCGCAGCGCGGGCTGCATTCAAAAATCCCTGCGCAGCGTCCTGCGTCTTGGCGTCCGCCCGCACCAGCGCCTGCGAGCTGAACGGTGGCAGGCTGGCTTGTTGGCGCTCCTGCAGTTGCTGCGCCGCAAAACCCGGGTAATCGTGGTTTTTGAGCGCTGTGTACAGGGGATGGGTGGGCTGAAAGCTCTGGATCCACATTTCGGCGCGTTCACCTAGCGCCGCATCGCGGCCCGCGCGACCCGTGGCTTGCATCAGCAGGCTGAACAGGCGCTCGGGGGCACGGAAGTCGCTGGAAAACAGGGCGCCGTCGGGATTGACCGCAGCCACCAGGGTGATACGCCGAAAGTCGTGCCCCTTGGCGATCATTTGGGTGCCTACCAGCACATCGACTTCACCCGCGTGGACGGCCGCTAGTTGGCCCTCCAGGGTACCCTTCAGGCGCGTGGTGTCGGCATCAATGCGCGCCACCCGCACCGGCAGGCCCTCGGGGTGCTCTGTACTTTCGGTGCCGGGGCGGCGCAGCTCTGCGAGCAGCTCCGCGAGGTGTTCTTCGAGCCGCTCCGTGCCACGCCCGATTGGGGCAATATCGACGTTGCCGCAGGTCGGACAGGCGCGCGGTACCCGTTCGGTCAGGCCGCAATGGTGGCAGCGCAGAGTTCGGTCAATCTTGTGAAAGACCCGAAACGCACTGCAGTGGGGACAGGCGCTCTTCCAGCCGCAGTCGGCACAATGCAACACCGGTGCATAACCTCGGCGATTCAAAAATACCATGCATTGCTCGCCGCATGCCACCCGCGCCCTGATGGCATTGAGCAGGGGCATTGAAAACACGGCATGGCGGGGTTGGTGGTTCATGTCGACGCGGCGGACCTGCGGCAACTGCTTCACTTGCCCGACCCGGCTCGGCATGTGCAGCCGCTGGTAGCGCCCGCCTTCTTCGGCCGGGCGGCTCAAATACCAGCTCTCCAGTGAGGGCGTGGCCGACCCGAGAACGACCTTGGCCGCTTCCAGTCGCCCGCGGTAGACCGCAAGGTCGCGTGCCGAGTAGCGTGCGCCCTCGCCACTTTTGTAGCTGGGGTCGTGTTCTTCATCGACCACAATCAGTTGGAGCCGTGGCAGCGAGGCAAAAATGGCCATCCGGGTGCCCAGCACAATGCGCGCCACGCCAGCATGTGCCGCAAGCCAGCTCTTGAGCCGCTGCGGGTGGGTCATGCCACTGTGTAGCGACACCACAGCCGCTGCACCGTACAGGGGCACAAAGCGCGTCCGAAAGCGTTCTTCGAGCTGTGGCGTGAGGTTGATCTCGGGCACCATGACCATGGCCTGGGCGTTGGGGTCGCGTGCCAGCACCTGCTGCACACACTGCAGGTACACCTCGGTTTTTCCACTGCCGGTGGCACCAAAAAGCAAAAAGGGGCCGACCTCGCAGTCGATCTGCGCCACCACGGCCGCCTGCTCGGGTGTCAGCTCGGGCAGGGGTGGCCGGCCGCTGCCGGGGTTGACGGCTGCGCCCACCGCCCCATCAGCGGCCGGTTCCGGGTCGCTTGGGCTGGCGGCCGGTTGGGCAACGCGAGCGGCAGTGGCCACCGCTCGGCTGAGCCGGCGCTGCACCTGCGTCGCCGACAGGCCCCGCAACTGGGGTGGCAAGGCTGCCAGGGCCACTTCGCCGATCGCCCGCTGGTAATACTGGGCGGCAAACCGGATCAATTTTTGCCAGCGCACATTGAGTGGCGCGATGCCTTCGAGCACTCCGCCAATGGCCTTGATCTTGCCAGGGTCCAGCTCGCCGGTGGCCTGTGCGGCATCGGCATCCCAGACCACGCCCAGCGTTTCTCGGGCACCCAGTGGCACCCGCACCAAGGTGCCTGGCGGCAAAAGCGTCGGGCTCTGGTAGCTCAGCACCGACCCGATACTGGCATGCGCCGGGGTTTGTACCAGGACGCACAGCCAATGGTTCACCGTTGGCATTTCACATTGCAAAAGTGAACTTGGGGACGGTTGCTCATGTGTTTTTTAGCAATGCTGCCTAAGTACTTGATTTCAAACCACTTTGTGATTGATTCAGAGAATCTGTGGATAACTTTGTTGATATCTTGTAGGGGAACGTCCAAAAGCCTTGATTTTCAAGGCTTTGGACAGATTGCCTAGAAAAAAAGCAAGTTTCGAATTCCTTATGAATCAACGACTTACGTTTGCTATGGGTTCTGTAGCGAGACCCACCATGCTGGGGTGAAATCCGTCCCTCGCTCTCACTTTTTTGTGTATAAGTGAGGTTCCGGGCTACAAATTGTGGCAAAAAAGTGCTAGGAAATCACTAGGCCGCAGCACGCATCGCACGCGAATGGCGGTGCACCGCCTCGACCAGTGCCGCAACATGCTCGGGCGGTGTGTACTGGCTAATGCCATGGCCCAGATTAAAAATATGGGTCGGCCCGGTGCCCTTGCCCTGGTAGGGCGCGCCAAAGCTGTCGAGCACCTTGGTGACTTCCCGGTCGATCTGGGCGGGCTGGGCAAACAGCACGTTGGGGTCGATATTGCCTTGCAGAGCCTTGCCGGGACGGCGGTCGGTGCCGCCCACCAGCGCGCGGGCGCGGGTCAGGTTGACGGTCCAGTCCAGACCCAACACCTCACAGTCGAGTTCTGCCATGTCTTGCAGCCATTGTCCGCCCCCTTTTGTAAATACGATGCGGGGGATGGTCTCGCCGTTGGGGCCGACCCGCTTGAGCTGTTCCAGCACGCGGGCGGTATAGGTCAAAGAAAACTCTTGAAACGCCCCGTCTGCCAGCACGCCGCCCCAACTGTCAAACACCATGACCGCCTGCGCGCCGGCGTCGATCTGGGCATTGAGGTAGGCGGCGACTGCGTCGGCATTGATGGCCAGGATGCGGTGCATCAGGTCCGGGCGGCTGTACAGCATGGTCTTGACCAGGCGGTAGTCGTCGGAGCCGGCGCCTTCGACCATGTAGCAGGCGAGGGTCCAGGGGCTGCCAGAAAAGCCAATCAATGGCACCCGACCCTTGCCGTCCTGGGTCAGGGCCTTGCGGATGCTTGAGACTGCATCGAAGACATAGCGTAGCTTGTCCATGTCGGGAACCGCCAGCTTGGCCACGGCCGCTTCGTCACGCACGGCGTGGGCAAAACGGGGGCCTTCGCCCAGCGCGAACGACAGGCCCAGGCCCATGGCATCCGGGACCGTCAAAATGTCGGAAAACAGAATCGCCGCATCCAGCGGATAGCGCTCCAGTGGCTGTAAGGTGACTTCGGTGGCATAGTCGCGATGGGTGGCGAGGCCCATGAAGCTGCCGGCCTTGGCGCGCGTGGCACAGTACTCGGGCAGGTAGCGTCCCGCCTGGCGCATCAACCACACGGGGGTGTGGTCGCTGGCCTGGCGAAAGCAGGCGCGCAAAAAAGAGTCGTTGTGCAGCCTCGAAAAAGTAATGTCAGCTACACCAGGGGTGCTGGGGGAAGAGTGCAATTGGTTCATGGCATGATTGTCGCAGCTTAACCGGGAGGGTTTTCATTGACCGTGCCACGAACCGCGGGCCGCAGACGCTGGATTAGAAGCGCTGCGTGAACATCAATTGCAGGTTGGTTTGTCCGTGCGAAATATTGACGCCGCTTCCAGAGGCAACGCTGGTGCTGGGGGCAAAGGTGACGGCGGCATTGAAGTCTGACTTGGGCGTGATCTGGTAACCCAGACCCAAGGTGTAATGCTCTTTGACTGTGGCCGGGAACAGGGGGTTGACATACATGTCGGG
>JAIPCE010000276.1 GCA_021738345.1 Rhodoferax sp. | reverse complement strand
GGTTTCAACAGCATGTCTTCCTTGATCACATGGTTGACCAGCCACTCGCGCAAAAAGCTGCCAAAGTGTTCTGCCGTGGCGGCATCCCAATGGGCACCGATTTCGCGCGTGACCTGGGTGAGCCTGGTCAGCAAGGCCTGATGCGATGCATGAATGCGCGCAATTTCGGGGTAGCCGACCGCAGTGGCAATTTTTTCCTCCAGCACAAAGTGCACCTGCGCATATTTGAAAAGCTGGTCGAGCGCCTTGATCAACTCGCCCCGGTTGACCGTTCGCAGGCTGTGCTCAGCCAGATTGATGATTTCGATGAGTCGCTGGTGATCGGCATCGATCAAATCATTGCCAACGCTTAACTGCTCTCGCCACTGCAAGCCCATACCGTTCACTCCCAATGTAGAAGGTTCCCGCGCGATGCGCAAACCGGTTCATGCATGCGCGAATTTTCCTGCAAAACCCCGGCACCTGAACCTGGTGTAGCAAGAAACCCTGTTAACCCCTCACCGTTCGGAGGGTGCGATTCATAGCTATTGTGCAAACGCGGCGTGGCGACGACTCTGGCCACAATTGCGGTAGAGACACCCATCGGGGACGTACAACGGCTCAATCTTGTGTCAATGGTGGTGCCCAACGGGTAACATCAAGCCTTTCATTCGCTCATCGAAGGTCGATGAAACCTCCCACTTTACTCAGTTGAGCGCTGCTACCTCGTTATGAGCCCACGCGTCATTGACCCAGATTGTCAACCATCAAGCCTGCTTGCAGGCAATAGCCGACGCGCGCGCGTCCTGGCAAGGTGGTCAACATGAATGGTTCTTTCAAATCCCAGCGGCCAGGTCCTGCTGCTCGGCCGTCGCCTTCGGCCGTCCATTGGCCGTCTCCCCCCTATGCCAGTTACCGGGATAGGCCTGATGAAGACGTGTCCTGGGCCTGTGAACTCGAAGCGGTCAACGGCAAAACCAGCAATTGCCAGTTGGAGGCCATTCAGGCCGAGGAGCGGCTGGTGCGAATCAGTTTGCCGCCCTCTCGCACCGTGGTGCCGGTGCGTTTCTCGATTTTGCGAAGCATCAGTTTGCAGGCGCCTTTGGACCCGATCAGCGCTGCGTCTGGCACGCTTGAAAACGCGGTGCAGGACGCCTTGCTGCAGCACCGTCCCCGTGTGCCCTATTGCCTGGTGCTGCGCGACGACACCCGTATCGAGGGCAGCACGATCGGGCATATAGAAAACGACACTGGCCTGTTTCTGTTCCCGCCGATCGACGACAACGACCGGGTGCAACGCCTGTTTTTCCCCAGGGAGGCGTACCAGAACATTCAACTGGGCGAGCACATTGGCCAGATTTTGGTGCAGCAGCACGCGGTCACTGCCGAGCAGGTCGAGCGTGTCGCGCAGGAGCAAGAAAACATCCGTACCCGCAAGCTTGGTGACTATCTGGTTTACAAAGACATTGTGTCGGCAGACCAGTTGATGCTGGCCTTGGACCAGCAAGCCAAGATGCCCATGGTTCGGATCGGGGAGGCCCTCAAGGCCTTGGGCTTGGTGTCAGAAGAGCAACTCACAGAAATGCTCGAGAAGCAAAAGACCGAGCGCAAAGCCCCCTTGGGAGAGCTGCTGGTACAAAACGGCTTACTCACGCGCCAGGACCTGCAGACTGCCTTGGCCCGCAAAATGGGCTTTCCGGTGGTCGACGTCAGCAACTTCCCGATTGACACCGCCGCGCTGCGCAAGGTGCCGTTTTCGTTTGCCAAGCGGTTGCGCGTGCTGCCGCTGCTGTTGCGCGAGGGAACGCTGGTGGTCGCCGCCGAAGATCCTTCCAAGCGGGCCATGATCGATGAGCTAGAGTTCACGTCCCAAAGCAAGGTGGTGGCTGCCATCGCCGGCATTGAACAATTGGCGCAGGCACTGCCGCAGGCCTATGCCAAGCTCGGACTCGAAGACAGCGCAGCCGCGCAGGAGTCCTCCGATGCGGCCGTTGACACCAGTTCGGCCGAGTCGCTGAGGGAATCGCTGGAGCAACAGTCGCAAGACGTCTCTGAAACGGCAGAACCCCAGATCGAACAGTCAGACAATTCCCTGGTCAGGCTGATCAACACGATGATCATTGATGCGCAAAGCCAGGGCGCCTCCGACATCCATATCGAGACCTACGCGAGCAAGCGCAAGGTGCGCATTCGGCTGCGCAAGGACGGCATCCTGTCAACCTATATGGAGTTGCCGCACACCTACCGCTCGGCCCTGATAGCGCGCATCAAGATCATGTGCGAACTCGACATTTCCGAGCGCCGCAAACCGCAGGACGGCAAGATCGACTTTGCCCGCTTTTCTCCCAAGCATCGGCTCGAATTGCGGGTGGCCACCATTCCCACACTGGGGGGTGCCGAAGACGTGGTGATGCGGGTGCTGAGCTCGGCCAAACCCGTGCCACTGAGCCAACTGGGTTTGTCCGAAGGGAACTTTGCCGGGCTCAAAGAGGCGGTCATGCGGCCTTACGGCATGGTGCTCTGCGTGGGGCCTACCGGTTCGGGCAAAACCACCACTTTGCATTCGGTGCTGCAACACCTCAACACGCCGGACCGCAAAATCTGGACCGCCGAAGACCCGGTGGAAATTACCAATCCGGATTTGCGCCAGGTGCAGGTCAACGCCAAAATCGACTGGACGTTTGCCAAAGCCTTGCGCGCGTTCTTGCGCGCCGATCCCGACATTGTGATGGTCGGTGAAATCCGCGACAACGAAACCGCGCAGGTGGCCATCGAGGCTTCGCTTACCGGCCACCTGATGCTGAGCACCCTGCACACCAACAGCGCCGCCGAAACCATCATCCGGCTGCTCGACATGGGTATGGACCCGTTCAATTTTGCCGATGCACTGCTCGGTGTTCTGGCCCAGCGCCTGGCACGCCGCCTGTGCTCTGAGTGCAAGCGTGTCGAAGCCGCCAATGAGGCGAACATCGAGGAATTGGTGCAGGACTACCTGCGCGCCTTTCCAGCAGACCTTCGCATGGCGTCAGAAGAGCTGCAAAGCCGGTGGGAACAAAAATTTTGCGCCGGCGGCCCCCTGTTGCATTACCACCCGGTGGGGTGCACGCGCTGCCATGGTACCGGCTACAAAGGCCGACTCGGTCTGCACGAGTTGTTGAGCGTCGACGCCGAGGTGCGGCGACTGATACAGACCAGCGCCCGCCCCGAAGAAATTCAGCATGCCGCCATGCGCGGTGCCCACTTTCGCACCCTGCGCCAGGACGGCATCGAGAAAGTGCTGCAGGGCCTAACCAGCATCGACGAGGTGCGCGCCAACTGCAACTGATGGCAGCCTTTTGGGGCGGCTATTTGTACAGCATCTCCGGCAGCCACATGCCAATGGCCGGGAACTGGTAGAGCAGGAAGATGGCGAACACCTGGATTGCCATAAAGGGCAGCATGCCGGCAAAGATCTGGTTCAAGGTGACGTGCGGGGGGCTGACACCTTTCAGATAAAACGCGGCCATGGCCACGGGCGGGCTCAAAAACGCGGTTTGCAAATTAAGCGCCACGAGCAAGCCAAAAAACAGCGGGTCGATACCAAAGTGAGGCAGCAAAGGGATGAAGATTGGCATAAAGATCACGATGATCTCGGTCCACTCCAGCGGCCAACCCAGCAAAAAGATCACAATTTGCGCCAAAATCATGAACTGCACCGGTGTCATGTTCATGGACAGCACCCAGGTATTGATGATTTCCTGTCCACCCAACAGGGCAAATGCAGCCGAGAAGATGCTCGACCCGACAAACAGCCAGCACACCATGGCGCTGGTCTTGGCGGTAAGGTACACCGACTCGCGCATGACCTCAAAATTCAAACGCCGGTAGGCAGCGGCCAGCAGCAAGCCGCCTAGCGACCCCATGGCCGCAGCCTCGGTGGGGGTGGCCAAACCAAACACGATGGTGCCCAACACCGCCAAAATCATGACCGCGAGCGGAAAGAAAGAACCCAGCAGCATCTTGAAGATTTCAAGCCGCTTGAAGCTGAACATGATGTAGAAGCCGGTCAGCGCAAAGACACAGATACCCAGCGCGGTCCAGTAGCTACTGGGTGCCGGCTGGCGCTCGTTTGCGGGCGTAGGTGGTGCAGCCGCTGCCTTTTCGGCAACTACCGGCGCAGGAGTGGCCACGCTGGCAGCCGGCGCGGCAGAGCCCAAGGCCTCAGCCTCTTTGGGCGGCTCGCTCAGCCCGCCCTCCTCCTTGGGTTCTGCCAGTCCCCCGGCGGCGCCCGACTCTTCGGCACCGCTGACAATACCGCCCCCCATCGAGACGACACCGGCAGCCTCGTCCTGTGGCAAAGGCGCAGTCACCACCAAATAGATGATGCCCATGAAAAAGGCGATGGCCAGTGCCGGCAATAAGGTAATGAACAATTGACCCAGCAGCGTAAGCATCGGTACGCCGGCATTGCGCTTACCTTTGATAGCACCGATGAGCCCAGGCAACGCGCGCGAGCTGCCAGACTTGGTGATGGCCTCGGCGAAATCGGGCAAGGGCACGCGCTGGTCTTCTTCCGACATGGGCGGTGCCATGCTGGGCTTTAGCTTGGCAATGATGATCACATAGACAATGTACAAGCCTGCGAGCATGATGCCTGGAAAGAAGGCACCCGCATACAACTTGACCACCGACACGCCGGCGGTGGCACCGTAAACGATCAGCATGACCGAAGGTGGAATCAGAATGCCCAGACAGCCCCCGGCGGTAATGGCCCCGGCCGACAGTTGCACGCTGTAACCGGCGCGCAGCATGGCCGGCAGCGCCAGCAAGCCCATGAGTGTGACGACCGCGCCCACAATGCCGGTTGCGGTAGCAAAAATGGCACAGGTAATGATGGTGGCGACCGCGAGAGAACCGGGCACCCGGGCCGTTGCCAGATGCATGCTCTTGAACAGTTTTTCGATCAAGTTTGCGCGTTCAATCAGGTAGCCCATGAACACAAACAAGGGAATGGAAATGAGCACGTCATTGGACATGACCGAGTAGGCGCGTTGCACCATCAGGTCCAGGGTCTGCTGCAGGGCCAGATCGGGGTTTTGACTTCGGTAGGCGATCCAGGCGAAGATCATTCCCATGCCCATGAGGGTGAACGCAGTGGGAAAACCCAGCATGATCGCAACCACCACCAACGCGAGCATCAGCAGGCCGATGTGGCCGTTACTCATGTCAGAAGGCGCAGGCAGCAAAACAAAGGCCGCAATCACGACCAGCGCCATGATGGTGAGGCCAAACCAGACTTCTTTTTTCATTTCTTGTCCTCATCGGGGTGGTACACATAGACATCGAGTTTGGCAATGTCGGCATCGCTGACGTGCACCATCTCCTTGAGCTTCTCAACGTCGACCTCCTCCACATCGTGTCCACGCGATGGCCATTCGCCCGTCTGCAGACAGACCGCACAACGCACAATTTCCACCAGACCCTGGGCCAGCAAAATCGCACCGGCAATGGGAATCACCGTTTTGAAGGGATATACCGGCGGACCGTTTGCGGTCACATTGGAGTGTTCGTTGATGGCCCAGGACTCTGCGGCAAAGTTGTAGCCGGCCCAGGCCAGTGCGACCACACCGGGAATGAAGAACAAGATATAGAGGGCCAGATCGAGTCCGGCCTGCAATCGGGGCGGGAAAAAACCATACAGCACATCGCCGCGCACATGACCGTTCTTGGACAGGGTGTAAGCCCCTGCCGTCATGAAGAGGGTGCCATACATCATGCTCATGACATCAAACGCCCAAGGGTGCGGGCTGTTGAGCACGTAGCGTGAAAACACCTCCCAGGAGATCATAAAGGTCAGCGCAACGATGAGCCAGGAAAACGCCTGACCCACCACGGTGCTGAGCTTGTCTACTGCAAGCAGCAATTTCTGCATAGTTTTACCACCGGGGAAAATGCGCCCGCCAGAGCCGGTCTGGATGGGCGCAGGGAGAACGAAAAGCCTTAGGCCTTCTTGGCACCGAAGAAATGGTTAACCGCCATGCGACGGCTCACGTAGGTGTCCTGGTCCCACTTGACCGCACGCTCGGCAAAGGCCTTTTGCGATTCGACGATTTCCTTGAACAAGGGATTTTCCGAGGACTTTTTCTCGACAATTTCAGTCCAGAGCTTGAGCTGGTCTTGCAGTATTGCGTCAGGCGTCTTGTAGAACTTGACCTTGTCCTTGGTTTGCAACTCGACGTAGTCCTTGGAATAACGGTCGATCGCTTTCCAGGACATGTCGGCGGACGCAGCTTCGGTGGCACCCGCAATGATGGCTTTCATCTTGGCCGGGAGCGCGTCGTACTTGGTTTTGTTGAACATGATCTCGAAGGTTTCGGCACTCTGGTGGTAGCTTTGCAGCATGCAGACCTTGGAGACATCGGGGAAGCCCAGCAACCGGTCAGAGGTGGCGTTGTTGAACTCGGCGCCATCGAGCAGACCGCGGTCCATGGCCGGCACAATCTCGCCACCGGGCAAAGCGTTGACCGCTGCGCCCATGGCGGTAAACAAATCGATGGCCAGACCATTGGTGCGGAACTTGAGGCCCTTGAAGTCGGCGGACTTGGTGATCGGTTTCTTGAACCAGCCCAGCGGCTGCGTAGCCATGGGGCCGTAGAGGAAGGACTGCACATTGCCACCGATG
>JAIPCE010000275.1 GCA_021738345.1 Rhodoferax sp. | reverse complement strand
CGGAGGGCGTGGATATATAGCGCACCCGGTCTACCAACCAACGTCTAGCCCACAAACCCGCGAGCCCCGCCACCATGGCAAAACCAGCGTAGGTACCAAACGGCTGCACCAGCACCACGGGCAGCCACACCGGTTCCTGAAAATAGCGCAGATGCCGCAAGGTAACGAGCAGCAAGGCGAAATGAAAAGTCCAGCCGAATATCCAGGTCCACTTGCTAGCCTTGAACAGGCTCTCGAACAGCACCACTTCGCGCGCCATGCGCAGCACCACCCCGGAGGTCGTGGTGGGCGCTGGCGTGGTGGGAATCTTGAGCGGGGCCGGGGTCAGTGTGTAACTGCGAATTTTGCGCGCCACACCGATCACCAGTACGGCAGTCGCCAGGTACAGCAGGACGGCGTAAAGAAGGGTCAGTGCGGACATGGTTTGGGATCAGATGCAACCGGTGGGCTTGGGCAAGCCGGCGATCTTGCAGGCCTGCTTGGCGGGGCCGTAAGGGAACAGGTCGTACAGGTACTTGCTGTTGCCTTTTTCCTCGCCAAACTGCTTGCCGATGGCCTTGGTCAGAACCCGCACCGCAGGGGCAATCTGGTACTCGTTGTAGTACTCGCGCAGAAAGTTGATGACTTCCCAGTGGTTGTCGGTCAAGTCGACCTTTTCTTCTTCTGCCAGGTGCTTGGCAGCGTCGACGTTCCACTCGGCCAGGTTGAGCAGGTAGCCTTCTTCGTCGGTTTCGTAGGTGGTGCCGTTGATTTCAAAACTCATAATGTTCTCCAGATAAAAAGGGTGGGGTGTTATAGCCAGGATTGAACTGTGGGGTATTCGAGGGTGAGGTCGACAAAGCCGGCGTAATCGACGAGCGTGATGCCGTCGATGAGGCGCGTGCCCATGGCGCGGGCATCGACATCGGGTTTGAGGGCGTAAAGCTTGACCGTGGCACTGGCTTCGCGCATGCGCGCCTCGGTGCTGCTGCCGGTGCTTGCGGCATAGATGCCGTCTTCTATGAGCAGCACCGCGCTACCGGCTTGGGCAAAACGCAGGCAGGTTTCCAGCGACTGGGTTTGAAAGGGGGACTTATTAACAATATGCAGCATGGTGGTGATCCGGTTTGAACTGGGAAAATTCGCGTCAGAAGCTCAGGACCACGTCCTGCTCGGCCATGAGCGCGCCCATTTGCTGGGTGTCAAGCACTTCTACCGGTACCAGCAGGTCTTTTTCTGTCAAACCGCGTTGCTCCAGCGAAGCTCGGTCGACATAGAGCTTTTCCACGTCATAGCCATCGAGCGCACGGTAGCTCGGCGAAAAGTTCTTGATGCCGATGTCCTTGGTTTGCTGGCCCTTGACCAGTTCATAGACACCGTCGTCAATAAACACCAGGCTCACATCCTGGTCAAAGGTGGCGGTAATCAGCACCACCTCCAGGCTCTCCAGCGCGTAAATCGTGCCGTAAGGTGCCTTACGGTTCACGAACATGAACTTCTTCATTGCCACTCTAGTCTCCAAAGGTGATGAGACGGTCGGCTTTGATGCCACTGTCTACGAGTTGACCTAGACCCGAAATGCGAAAGCCAGGTGCCAGCACTTCGTCCTTGATGCCCCGGCGCAAGGCAGCGGCCACGCAGACCACGAGGTCGACCTTGTGGTTTGCCGCCATGGCCGACCAGCGGTTGACCACGTGGCGGTCGTCCTGTGGTGGCTCGGTCAGGCGGGTGGCGTTGTTGACGCCGTCATGGTAAAAAAATACACGCTGAATCTCGTGCCCCTTGGCGAGGGCTGCCACCGCAAACTGGTATGCGGTGTCAGAGGCCTGGTGCGTGTACGGGCCTTCACTGACGAGTAAGCCGAATTTCATGTTTATCTCTAATCAGTTCAGAAGCGGATGTGGGTCGACGCGTTGAGGCTGCTGCGTGAACCGCGCCAGTCGTCAATCAAGTACTTGGTAAACGGCAGGTCGCATTTCTCGAAGAACTGGGGCCAGCCGATGCGCTCGATCCAGTCAGAAATGCGCTCCCAGGAGCGGGCGTCTTCCTTGTAGGTGTACAAAATCTTTTTCACCATTTCGGAGACTTCGGGCCAGCGCGGTGGATTGTTGGGCAGTCCCGAGGCCACCATCTTCATGAAGGTGGGCTTGCCGCGGGCGTTGGAGTTTTTGCCACCGACCCAGATCGCCAACTTGCTGTGCTCGGGGTCGTTGATCTGCATCGGGGGGCAGGGTGGGTAGCAGGCGCCGCAGCACATGCACTTGGACTCATCAATTTCGAGCGAGGGCTTGCCATTGACCATGGCCGGTCGAATGGCCGCGACCGGGCAGCGTGCCACCACCGTGGGGCGTTCGCACATATTGGCCACCAGGTCGTGGTTGATCTTGGGCGGCTTGGTGTGTTGCACCACAATCGCAATATCAGCTTGGCCACCGCAGTTGATTTCGCAGCACGAGGTCGACAGGTGCACGCGGTTGGGCATTTCTTCCTTGACAAACTCACCGACCAGTTCGTCCATCAGGGCCTTGACGGCGCCAGACGCGTCGGTGCCGGGAATGTCGCAGTGCAGCCAACCCTGGGTGTGGGCAATCGCCGACACCGAGTTGCCGGTGCCACCGACCGGAAAGCCGTTGCTGGTCAGCGCCTCAATCAGCGGTGCCACGCGGCTTTCTTCGGACACCATGTACTCGATATTGGAGCGAATGGTGAAACGCACGTGGCCGTCGGCGTGCTCGTCGGCAATGTCGCAGAGCTTGCGAATGGTGAAAAGGTCCATCTGGCGTTGCGTGCCGGCACGCACGGTCCAGATTTCGTCGCCAGAGTGGGCCACATGGTGCAGCACGCCGGGCCGAGGCCGGTCGTGGTACTTCCAGTTGCCATAGTTTTTGATCATCAGCGGGTGCAGAAACTGCTTGTTGTCTGGAACGCCGCTTTCGATGGGGGTGCGCATGGTGGCCATAAACTTCTTTCTATCTCATCAATGGTGGACAGGGGGGTCGCTTTGCGTAACAGCGGTCTACGCCACTCAGGCAGCCTTGCGGGCGTTGATCTTGGCGACTTCGTCGTCCCAACCGTCGGTACGCACATAGGGGTTGGTGCGGGGGGTGGACACCATGTTGGGGTCGACCTCCAGGTCCACGCCTTCGAGGAAGTTGATCAGACCAATGCGCTCGATCATTTCACCGGTGCGCTCGTGCTCCAGCGCGTTCTCGGCAAAGAAGTCGATGGATTTTTGGGCCAGGTCGACCAGGGCCTCGTAGTCTTCCTCGGTTTTCATGGGCATGAAGGGCACCACCACGGTGCCCATCAGGTCACCAATTTTCAGCGTGCGCTTGCCGCCCATCAGGATCGTCACGCCTTTGTCGGTGCCGGTGGCCAGGGCGCCGGTCATGACGTTGATGCAGTGCATGCAGCGCACGCAGTTGGCGTTGTCAATTTCCAGCGACTGGGTGTCGTTAATGGCGACGCTTGAAATCTTGGGGCCGGTGGAAACGTCTTTGGTTTCCTTGAGCATGATGGTCTTGGTGGGGCAGCGGCTCACCACGTCGTTGACCAGCTCGGTCATGCCATGTTTGGCATACCACTTCTTGGCCAGGGTTTCATCGGTGCGGATGTTGTCTTTCCAGGTGCCGATGACGGCCATGTCGGCGCGCTGAATCGAATTCATGCAGTCATTGGGGCAGCCGGAAAACTTGAATTTGAACTTGTACGGAAGCGCTGGGCGGTGCATGTCGTCAAGAAAGGTGTTGACCACGGCGCGGTGTGCCTTGGCTTCATCGAAGCAGGACTGCTCGCAGCGCGCTGCACCGACACAGGACATGCTGGTGCGCACTGCCGGACCGGCACCACCCAGATCAAAGCCCAATTCGTTGATTTCGTCAAAGGCGCCCTGCACATTGGCGGTGCTGGCCCCCTGGAACATGATGTCGCCGGACTGGCCGTGGAAGGCGATCAGGCCAGAGCCATGCTTTTCCCAGATGTCGCACATTTTGCGCAGCACCTTGGTGTCATAGTGCATGCCGGCGGGTGGCTGCACCCGCAGGGTGTGGAACTCTTTGGAGGCCGGAAACATCTCGGCGACTTCCGAGAAACGCGGGATCACGCCACCGCCGTAGCCAAAGACGCCGACAGTGCCGCCTTTCCAGTAGCCCTTGCGGGTTTTGTAGGAATGTTCCAACTGGCCCATCAGGTCAGTCATGTAGTCGCTGTCTTTGGCGAGGCGCTTCAGGCCAGTGACAAAGCTGGGCCATGGCCCGCTCTCCAACTGGTCGAGCATGGGGGTGTCGTGCTGTTTTTTGGTCATGGACTGTCTCCTGTCTGGATGCAAGGGGCCGAAATAGGGGTTCAACTCTGGCAGCGATGGTACGTTTTGCAGGGGGGCAGGCGCTATCACCCTCGTAGAGTATGGGGGGCTATCCATTGGGACTATATGCTCCCACCCGTCCCGGTAATAGACGACACTGCCGGTCTTTGCGCCCAATAGGGGTACCTGATCAAGGCACTATGAATACTATTACTCCCCTGGAAAAATTCACGATTCCCCTTGGTGGACAAGTGATTGAATTGCAGCAACTGGACTACGAGGCCGGTGGCATGAGCCTGCTGCGCACCCGCATCCGCGAAAAAAGTCGCTTCACCGTATTCGAGATTGATGCCCTGTCAGCGCGTACCTGGGGTGAAGCCTTGCTGCGTTGGGCTGACACCCAGCCCGCCGCCACCGCGCCGACGGTTGACGCTGCTGCGGCATCAGGCGGTGCCCCATGAATAAGCCCGCGCAGGTGGCGGCCACCATGGTGGATGCTGTCTTTCCTGTCACCGGCACCACGTTGGAGCGCAGCCACGCGCACGCCTTGCGCGCGGCGGTGCTGGCGCACCTGCCCTGGCTGGAGCACGAGGCGGGTGCCGGAATTCACCCGCTCAAACTGGTCACCGGCAATGAATCGGTGGCCCTGCTTTCCAGGCGGGTCAAGTTGCTGCTGCGGGTGCCCGCAACGCGCTTCTCCGATCTGACGGCACTGGTCGACACCGAGTTGTCGGTGCGTGGCCATGCGGTGCGTCTGGGCGAGCCGCTCCGTCGTGAACTGTTGCCCCATGCGACTTTGTATGCCTACCGAGTGGCGGCCGAGGATGCCGACGAGCTGGCCTTTATGGCGCACATGACGAAGTGGCTGGACGCCGCTGGAATTGCTGGCGAGCGGGTCTGTGGCAAGTTGCAACGCCATGAAGAATCTGGCCAGGTCTTGCACACCTTTAGTGCCATGCTGCACGGACTGCCTGCCGACCAGTCGCTGCGCCTGCAGGAGCAGGGTCTGGGACCGCACCGCTTGCTGGGCTGTGGAATATTTGTGCCCCATAAGTCTGCTGCAGCAGTGGGCGCATCCCAATTTTTTTAAACCTCACTAACCTCACTATGGAGACAAGGTAATGATGTATACCGTCAATGGCGTCGAACTCGAAGCAGATGACCAAGGCTATTTGCTGGAACCCAGTTATGACGACGAAGCTGTGCGGGTGATCGCTGCGGCCGAAAATATTGAGCTGACTGACGCGCACTGGGAGGTCATCCACTACCTGCGCGACCAGTACCGCGAAGAAGGGGCCACCCCCAACTTTCGCGCAATGCTCAAGGGTTTTTCAGAAATTCGCCCGGGTGTGGACAGCAAATACCTCTATGACCTGTTTCCGATTGGGCCTGCCAAGCAAGGCCCCAAGGTGGCGGGCCTGCCGCAGCCCCTGGGTAAAGGCGGTTACTGATGGCCAGCGGCCTGATGCCGGGTGAGCGCACCAAAATCCGCATCAAAAGCAACTGGTTTCAGGCCGCCACGCCCAAAACCCCGGAGCAAAACGCCAGTGCCATCGCCTTTATTACCTGGCGGGTGGCGCAAAACATGCTCAAGCAAATGCGCTCGGCCCATTTCGACATTGACATCGGGCCGCAGTATTTTGCGTTTACCCGCGAGGTGCTGGTGTTTTTGACCCAGCTGGTCGACCGCATGGCCCATGCGCGCATGCCGGCTGATGAGCGCGCTGCCTTTGTGCCGGCGCTGGTGCGCAGGGTGGCCGAGATACTGCAGGAAAACGAAAACACCCTGATTGGCGTGCCGCCCGAGGGTCAGGCTAGCCATTTCGACACGTTTATTGACCTGTTCAACACGCTGTCGGACCACTATGCCGACTTTGGTTTTGCGGCGGGTGTGCCTGATTTTGCGTTTGTGCGCTACCTGGGGCATCGCATAGAGGCACACATGCCGCAAAAGGACCAGCGCTGGGTGATTGACCAGGTCATGGCGATCGAGGTGCCCGAGGCGCTGGACATGCTGCAGCGCGCCATGGACGGCGTGCTGTCGACCGAGCCGCGTCCGGCCCGTGCCGCACGCGCCAGTGCCCTGGGTGACTGAGCCAGCTATGACCGGGTGCGATTCAAAGTGGTGTGGCAATTCGGCTTTGCCCCCTCGCCCCAACGGGGAGAGGGCTGGGGTGAGGGGGCTGGCTCAGGTTCCAGACTTCCCTCAAGAATGCAAAACATCCACCCCTCACCCTAACCCTCTCCCCGCTGGGGCGAGGGGGCAAAGCCGAATTGCCACACCACTTTGAATCGCACCCGGTCATAGCTGGCTCAATCACCCAGGGCACTGGCGCGTGCGGCACGGGCCGGGCGCGGCTCGGTCGACAGCACGCCGTC
>JAIPCE010000274.1 GCA_021738345.1 Rhodoferax sp. | reverse complement strand
CACCAGCGCGGGACTGCCCGCCATCTTGCCCTGACACTGCGTGCACAGTGCAAGCCGTCCGGCAGACCCGCTTTATCACGTTGCGCTGTACGGCCATCCAGCCGCCAATGCGGAGTACCGCAATGGCCGGGAACCACGAAGCTGTCGCTTGGCGTTGGCACACAGCGCGATCATGTTGGGCACCACGCCCGTAAAACTGCGCTTCGCGCTGGTGGGCATGGTACCCAACACCATCGCTCTTCTATCACGTGGCTCTGTACTTCCAGCCAGTTGGCAAGTCGGAGTACCGACATGCCAAAACAACGACAAAGCTGTCGCGTAGTGACCTCCACCACCGCGGTCATGCCTGGCACGCTGTCCAAAAAAATGCGCTGCGCACAGTGTGCCAACGTTCCAGGCATCACCGCTTCGCCCATCTCAAAGCGCTGCGGGCCAGCCAGTGGGCAAGCCGGAGTACCGGCATGCCCAAAATGCGCCATGCCCCGGCTTGCTGCGCATCGTGCTAGCACTTCACACGTAGTAAATTGGCTCATAAGGCACAGCGCGGGACAGCCCGCCACCTTGCCCACAGAATGGCACTCCGTGCCTCAGGCAAGGTGCCAGGCAGACCCGCTTAGCTCTGGCGCGGCTCTGTACGACCAGTCAGTGGGCACGGCGGAGTACCGCCATGCCCAAAAGGCCACGAAGCTGTCGCTCTCCGTCCTGCACCAGCGCGGTCATGCCAGCCATGCTGCCGTCGGTTTGGGCGGCGCTGTGCGCTGTGCGGCAGCACGGCCGACATCACCGCTTTACAAGATGCGATGCTCTGTAGTTAGTCAGTGGCCAATGCGGAGTACCGCAATGGCCAAGTTCCGCCAGGCTGTCGCTTGGGATGCGCGGCTTTGTAATTCTCGCCCGCTACGGCAAAATTACATAACGCCCCATTGCTTTCAGTGCCCGGCAGTCGCTACGCTAAAGCTTCGCTTGGTGCCGGTCACCACTTCGCGCCCTTCGGGTGAACGCAACAGGCGTTATGCAAAATTGCCTTCGCTGGAACGGTCGCACAGCCGTCGGCGCTCCCCGGTCAGTTCCTGCCCTACGCGCCGCCGTCTGCGCCCCCTTGTGGCTGTCGTGGCACCTGTGCATCAGTCAGGCGCTACGCGCATGGTTCTGGTCAGTGGCCTTCGGCCAGATATGACGTGTCAGCCCCATACGCGCCAACTTAATTCTTCATGCGATCTGAGGCACTCCCATATAGAAAAATGTTTAAATTCTATGCAATGTGCTTAATACTGTATTTACTTCTGCTATCGATGAAAGTGATCGCTTTAGCCAAACCGCGCCACAAGCTCTCTAATTCTTGGTGGCAAGTTTTGCAGCTGACGTTTTCGCGGTCGCTCTGTCATAACTTTCTTTGCTTGCGCATATTGTTGACTGCACCATGAGTCAATAGCCAAGATTGTCGCTTTTAATTCATTCTTGATCATCTTCCAGAATCGCCAAGGAGTTACATCGCGCGGTTTTTCTGACTCAAGTCCGCCAACACCAATTCTCTTGTCAGTCCTTCTTATCAGCACTGTGGCAATTAACAACTTACCGTAAATCCACACCTTATTGAGCTTGGATTCTTCAGCACAACGCAACTTGTCAATGTCTATAATACTTTTCAGACGTTTGATAAACAATTCGATTTGCCAGCGCAGTCTGTACAACGCCATCACAGCGCTCGTGTCCAAAGCCTGTGGCGGTACGGTGGACAAGATCATTGTCCATTCGGCATACAGCAAGGTCTCTTGCTTGACGTTCTTTGACTTGGAATTCTGTCTGCATTTGCGCCGTGCTTCGGCGCGTAACTCTTCAGGCAAATGCTGCGCGTGAACCCAAGCTTTAACGAACTTTCCGTCTTTGCTGGTGATCCACACCTCTTGGCACACCTGATCGGCCTGCGTCTTGCTCAGGACATCGAAGACATTGATCTTTTGCTCACCCCCAACGCTGTAAAGACGCATGGAGTTTGGGTTCAGACGTAAGGTGATCAATATGCCCTCGTCGGTGATTTCTATGATGTCAGCGGGGTGGTTGTAGCCGCGGTCCACCACCACGACATCACCTTCACGCAAGGGGAAGTGCATCAAACCCTCGCCAACATGCTTGCTGGTGAGCTCAATGTGAAGAATCTCCAACTTCACCAAATCGATGGCCAGGTGCAAACGATAAGAAGTGCCATCAGCGCCGGGCACACTCAGAGAGCTACCATCAATCAAAATCAGACGCAAAGCGCCTGAGAGTTTGGTGACACCGTCAGACCACATTTGCTCCAGAAGCATTTTCAACCAATCACCACAAGCGCGCAGCCTTTCATGAACGGCTGTATCAGAAATGCTCTCACCCAGCAATGTGAAGGTTCCTGCAACCTCGCGCAGAGCCTGATCTGCGCAGCAATACAACAACACCAAGTGAATCAGCTCTGCGGGGCTCTTAATAACTCTCGCTCTCAAAAACGCCTTTGATTCCTTGGCAGTTTTCTGATAATCGTGTGGCAAATTTCTTATGAGTTCATCTATTCGGATTACATCAAAGGGTGTCAACTGCATAATAATTCACGGAAAGAATATATTATACCGCAGTATATAAATTTATATAGAAATCAAACGATGAAAAGCATGCAACAAAACTAAAAATGAACGTAAATATATTTCACGTCGACTCGAATATATCTTGTCAAATGGAGTAAAATTTTAACCTTACGCCAACCTTACGATGTTAAGGTACTAAGTGCGTTCGAAACTATGGCTTGCCTGCCTATCTTAAGTTGGCGCGTATGCGTGTCAGCCCCCGCCCACCCTTTGAGGCCAGCCGCTGCGCGGCTTTTGGCCCCGCGCTGGCTGCCCGTCCGCCCCCCCAAGGGGGCTCCCTCAGCCCAGCGCGAATCGTCTTCCTCATGCGCACTTCCTTAGACGAAGCTTAGAGGACGAAACTGCCAGTAACGCAGCGTGCCGCTGGCCTACGCAACTGGCGTGCCCACCTACTCCATGACGACCATTGCACAACATATGGCTTTAAGTGCATAATTCAGCATGAGTTGGGACATCCTCTTTCACGACGACTTCGCCACCGAGTTTGATGCATTGGGTCAGACCCTGCAAGATGAGTTGCTGGCCCATGCACTGTTGCTGCGGGATTTCGGGCCTGGCTTGGGTCGGCCAACTGTTGACACGTTGAAGGGGTCGAAGCACGCC
Source organism: Rhodoferax sp. (assembly GCA_021738345.1). GTDB lineage: Bacteria > Pseudomonadota > Gammaproteobacteria > Burkholderiales > Burkholderiaceae_C > Allorhodoferax. The sequence continues at coordinate 3,510 of JAIPCE010000274.1, read as the reverse complement.
AACATGAAGGAATTGCGGTTTGCATGGGATGGCGAGGTATGGCGCGTGGCGTTCGCATTTGATCCCAAGCGCCAAGCTATTTTGCTAGTTGGTGGCAACAAGGGTGGCGCGGATCAGCGGCGATTCTACAAACGGTTGATTGCAACCGCTGACGAGCGATTTGACGGGCATCTGGCATCACTGCAGGCATCATCCAAGGAGCAACATCATGGCAAGAAAACTTGAACAAATAATGGCTAATCTACCTGCCAAGCGCCAGGCAGCGGTTGAAGCACGGGCAGGAAACCTAGCTACCCTGAAGGATTTGCGCCAAGCTGTTGAACAGACCCAGCAAGACTTGGCTGCCACCTTAGGTGTGGGGCAAGACACCATTTCGCGCCTGGAGAAGCGCAGCGACATGCTGTTGTCCACATTGCGCCGCTACGTTGAAGCGATGGGTGGCAAGCTGGAGCTGGTAGCGCAGTTCCCAGACCGCCCTCCCCTGGTGATTGACCATTTGACGCAAACAAACAGTCGTTCCAATGGGACACTGGCGGGACAGTTGGGGGCAAATAACCACCACTTTTGACCACACCGCACAACAGGCAAGTTGTGCTAAGCTGTTGATTTAGCTGTGGTTATTCGTTGTGCTGATTTGTGACTTGTTATTGGGGACCGACTGTTAATCCGCGGCAGTCTTTGACGGGCGTGGTACCTTGATCTGGACCTTGAATCGATCCTTAAGGAGGCTGAGATAGGCCTGGCTCTCGGCATTGGCAATCCACTGGGCGTATTGTTGGTACTCTTGGTCAGCATTAGCCGCTGCCGCGGGTTCACGTGGCAACACCTTGGTAATTCGTGCAACGACATAGCCCTGGTTTGCCAAGTCAACACCCACCCAGGCCGGCAAAGCAGTAGGGGCGGCCTGCAAAATGGCATCGAGTAGAGGCGCTGCAATATTCTTGGCCTGCGCCTGATCGCGTGACACGACCACCTCTTCGGCAAGTTTGGGTGGCGGGTTCGCCTTCCAGCTTGCCATTTTTTCCAAACCCTCTTTCCTGGCCATCTCGGCAGAACGGCTAGCGATCAAGCGCTCACGCACATTGGCCCGTACATCTGCCAACGGCAGGGTTCTAGCTGGTGCGTACTGCACCATTCTTCCAGCAACCAACTGGTTCGCGCCGAGTTCGATGGCTTCGGTGTTGCGCTTCTTGTCCAGCGATTCAGCACTAAATAGTGCCGACAGGAACGCCGGGTTTGCCAATGCGCCCACTGCACCTGGCACCGGGTTGCGCTGCAAGTTGTTTGCTGTCTTAAGCTCAAGCTTGAGCCGCTCGGCAATGGGTTTGAGTCCATCCGGCTGTTCATATACCCCGTTGGTAAAAATCTCCGCCACCTCAGCGTACTTGCGCTGCGCTTGCTGGGTCTTGACATCAGCTTCCATGCTGGCCCGCAATTCTTCAAAACTGCGCTGCCTGGGGGCCTTGATGTCGGTCAGTTTGATGATGTGGTAGCCGAAATCAGATTCGACAACGGAACTGATTTCTCCTTTTTTCATGGCAAAAGCCGCTTCTTCAAAGGGCTTGACCATGGCACCTCGACCGAAAAAGTCTAGGTCACCGCCATTGGGTGCGGACCCGGGGTCCTGGGAGCTTTTGCGCGCGACATCAGCGAAGGAGTCCGGCGCCTTGCGAAGCGACTCCAACAGGCCTTCAGCACGCTCCCTGGCATTTTTGCGCTCTGCTTCCGACGCGCTTTTGGGAGCATTGATCAATATATGGCTGGCGCGCCGCTCCTCTTTGCCACTCAAGCGCGCGACGTTTTGATCGTAATAGGCCCGGAGGTCTGACTCGCCCAGGGTGATGGTCTTCTTGACGGCATCGAGATCGAGCACGATGTACTCGATGGTGGCAGATTCAGGGGCCTGGAACAGAGGCGCATTGGCGGCGTAAAAAGTTTCCACATCGCCATCATTGGGGATGACCTTTGCCCCGTAATCACCAGGACTAAACCGTGTGAGCTGTACTTCCCGCCTCTCAAAAAAAGCATTCAGAGTGGCATCCGCCTGGTTTTTTGGGGAAAAACTGGTCGCCAACAGACCGTTTTCTATTTGGCGAATCGATAGGTCATTGCGAACCTGCGCTTCAAAGCCTTCCGGCGTCAGCCCCTGGCTGGCGGCCAGTTGACGGTAACGTTCAATGTCTAGCGTACCGTCGGGTTTACGTAATGAAGCGATTGTTTGGTCCCGCTGTAGCTCCCGTGCCAGGCGGCCGTCCGAGGTGCTGAGGTGTGCATCACGAACGGCCTCAGCCAATACCCGATCTCGGACCAGTCGCTCAAGGGTGGCGTAACGTGCGGGCCCGGTGTCTAGCATTTTGATATCGATGTCGGGCATGGACTGCCGCATCCGGTCAATTTGAGCCTTGTGCGCGGCGTCCCACTCTCCCTGCGTTACTTTGCTGCTGCCAATCTTTGCAACAACATCGCCGGTGCTGCCAATGCTTCGAAAACCATCCACACCCACCAGCACAAACGCAGGAATGATGAGCAAGAACATGAGGAACATCATGACCTTTGTGTGCTTGCGAACAAAATCAAACATGCGCTAACTCTCCATCAAAATAAAAAAGGCGAACTTCCGTGTTCGCCTTTGTCTTGCACTTACCGTGCACTCAAGTTTTTAACCCCAACGAAGAGGCTAACCAATGGCAGACCGGATTGTAACGGCCGAGCGATCCGGCATCGCCGATGCAGCACAGTCCAAACACGAGCTCGTCATACCCCAAGCAATCACCGTGGTAACGTCAAAAGGGCTACTGCTGCGAGTCCATCCAAGTGACGCACGAACGTTTTATGGCAAGCTTGGCTGTGGTTGGCGGGTTCGCACCGGACCTTCTCGTCCTGCGTAGGGATGCGCAAGCAGCCAAAAGTCACGGGAACTTGGGACGATTTATGATCTGTGTTATCTGCGATGTCTACCGAGCTGTCCCAAACCATGAAAACACCGCGACCTTGTCTCGTAGGCGGAGCAACGGCCTGGGAAAACACGCTGGGGCTCCAAACGCATTTCAAATGAGCAGATTTCGACGCATCGCAACCGCCTTCGCCTTGTACCTGGGTGCCGTGGCCGTCGGCGTGGGCTCCGCCTGGTGGGTGCTCAGACATGCGCCTTGGTTGAACGCCCAGATGCAGGTCGGCGCGTGGCGCACGCATCTCGCTGCCGGTAGCCAGGATGCCGACATGTACACCCGGGCCAGCGTGGCGCTCAATGGGCTGCTGGCACTCGGTCGCAGTGAAACCATGTATTTTGTGGCGACACACGACGATGCCGGCCACCCATTGCGCTCGCGCTGCAATTACCGTGTCAGCGGGGTGCCTCCGCAGGCACGCTGGTGGAGCATTACGGCCTATGCCGAGGACATGTTTCTGTTTGATGCGCCCCATGGCCGCTACAGTCTGAACGGGACCACCGCGCTACTGGACCTGCAGGGACGCTTTCACTTCACCATCGGACAGAAGGAGCAAACAGGC
>JAIPCE010000273.1 GCA_021738345.1 Rhodoferax sp. | reverse complement strand
CCTGACCACCGAACACTACACCGACGACGCCCACACCATCCGTAAAGTCGCAGGCCAGTGCCTCAAACGTGCACCATTGCAGAAGAACTTGCGATTGTTGGGAGTTCGGGTGGCTGCGCTCAAAAGGGCCGACGCGGCCCCGCGTCCGTCCCAGGGTGGCGCAATGACCGCTTCGGAGTCTTCACTCCCCGGCCTGGGTAGCACACCAGTGAACGGCGAATTGTTCAGTTGATCGGACAGGGTACGAAGCGCAGACAATAATATCCGCCCATCCTTGGCTGTATGGGTTAGGGCACTAGAATCCACAACGCTTTTCCGATCACTGTTTCGCCTCCACACTTCAGGACCCCACCATGCCCCAACTCAGACTTTCCTATTTCGATTTTCACGGCGGACGCGGCGAACCGGCACGGCTGGCGCTGGCCATTGGTGGCATCGCTTTTGAAGACCACCGTTTCTCCTTCCCGGAATTCCCCGAGATCAAAAAAACGGCGCCGCTTGGCCAGGTGCCCATACTGCACGTCGACGGGGTGCAGGTAACGCAATGCGATGCCATCAACCGCTATGTCGGCAAGCTTGCAGGCTTGTACCCGACCGACCCCTACCAGGCGCTGCTGTGCGATGAGGTGATGTACGTGGTGGAAGAGGCAAACGCCAAACTCAGCCCCAGTTTCCGCATGGCAGGTGAGGAGCAAAAAGCTGCGCGTCTGGCATTGGTGAACGGCTCCATGCCCCAGTACCTGGGCTGGCTGCAGCAGCAACTATTGGCCCATGGAGGCGAGTATTTTGCGGATAACCGGTTGACGGTAGCGGACTTGAAAGTGTTTGTCGACGTGCGCGGCCTCAACTCCGGTCGTCTGGACCATGTGCCGGCCAATCTGGTGGAACAAGTGGCCCCTGCCCTCAATGCACACATGCAACGCGTTGCCCAGAACCCGGCGGTGGTGGCGTACTACGCCAAGTTCAACGCCGCCTGAGCAAAGCTTCGTGCGCGCAGAATCTTTGCAACGTTGCGCGTCTTACTGAAGACACTCGTTCTTGGGTCGGGTCGACTGGCCACTGCAGTTGGAGCAAGTGCATAGCCACAGTCTGGTAACACTCGCGTGGCGGGCCTGCTGTGTAATTGCCGGCATCGATTTAGACTGCCAGCCCCGACCCCACCTCACCCCCTATGGACACCAGCCAACTGCCCGGGCGCGGCATCAAGCCGCTGCTCAGCCTGCGCAATCACAGCAAGATCAGCGCCATGATCTGGCTGCTTGTGGTGCTTGTCGGCACGCCGGTCGCTTGGATCAAGGGCCAGAGCTATTACGGTGTAGAGGCTGTCTTTCAGGTGTCGCCCAACTACATGAAGACGCTCTCCACCGACAAGGAAGTGGAGTTTCAATCGAACTCGCAGTACCGGGAGTTTGTCAACCACTTGTCCACAACCGTTCGGCGCTACGACGTGATCCAGCGCGCCCTGAAAAAATTGCGCGAAGAAGGCATCGACAACCAGCCCAAGGCCTTGACCGAGCGCAAATACATTGAGCAACTGCAAAAGCTGGTCACCGTGCGCGCCATACCGGACACCTACATGGTGCGTGTGGGCATGGAAGGCCCCAAAAAGGAGCCCTTGGCACCTACCGTCAACGCCATCACCAACACGTTTCTGGAAGTCACCAAGAGCGAGCAAATATATGGCTCTGTGGAGCGTCTGGAAATGTTGCAGGACAAAGCGGCTACGCTCGAGTCTGAAATCACCCAACTCGAAGCCCAGCGAGTCAAGCTGGCGGAAGTGCTGGGGCTCACCACCTTTGGCGAAAATGCGATCAACCCCTATGACAGCATGCTTTTTCAGGCGCGCGCCAAGTACACCACGGCATCGATTGAGCGCGCGCAGGCTGAGGCGACGCTCAACGCCTTTTTGACCCAGCGTGAGACTCCCACGTCGCTGGGACGCTCGCTGATGGAAATGCGGCTACAGGACAATGGACTACAGTCGTTGCGCAATGAAGTGGTCAAACGCTCGGAAGAACTCGGTCGGGTCGTGGCTGGACTCGAAGACAAGCACCCGGCCAAAAAGTCCTCTACGGCAGAATTGGAGACCATTAACGGCCGCCTGCAGGCCAGGGAAGCCGAGTTTGAAAAGGCCGCCTTCGACAATGTAAAGACGCGCCTGGTCGCCTCGGTACAACAGACCCAGCAGGTCGAGCAGGTGGTCGAGTCGGCGCTCAAGCAAATCGAAGGTCAGGCCGCTGACTATGCGCGCAATTTTCAGAATGCAATGCGCTTGACCGGCGACATCCGCAAACGCGAGGATGAGCACAAGCAGGTACGCGACCGGCTCAATTACCTGCAAAGCGAAAGCTCCGCCATCGGCTTTGTGCGTCTTGTCACGCCGGCCTTACCCGCCGAAACACCCCAAGGGGTCGGCAAAGTCAAGCTGCTGCTGCTGGTGCTGGTACTTGCCACCGCTTTGGCACTGGTGGCTCCGATCGCACTCGATATGCTGGACCGGCGCATCTACACCGTCAACGAAGCCGAGAAGCTGCTGGGCATTCCGGCCGCGGGTTGGCAACTGCAGATCGAGGATATGTCGTCCAAACTGTACGCATCAGAACAGACCCGCCGCTTCGCATCGACCCTGATACGCAACCAGGCGCGCGCGCAGCAACGGGTGTTTGCCTTCTCTGCGGTCAAATCCGAGCACACCACCAGCACCGTCACGCTAGACACAGCGGTGGTGTTGCAGCAACTCGGGCTGCGCGTGCTGGTGGTGGATGCCAACAGTTTTTCGCCGAACCCGGGGTTTGATCGCACCGTGCCGGGTCTCACCGACTATCTTGCGACTGACGCGGCACTGGACCGCATCGTGCAGACTTACGTGCACGAAGGCACTGCACTGCCGGCTGTGGGCTTTGGTACCCTTGGCGATGGCGGCATTCAGCGCCTGGACTTGCTGAAGCAGGCAACGCAGCAGTGGAGCGAAATGTATGACTTTGTGCTGATCGAACTCCCCCCCGTCTTGCTCAGCGCCGATGCCGAGTTGCTGATTGATGCGCTGGGGCAGGTCTTCATGGTGGTGCAGGCGCAGTCGGTCAGCAAGGGAGAAATCACCCGCGCGAAGCGTCTGCTGGAAAAGCTCGACCCTGAAGCGGTGGGCCTGTTTGTCAACAATATTCCCCTGTTCCGCGGGGGCGGCTATATGCAGGAAGTCATGGTCGAGACGCTGACCAAGGAACGCTTCAGTCGTTTCATGAGTCTCTCGCAACTACAGCTCGAACTCCAGATGCTGCGCCTGCGCTGGGCGCAATGGCGCAACCGCAAGCGGGCGCCGCGCTCGCCCTGAGTCCCGGCCCATGCAAGTCACGCGCTACGTCGTTTTTGTAGCCATGCTGATTTCGATCCGCGTGATTGCACAGCATGGTTTGCAGGCGGCATTTCTTCGGGTCTGGATTCCGTTCTTCTTGTGGATGCCATTCATGTTTTGGGTCAACATCCCGGGGCTGCCCGACCCCAACTTCATGCAAACGGCCATTTTGCCGATTCTGTTTGTCTTGCTTCGCGACAAACTGCCAGAGATGAAGTTCGGTGGCATGGAGGCGCTGTTACTGCTGTATGTGGTGGTGCGGGTGTTTGCCGACTATCTGGGCCGTGGCTACTCGGATGCACAAAATTATGCTTTCTACATCCTTTCGTCGCTCATTGGTCCCTACCTGCTGAGCCGCTATCTGATTGATAGCCGGCGCATGGACATTGAAACCGCACGTACCTTTGTGCTGATGTTCTTGCTGCTGTTCCCCGTGTTCGTGTACGAAGCCCGGTTTTGGGTGAGCCCGATTTTCAAGATCTTCTCGCCGCTGTTTCCGAATTCCTTTAGCTCGGTTTCAATCCGCTGGGGCATTGCGCGCACGGCAGGCACCTTCGAGCACCCGATATTGGCCTGCATCATGATCATTGCGGTCTACCGCATGCATCGATGGCTTTCTTGGCAAGGGGTCTGGGATCAGCCCCAGACCGGCTGGTTGGGCGTGATTCAGCGACAGTTCAAACGTTTTCCCTTTACGTTCAAGTACCAGATTTCCATCATTTTGATTGTGATGGCGCTGATGACCATCTCGCGCGGCCCCTGGATTGGCGGCTTTGCCGGCGCCACGCTGGTGTTGGTGGGTAACATGAAGAACCGCAAGCAATGGCTATACATCGTGCTGGCAGTCTTTCTGGTCGGTGGACTGGCTGGCCAGGCCGCGCTGGACGCCTACATCACACCCAAGGAAGGAGAAATACTGAGCGGCGAAGCCCAGACCATGCTCTACCGCAAGGTCATGATCGACCAGTACAAGGGCTTTCTGATGGAAAAGTTCTGGACCGGCTGGGGCCTCACAACGGTGCCGACGATCCGCGGCATGGAGTCGATCGACAACGCCTTTTTCCTCATGGCCTTGCAGCACGGGGTGTTTGCGCCAGCGGTATTCGTGGTGATTTTTCTCTATGCCATCGTCACACAAATCACCTTTGGTCTGAAGGCACCCCCTGGCGAGTCCCCGATAGGCTTCACCTTTTCGGGGATTTATCTGGTGTGCTTTATCGCTTTCACCACCGTCTATATGGGCGCGCAAACCGAGCCTATGTTGTTTTTACTGCTGGGCTGGGGAGAAAGCATCAAAAACCGCAAAGAAGAACCGAGCGCGGGCAACTCCGCAACACCACTCGCCAGCACCAAGCTAAGCCCATTCAGACGGGTCATTTACTGAATCCGGGGCGAACCCCGGAGCGCGACTCCTAGCCCAGGTGGCGGCCAAAAAAACGCAGCGTGCGGTCCCAGGCCTGCTGCGCCCATACCGGGTCGTACTGGGTTGCCGGAATGCGACTGGGCCCAACCGCAGTTTCGTTGGCAAACGCATGGTGCGCCAGATAGCGATGAAACTCAAAGCTGGCCCCCGCAGCGCGCAACTTATCTGCCAGAGCGTCAACTGTCTCCACTTTGAAAAACTCATCTTGCGTGGCCCAATGCCCCATCAGCGGTGCCTTGATCTTGCTCGCGTCGATGTACTCCAGGGGCGGGCAACCATACCAGGTGACACCCGCATCAATCTCGGATGCCTGGGTCAGCGCCAGCAGAGTCAGTGCGCCACCCATGCAGAAACCGGTGACGCCCACCTTGGGTGCGCGCGTTTTGAGGTATTGCACCGCGCCACGAATGTCCTGTCCGGCGGCCTCGCCAAAATTCAACCCTGACATCAGATGGTTCGCCTCCTCGGCTTCGACTGTCGACTGGCCCCGATACAGATCGGGAACCAAAGCCTGGTATCCCGCCAATGCCAGGCGGTCTGCCACGCCTCGAATCTGCGCATTGAGCCCCCACCACTCCTGAATGACAACTACCGCAGGCGCCACATCCGCACCCGTTGGTTCTGCCAGATAGGCTTGAACGGACTGCCCATCCGGACGTAAGTAACTCACCATAGATCCCATTGCTCTCTCCTGTGTTGAAAAAAACGCAAGCTATTAGACACCAGTCGCCCGCTTCACCGCAATGCAAAATCAGCGGAAACGGAGGTGGACGTCCACTTCGAACTTGCCGCAATTCGGCAGTAACGACTTCCACGCGTCGCGCGTCGCCGCTGTGGCATTCGTCAAACGCGCGAGTTCTCGCAGCAATAGTCAGTCAGACTTTCGGTCGATTCGCTCAGAGTCGCCCCGATTCCAAAGAACTGAAATAATCCTGGATTCGTCAGTTGGACGTGCCCGAGTGGGCTGCTGGCGGCCGTGGGCAGCCTACAAAAAGCCCCTTGTCAGCCGCACTGCACTCAGGGTGCCTAGCACTGCATCCCGGCAGCACCACCATAAAACGGTACATCGGGTGCGATTGAAGAGAAGACGTCTGCCGGCGCATCACCAGACCACGGTCAAGACTTGATGCGCCTGCGTACCGCCTGCAAAATACCGCGCAAGATATCGACCGGCTCGGGCGGGCAACCGGTCACGATTTCATCGACCGGGATGACGTTGGACACCTTGCCGCAGCTTGCGTAGCTTTCGCCAAAAATGCCACCATCGCAGGCGCACTCGCCCACTGCCACCACCAGTTTGGGTTCGGGCGTGGCCTCGAAGGTGCGCCTGAGCGCGGTTTCCATGTTGCGCGACACCGGACCGGTAACCAGCAGCAGGTCGGCATGGCGCGGGCTTGCAACAAACTTGATGCCCAGGCCTTCGAGGTTGTAGTACGGGTTACCAAGTGCATTGATTTCGAGCTCGCAGCCATTGCAGGAACCGGCGTCGACCTGCCGGATTGCAAGTGCCTGCCCCAATATCCGCAGCAACTCCACCTGAATGCGCGACACCTCGCGGTGCGCTACTTCACCAATATCGGGGGCGGCCTCGGTTCGAAGTCCGGTCTGTCCGATCTGCCTGAGGACACGCCAGACCATACTAGGACCTTCCTTTGCCGCTAGCCTGGGACCCATTCGCTCTCACCCAAGGGATCGGGTGGCCGTTCGATATCTCTGACGTCATAAATCTTGCCCCGAGTAGCTCAGGTTGAACGATTTGTTGATAAGCGGGAAGTCTGGCACGATATTGCCCAAAATGGCGTGCTCCAGCACGGGCCAGTTGTGCCAGCTCGGATCGTGCAAATGGCAACGCAGGATGCGGTGCGCGACGGTGGACTCGGCAATCTCCAAGGCCACAAAGATCTCGCCACGCCAACCCTCTACCCAGCCGGCCCCGCGAACGGCATCGTCTGGCAACACCAAGGCTGTACGGGCGTCACCCGCCGGC
>JAIPCE010000008.1 GCA_021738345.1 Rhodoferax sp. | reverse complement strand
CCATTGAGGGTGAGCGCTTTGCCTTGGTGCGCGCCGGTGCCGGGTCAACCGGCATTCGGGGCACCGACAAGGTCTTTTACACCACCGGACGCCTGACTAGCGAGATGGTCATCAAGTCGGCTCAGATGGGCGTCCCGATTGCGGTGTCGCGCAGCGGAATTACCGAAATGGGCCTGGAGGTTGCGCAAAAGCTCGGTTTGTGCGCCATAGGTCGCGCCACAAACCGGCGTTTTCTTTGCTACAGCGCCTTCGAGCGGCTACGGTTGCAGCCCGAACTGGCCGGCGTCCGCCTGCGGGCAGTGGCCTGACAAAAATCCCCACTGAGCGGCAAGTACTTGCGCTTATGCGCTAAGGTAGCGCTATGACTATTTCTTTTTGGCAATTGGGCTGGCGCACCCTCTGGCGCGATTTGCGCTCGGGCGATCTGCGGCTGTTAATGGTGGCCGTGACCCTTGCGGTGGCCGCGCTCACGGCAGTGGGCTTTTTTGCGGACCGGCTCAAGGGCGGCTTGCAGCGCGACGCGCGGCAGTTGTTGGGCGGCGATGCGGTAGTGTCGAGTGACAACCCGACCCCTGCGGTATTTGTCGAGAAAGCACGCGCGCTGGGTTTGTCGGTCGTGGGGACCCTGGGTTTTCCCACCATGGCCCGGGCACAGGACACGCAGGGTGGGGCGGCCAAACTCGTCGCCTTGAAGGCGGTGGAGGCTGGCTACCCCTTGCGTGGCACCCTGCGTATTGCCAAGGCACCCGCTACCCCCGATGCGCCAACCCGTGACATACCCGCACCGGGTCAGGCCTGGGTCGATGCTGCCCTGCTCGAAGGTCTGGGACTCAAGGTGGGAGATCCGGTGCTGTTGGGCGACGCACGCCTCACGATTGCCGCCATCTTGGTGCTCGAGCCCGACCGGGGTGCCGGTTTCATGAGTTTTGCACCACGCGTTATGGTCAATTCTGCCGATATTGCGGCAACCCGGCTGGTGCAGCCCGCCAGCCGCCTGACGTACCGTATGGCCGTGGCGGGCGAAGACCCGGCGGTCCGGCAGTTTGTCGATTGGGCCGATGTGCAGGTCAAACCCGCTGCGGCAACGGGTGCCGGGCGCTCGGCGCAGGTGCGGGGTGCCCGTATCGAGTCGCTGCAGAGTGGCCGACCCGAGATGAGCCAGACCCTGGATCGGGCTGAGAAGTTTTTGAGCCTGATCGCCTTGCTGGCGGCCCTGCTCAGTGCAGTGGCAGTAGCGCTGGCGGCGCGTGCGTTTGCCGCCGGCCATCTGGACGACTGCGCCATGCTGCGCGTGCTCGGTCTCTCGCAGCGCACCATTGCCAGCGCCTATACCCTGGAGTTTACGCTGGTGGGGCTGTTTGCCAGTGCTTTGGGTGCTGCGATCGGGTATGCAGTTCAGAGTCTGTTTGTGTTGCTGTTGGCGGGCCTGGTGGACGCAAGTCTGCCTGCTGCCACCGTGTGGCCTTTGTTGCTTGGGCTCGGCATGGGCTTGACGCTGTTGCTGGCTTTTGGGTTGCCACCGGTGCTGCAACTCGCGCAGGTGCCACCGCTGCGGGTGATCCGGCGTGACGTGGGAAACCTCAAGCCGGCCTCCCTCGGGGTGTTGACGGTGGGCGTGGCTGGCTTTGCAGCGCTGTTGTTGGCAGTCAGTAGTGACCTGAAGTTGGGACTGATTGCGGTCGGTGGCTTTGCTGCGGCGGTGCTGATTTTTGCCGGGTTGAGCTGGTTAGCGGTCAAATTGCTGCGCTTAACAGTCAATGAGTCGACCGCCCCGCGCTGGTTGGTACTGGCGACCCGGCAAATGTCGGCGCGCCCGGCCTACACCGTGGTCCAGGTCAGTGCCCTGGCCGTCGGTCTGCTGGCGCTGGTGCTGCTGGTGCTGTTGCGCACCGATCTAATCAATAGCTGGCGCAAGGCCACGCCACCGGACGCACCCAACCGCTTCGTCATCAACGTCATGCCCGATCAGGAAGCTGCATTCCAGGAAAGTTTAAAGGCATCTGGCGTCAGCAAATACGACTGGTATCCGATGATTCGGGGCCGTCTGGTGGCCGTGAACGGACGCACCGTGTCGCCCGACGACTATCTGGAGGACCGCGCCAAACGCCTGGTTGATCGCGAGTTCAATGTGTCCTACAGCCTCAAACTGCCCGAACGTAATGAAGTGGTGGCCGGGCGCTGGCAAGAGGAAGAGGCGGGCGCCATCAGCATGGAAGAAGGCATCGCCAACACGCTGAACGTCAAGCTTGGCGACACACTGCGCTTTGATGTCGGCGGCATGCAGTCCGAGGCCCGGGTGACTTCGCTGCGCAAGGTCGATTGGGGCTCTCTGCGCGCCAATTTCTTTGTCATTTACCCGGTGAGCCGGCTCGACGATCTGCCCACCACCTTTATGGGTGCATATAAGGCCCCCGCCACCCCCGGCTTTGACAATGCGCTGGTGCGCCAGTTTCCCAATATCACCAATGTGGACATGACCACCACGATTGCCCAGGTGCAGCGCGTGCTCGATCAGGTGATCGGGGCGGTCGAATTCCTGTTTGTGTTCACGCTGGCGGCCGGACTGGTGGTGCTGTTTGCCGCCGTGACGGCGACGCGCGAGGAGCGCGCACGCGAATTCGCCATCATGCGGGCGGTGGGTGCGCGGGCTAGTCTGCTGCGCCAGGTGCAACGTGCCGAATTGGCCGGCGTGGGCTTGCTGGCGGGCTTTCTGGCATCGGTCGTGGCCTCGGCGGTGGGCTGGGCCATGGCACGCTTTGTGTTTGAATTTGAATGGACTGTGGCGCTCTGGGTGCCGCTGGTGGGCGCACTGGCGGGTGCGGTGCTGGCTTTGGCGGCTGGTTGGTGGGGCCTGCGCGATGTGCTGCGTCGCCCGGTGGTCGAAACCCTGCGCCGCGCAGTGGCATCGTAAAAAGGCTTACCCGGCCCGTACCGGTTGCAGCAGCACCAGCAGCGCGCCAGCTCCGCCCTGCGCCGGTGCGGCCTGGACAAAGGCCAGCACGGCGGCCTTTTGTACCAGCCAGCGCAACACTTTTTGCTTGAGTACCGGTGCCTTGCCTGGCGAACCTAGCCCTTTGCCGTGCACCACGCGCACGCAACGAATGCCTTGTTTGTGCGATGTGCTTATGAATTGCGCCAGTGCGTCGCGCGCTTCATCGCTGCGCAGGCCGTGCAGGTCAATCTGGCGTTGGACCGTCCATTCGCCACGGCGCAATTTGGCGGTCACTTCCGGACCCACCCCGTTGCGCCGATAACTCAGTTGCTCATCGGTGTCGAGCATGCTGCTGATGTCCACCGTGTCGCTGATGGACTCACGCAGTGCTTCGGCAGCATCGCGCAATTGCTGCTTGGGGATTGGCTGAGGCGGTGCAGGCAGCAAATTGGCTCTGCGCAAATGGTTGAGCGGCTGTACTGCGCCCACCGCGGCATGAAACAGGTTGCGTTGGGCGTTGACGACTTTTTGCACTTGCGCGCGTTGCGTTTCGGCCAGCACATGGGCATTTGAGCGCGCTTCGATCTCGCGCTTGACGTGGTGCAGATCAGCCAGGGCGCCAACCCGCAAAGGCTTGGCGTTTATAGCAACCCCGTTTCTGCCATGGAAAGTGCTTGACCTTGGGCCACAATAATGTGGTCTAGTACGCGCACATCCACTAATGCCAGTGCAGTTTTCAGGGTCTGGGTCAGGGCCTCGTCGGCTCGGCTGGGCTGTACGCTGCCGCTGGGGTGGTTGTGCGCCAGAACCACGGCAGCAGCCTGGTGTTGCAGAGAGCGCAGTATGACTTCACGCGGATAGACGCTGGTCTGCGTCAGCGTACCCCTAAACATTTCGTCCATTGCGAGCAGCCGATTCTGAACATCCAGAAACACCACCGCAAAGACCTCGTAGCCGCGGCTCGCAAGGTGAAGTTTGAGGTATTCCTTGATGGTGCTCGGGTCGGAAAAGACGGTACGCTCACGCATGCGCTCAGCCATGGCCCGGCGCGCTAGCTCCAAGACCGCGATGAGTTCAGAGCACTTGGCCGGCCCCAATCCCTTGATACTCAGCAAATCTTCGGTACTGGCGCTGAGCAAACCCGCAAAGCCGCCAAAACCGTCGCTGTGCTCGCCGCTGCGGGTGCCGCGAAATTTGAGCAGTTCCTCGGCCAGCTGCAATACGCCCTTGCCCTGGATGCCAGTGCGCAGCAAAATGGCAAGCAGCTCGGTGTCGCTCAAAGCCGATGGGCCGCGCGCCAACAATTTTTCGCGCGGTTGGGAGTCGGTAGGGAGGTCTTTGAGGGACATGAAGGGCTCGTCAGCAGGGGCGGCCGCTGGGTTTCTACAATAGGGCACAGTTTATCGGGACTTTTATGACCACAACGATCACCCGGGTCCAGCCGGCATCCTTTTTGACCCTGCATTACCGCTTAAGTGGCCCTGCCGGAGATGTCATCAACACCTTTGGTGGCAAACCCGCTACGCTCAGCCTGGGCACTGGCGAGCTCTCGCCTGCCGTGGAGCAGTGTTTGTTCGGGCTCGAAGAGGGCGCCCACCGCAGTTTTGACTTGCCGCCTGGTACCGCGTTTGGCGAACGTAATCCGGCCATGCAGCAGTGGCTGGCGCGCAAGGTGTTGCAGCAGATGGGCGATCCCACGGAAACCTACCGTGTGGGCGATGCCGTCCAGTTCCCCACGCCCGATGGACACGGGAAGTTTGCCGGCGTGGTGGTGCAGTTGGCCGAAGACGGCGCTGTGCTGTTTGACTTCAACCACCCGCTGGCGGGACAGGCGGTGACTTTTGAAGTACAGGTGATTGGGATCCTATGACGCAGGAAATTGTTTTGGCCGAACCCCGTGGGTTTTGCGCCGGGGTGGACCGGGCCATCGAGATTGTGGAGCGGGCGTTGCAAAAATTTGGGTCACCGGTGTATGTGCGCCACGAAATCGTGCACAACACCTATGTGGTCAACGACCTCAAGGCAAAAGGCGCCATCTTCATCGAAGAGCTCAACGATGTTCCTGCAGGAGCAACCCTCGTTTTTTCGGCCCATGGGGTACCGAAGTCAGTCGAACGTGAAGCTGAGCAGCGCGGTTTCCGGGTGTTTGATGCCACTTGTCCTTTAGTCACCAAGGTGCATGTCGAGGTCGCCAAGCTGCACAAGGAAGGTTTCGAATTCATCATGATCGGCCACAAGGGTCATCCCGAGGTCGAAGGCACGATGGGCCAGCTCGACGGTGGAATTCATCTGGTGGAAGACGTGGTGGACGTGGCCCGGCTTCGACCGCTGCAGACCGAAAAGCTCGCGGTTGTGACCCAGACGACGTTGAGCGTGGACGATGCCGCCGACATCGCTGCCGCCGTCAAGGTACGTTTTCCGAAAGTACGCGAGCCGAAGCAGCAAGATATTTGCTATGCCACGCAAAATCGGCAGGATGCGGTCAAGTTGCTGAGTTCGCAAGTCGATGTGGTGATTGTGGTCGGCAGCCCCACCAGCTCCAATAGCAACCGCCTGCGCGAACTGGCGCGCAAGCTCGGTACAGCGAGTTATATGGTCGATAACGCCGCAGAATTACAGCCCGATTGGTTTTTGGGCCGGCAAAGGGTGGGGCTTACGGCCGGTGCCTCTGCGCCAGAGGTGCTTGTAACTGCAGTAATCGAACGTATCAAGGCGCTTGGTGCCGTGTCGGTGCGCAAGCTTAACGGCATAGAAGAGACCGTGAAGTTTCCCCTCCCCAAGGGACTGAGGTCTGAGGTCTGAGGTCTGAGGACTTAGGACTTAGGATCAAGGTCTCAGCACCTTTACAAGCCCGTTGTCTGGTTTCGACATCAGCGAAAATAGGTACTGATTTTTTGCCAAACTAACAATTGAACCTGCCATGCTAGACCTTACCCAACTTCGCAAAGACCTTGAGACTGTCGTGGCCCGACTGGAAACGCGCAAGACCCCACAGGCATTTCTTGATGTCGCGGCGTTCACGGCGCTAGAGTCTGAGCGTAAGACGATTCAAATGCGCACCGAAGAGCTGCAGGCCCGTCGCAATGCATCGGCAAAATTGGTGGGGCAACTCAAGGCCAAGGGCGCTGCAGGTGCCGCCGAGGCGGACGCTGCGTTGGCCGAAGTCGCCGGTCTCAAGGCCCAGCTAGACACGTCGGCGACGCGCCTGGGCCAGATTCAGACCGAGATGCAAGACCTGCTGTTGGCTGTGCCCAATTTGCCCCACGACAGTGTGCCCGTGGGTGCTGACGAGCACGGCAATGTGGTGGTGCGCGCCTGGGGCACGCCCAAAACCTTTACGTTCAAGATTCAGGACCATGTGGACTTGGGCGAGCGGCTGGGACTGGACTTCGCGATGGGTGTCAAGCTCACCGGTGCCCGCTTTACCGTCATGAAAGGGCAGGTGGCACGTCTGCACCGGGCCCTGGCGCAGTTCATGCTGGACGTGCAAACCCAGGAACACGGCTACACCGAGTGTTATACGCCTTACATCGTCAATGGTGAAACCCTGCGCGGCACGGGCCAGTTGCCCAAGTTCGAAGGGGACCTGTTCGCGGCCAAAAAGGGCGGACAAGAGGGTGAAGAACAACCCGACAACACCGCGCTGTACCTGATTCCCACCAGTGAAGTGCCGCTGACCAACTTTGTGCGCGATGTGGTTGTCGCCGAAGCCGAGCTTCCGATCAAGCTTACCGCACATACGCCATGTTTCAGGTCCGAGGCCGGAAGCGCCGGGCGCGACACCCGTGGCCTGATACGCCAGCACCAGTTCGACAAGGTGGAAATGGTGCAAATTGTTCATCCTGATCACAGCTACGCCGCGCTGGAGGAAATGACCGGGCACGCCGAAGCCATCTTGCAAAAACTGGGCTTACCCTACCGTGTGGTGAGCCTGTGCACTGGTGATATGGGCTTTGGCGCCGCCAAAACCTATGACCTGGAAGTGTGGTTGCCGGCCCAGAATACCTTTCGCGAGATCAGCTCGGTATCGAATTGCGAGGCCTTCCAGGCGCGGCGCCTGCAAGCCCGGTTTAAAAACGTCCAGGGCAAGAACGAATTGCTGCACACCCTCAACGGCTCTGGCCTGGCCGTTGGGCGTACGCTGGTGGCAGTGCTTGAGAACTACCAGAACGAAGACGGATCGGTGTCAATACCCAACGTGCTGCGCCCGTACCTCGGCGGACTTGATTGCATTCGCCCCTAGCAGTCAAGACCGTAATCGCAGGCTTTCGAGCCTGCTAGAATGCTGCCTTCGTCCAGACACTGTAATTGAAGGAGCGGTGGCAGAGTGGTCGAATGTACTTGACTCGAAATCAAGCGAAGGGGCAACCCTTCCGTGGGTTCGAATCCCACCCGCTCCGCCAAAACCCCGTTTATCGGGGTTTTTTTCGCTCAAAAGCTTTCCCAACCCCACATAAATCGACCTCTCTACGAGGGGATTTCGAATCACCCAATATCATTTGGTTTTTTCAAGCACATTTTTTTATGTGGGGCTGGATGTGGAGAGCACCCACAACCCCACTTAGGTTGAAGGCCAATAAAGTGAGTATTCATGCGGAGTTACTAACAAAAGTAAGCGGTCAAGTGAGAAATCCAGGATCATTGAGCGGATGTCAATAATTGCGGCGATTGCGCTTGTGCGCTTCGGAAATACGCGTGACTTGAAGATCTGACGCTGGTCGAATTCCCTGCGCCAAGCCTTGCAGGTGGCGCTGAATCACCCGCCAAGGAGACGACGCGCAAGCACGGATGGGTGCGATTCAAAGCGATGTGGCAATTCGGTTTTTGCCCCCTCGCCCCAGCGGGGGGAGGGCTGGGGTGGGGGGGCTGCCACAGGGTCCAGGATTCTTTCAATAATGCAAAACATCAACCCTCACCCTCACCCTCTCCCCGCTGGGGCGAGGGAATAGGAGTCCACATCACTTTGAATCGCACCCAGCACGGATTGCATTTCACGACGCCCATCTGCAATCAGGTAGATGGTGACTTTACTGCCTGCGACACGGTAGACCACGCGGTACGGCTTGAAGAAGGTCTGGCGGTATTCTTTGATACCGAGACTGGCCAGATCCTTCGGACAGCCACCACGTTCCGGGAATCTCGTCACGCCCTGCGCAACGTTCATCAACTGATCCAGCACATAGTTGGCGTTGACGACGCAGTCGAATTCGGAGATGTAGTCGTGGATGGCCTCAAAGTCCTGCTCCGCGCCCTCGGTGAGTGGATTTCGAACCTCGCAGAGGTGCCACCCATCAGACTGAGGCGCGCTTGGCGCGGAGGCGGCCAACGACGTCAGCCACAGGCTTAACCTTGCCAGCGGTCACATCTTGAGTCCCTAGCGCAAGGAGCTTTAGCAGGGTCAGTTTTTCTTGCGTCTCTTCGAACGAAGCGACGTCCTGCAGGACGGCCTTGGCCTCTCCGTTTTGGGTGATGAACATTGGTTCACGCTGCCCCGCGAGCTGCGTCAGAACCTCGGCAGGGTTGGCTTTGAGACAGATGATGGGCTTGACCTCGATGAGTAGCGCATGGCTGTCCCCTAAAACTTGAAAGACTAAAGATGAAGAAAGTCTTTTTATGGTCCTATCAAAGCATGGATTGGAAGCTTCGGTACTTCTCGAATCCTGCGCAGCGCTCGGAAATCTGTCCGTGGGAATGGCAGCGATTCTTTTGTGATCCGCCTTGATCCGTCAGTACAAAGTTCAGCGTTTGTTACGAGTTTCTCCCAGTGGGGTGACCAGGGTGTTTGGCGTTACGGTGTCGGCAATTCTGGGGTTTCCCCAGAGGGCTTCGTTAGAGCGCCTAAAATAGCCTGCTTCGCTGTAGTTCAGCCCGCCATCTCCCCAACTTTTTACATGCTCCCAACGTCCGTTTTAGACTGTGCCAGTGCACCAATGTTTGACCTGGAGCAGTGGAGCCGCACGCATTTGGATCGGGTAGAGCGGGCACTGGATCGGTGGGTGACCGCCGAGATACCCTCGGGATTGAACCATGGTGCGCCAGCGCAACTGGTGGATGCCATGCGCTATGCGGTGCTGGATGGCGGCAAACGGTTGCGCCCTTTGCTGGTTCTGGCAGCCTATGAAGCGCTTGCAGAATCACCTGCCAATGCTGAGGACGGTGCGGCCTTGCGCGCGGCTTGTGCGGTCGAATTGATCCACGCCTACTCTCTGGTGCATGACGACATGCCCTGCATGGACAACGACGTGCTGCGGCGTGGGAAACCTACTGTGCATGTGCGGTTTGGTCAGGCGAGTGCCCTGCTTGCGGGGGATGCGCTGCAGGCGCTCGCGTTTGAGTTGCTGACGCCCCAAAATGACACAGTGGCACCGGCGCTTCAGGCACGAATGTGTGGGCTATTGGCCAGAGCAGCCGGTAGTGCCGGCATGGCAGGCGGGCAGGCCATTGACCTTGCCAGCGTCGGCAAACCCTTGTCTGAATGCCAGTTGCGTCAAATGCACCAGCTCAAGACCGGCGCACTGCTGCAGGGCAGTGTGATGATGGGTGCGGCCTGTGGTGAGCCCAGCGCGCAGGTTGTTACTGCATTGAAGACCTTTGGCGCTGCGCTCGGATTGGCGTTTCAGGTTGTGGATGACATTCTGGATGTGACCGCCGACTCGAGCACGCTGGGCAAGACGGCCGGCAAAGACGCCAGCAATGACAAACCTACCTATGTCTCGTTGCTGGGGCTCCAGGCGAGCCGAGACTATGCACAGTCGCTGTTGCGCGAGGCCCTGGACGCGCTCGATGCCAGCGGCCTTACCCACGCACATGCCTTGCGGGCGCTGGCGGATATGGTGGTTAACCGCTCCTGCTAAGCTTCGGGGTCAGATCCGAAAGCAGCACTTATTCATACTGCGTATGCCGAAACAATTGTCACCCTTGCTGCACACCATCCATAGCCCTGCCGATCTGCGCAAGGTGCCTCGCGCCCAGTTGCATGATCTTGCCGATGAGTTGCGCGCCTACCTGCTCGACAGCGTTGCCAAAACGGGGGGCCATCTGAGCTCCAACCTGGGTACGGTGGAACTTACCGTTGCATTGCACTATGTGTTTAACACGCCAGAGGACCGATTGGTCTGGGATGTAGGTCACCAGACCTATCCGCACAAGATTCTTACCGGACGTCGCGATCGCATGTCCACATTGCGGCAACTCGGCGGCCTGAGCGGGTTTCCACAGCGTATTGAAAGTAAATTTGACACCTTTGGCACGGCGCACTCCAGCACCTCGATTTCTGCCGCGCTTGGCATGGCCCTAGCGGCAAAAATTCAGGGTGTTGAGCGGCATTCGGTGGCCATCATCGGCGATGGAGCAATGACCGCCGGCATGGCCTTTGAGGCGCTGAACAATGCGGGTGTGGCGGACTGCAATTTGCTCGTGATTCTGAATGACAACGACATGAGCATCAGCCCGCCGGTGGGGGCACTCAACCGTTATTTTGCACAGTTGCTCAGTGGCCGGTTTTACGCTGCGGCCAAGAACGTCGGCAAGACGGTGCTCAAGAGCGCGCCGCCCCTTTTTGAGCTCGCCAAACGCCTCGAAGAACACGCCAAGGGTATGGTGGTGCCGGCCACGCTGTTTGAGAAATTTGGCTTCAACTATATTGGTCCGATTGATGGCCACGATCTCGAATCACTGATTCCCACGCTAGAGAACATCAAGCTGCTGAAGGGACCACAGTTCCTCCATGTGGTGACCAAAAAAGGCCAGGGTTACAAGTTGGCTGAAGCTGATCCAGTGGCGTACCATGGACCTGGCAAGTTCGACCCCAGCGTGGGGCTGTTAAAGCCCGCTGTACCGGCCAAACCCAGCTTTACCCAGGTGTTTGGACAATGGTTGTGCGATATGGCGGCGCAGGACCAGAGACTGGTGGGCATCACGCCCGCCATGCGCGAGGGTTCGGGCATGGTGGAGTTTGAGCAACGCTTCCCTGATCGCTATTTTGACGTGGGCATTGCCGAGCAGCATGCGGTCACCTTCGCAGCCGGACTCGCCTGCGAAGGGCTCAAGCCGGTGGTCGCGATCTATTCGACCTTTTTGCAGCGCGCTTATGACCAACTGATTCACGATGTGGCAATTCAAAATCTGCCGGTAGTGTTTGCGCTGGACCGCGCGGGCCTGGTGGGCGCCGATGGCGCCACCCACGCCGGGGCTTACGACATTGCTTACTTGCGCTGCATCCCCAACATCAGCATTGCCTGTCCTTCTGATGAAAACGAGTGTCGCCAGTTGCTCAGCACCGCATTCGCCCAGAACCATGCTGTGGCCGTGCGTTATCCGCGCGGAGCAGGTGCCGGAATCGCCGTGCAAGCCAGCCTCGAGGGACTGCCATTTGGCAAGGGAGTGGTGCGGCGGCAGGGACGTCGCGTGGCCATCCTGGCTTTTGGTACTTTGTTGCACGCTGCCTTGAAGGCTGCAGAAGTGCTCGACACCACCGTTGTCGACATGCGCTGGGCCAAACCTCTCGATCTGGAATTGTTGCTGCAGGTGGCCGGCAGCCATCAGGCGATCGTGACGGTGGAGGAGGCGTGTGTCATGGGTGGAGCCGGTAGCGCCGTGACAGAGGCACTCTCTGCGCAGGGTCTCGCCATGCCGGTACTGCAGCTCGGTCTGCCGGACCTGTTTGTGGAGCATGGTGACCCGGGCAAGCTGCTGCAAATGCAGGGACTTGACGCAGCGGGTCTGCAGGTGTCCATCACGCGGCGATTCGCCAGCCTGTTCGCCGACAGCGCCCAAAACAACTGATATGGCGCGTTTACAGCCCGATAATTGCGAATCTGTTGCGTTCGATCATCTGTTCAAGGGTAAACCCGAACGACCAAACTGAGTCAGATTCTTACAATCTGCGCTGACTTAGACAGTCCTTGCTCTACCGATGTAGGTCTGCGGTGCAAGCGTTTTTTACAACAAAACCGGAGTAATTCCCATGGATCGTCGTTCAATTATCAAAAATGCAGGTATTGCGGGTGTCTTGGCGGCAGGGGCTGCCCCCGCAGTGCACGCGCAAGCGGCAGTGCGCTGGCGTCTGGCATCTAGTTTCCCCAAATCGCTTGACACCATCTTTGGTGCGGCTGAGGTTTTTTCCAAGGCCGTCAAGGCGATGTCGGGTGGCAAGTTCGAAATCTCGGTTCATGCAGGTGGTGAATTGATGCCGCCGTTTGGTGTGGTCGACGGAGTGCAAAACGGCACCGTTGAGATGACCCATACCGTGCCCTATTATTTCTATGGCAAGAACCCCGCCTTTGCGCTGGGATCTGCAGTGCCGTTTGGGCTGAATGCGCGCCAGATGACTGCCTGGATGATGCACGGCAATGGTCGCAAGCTCATGAATGAACTGTATGCGGGCTACAACATGGTCAGTTTTGCCGGTGGCAATACTGGTACACAAATGGGCGGCTGGTACCGTAAGGAGATCAAAGGGGTGGCCGACTTCAAGGGCCTGAAGATGCGTATGGGTGGGGCTCTGGTGGGCGAAGTGGTGCAAAAGCTTGGTGCAGTACCGCAAAGCATTCCGGGTGGCGAGGTTTACCAGGCGCTCGAAAAAGGCACGATCGACGCAGCCGAGTGGGTGGGACCCTACGACGACCAAAAGCTGGGCTTTAACAAGGTGGCTCCGTTCTACTACTACCCTGGCTGGTGGGAGGGTGGCCCTGAGGTTGATTTCTTTGTCAACCAAAAGGCCTTTGACGCCTTGTCCGCAGAAAACAAAGCCATCATTGAAGCCGCTAGCCAATTCGCTGCCACCGACATGTTGGCCAAGTACGACGCCTTCAACCCCAAGGCACTGAAGCAATTGGTCGCTGCCAAGACCAAGGTGCTGCCGTTCTCGCAACAGGTGTTAGACGCGTCTTTCAAAGCCGCTATGGAAGTCTTCGCCGAGAACGACGCCAAGAGCCCCGAGTGGAAGAAGATCTACGCCGATCTCCGTGGCTTCCAGCGCGACCAGGTGCTGTGGTTCCGCTTCGCCGAGTCGCGTTTTGATAGCTTTATGGCGCAGCAAAAACTGTAATCCGCCCGTTCGTCCGATTGTAAAAAAAGCCCCGCTCGCGGGGCTTTTTTACGTGGTTGAAAAGAATCCCATCCCCTCGGTGGGTCGGGTAAGGCTTTGGCGTAACCCAACATCGCTCCTTTGATGGTTGCGATTCAGAGTGTTGTGTCTGCACATTGGTCTGGGAAATAGGGAGATGGCGCCGACACCAGGGTCGGGATTGCCACCACAGATATGAGGGGCGCATCACTTTGAATCGCATCATGCACCCCCCTCGACAGGTAGCTGACGTGCTTACGGCTTCTTGCTGTCTTTCTCAGCGGCCTCTAACATCGCCTTCATGGGGTCGACATCGGCGGGTGCCGGTGCTCCTCCTGCAGGGGTGGGTGTGCCGTCGGTGGCGGGTGCGCCTACCGCGGGCTCCAGGGTGTCTGGTACACCAGCAGGCATGTCGGCCTGCATCTCGGCACCAACCTTGTCCAGATCGAACACTTCGGCCTTGTCGAGCCCGCTTGATACGATGCCCGGGAAGAAGATGATCAAGCCGACCATGATGACCTGAATCACCACAAAAGGCACGGCACCCCAGTAAATCTGCATGGTGGTGACCGGTTCAATCAACTTTTTGGTAAGCCGGTCGGTGTAGGCGATGGCCGGCGCGACACTGCGCAAGTAAAACAGCGCAAAGCCAAATGGCGGATGCATGAACGAGGTTTGCATATTGACACCGAGCAGCACTCCGAACCAGATCAAATCGATCCCCAGTTTTTCTGCAACCGGCGCCAGCAGCGGCACCACAATGAAGGCGAGTTCGAAGAAATCGAGGAAGAACGCCAGGAAGAACACCATGATGTTGACCACAATCAAGAAGCCAGTTTGTCCGCCTGGCAGTCCCGTTAGCAGATGCTCCACCCACTTTTGACCGTCCACCCCTTGAAACACCAGGCTGAACATGGTCGAACCAATCAAAATGAAGACCACAAAGCTCGCCAGCTTGGTCGTGCTGGTCAGCGCTTGCTTGAGCAGCTTCAAATTCAAACGGCCACGCGCCATGGCCATGGCAAACGCGCCCAGAGCCCCCATGGCACCGCCCTCGGTGGGCGTGGCAATGCCCAAAAAGATGGTTCCCAGCACCAGAAAAATCAGTAGCAGCGGGGGAATAAGTACAAAGGTGACGCGCTCTGCCATGCGCGACAACAGGCCCAGGCGGGTCACCTTGTTGATCGAGGCAATCACAAAGGCCAGCATCACGCCAGCACACATCGAGACCACAATCGTTTCGTCGGTTGCGACACTTGTAACCGTTTCACCCTTGAACCAGCTGTATACGTCGGCGTAGTGCTGACCAAAAAAGACGGCTACCGCAGTGGTAACAATGGTCAGAACCAGCAACGAGGCCAAGCCGCTGCTGCCATTGTCCTCCCGGATCGTGCGGGCTTCGATCGGCATGGCCGGAACCCAATTGGGGCGAAAAATAGCCACCAGCACCACATACCCTACGTACATGCCAGTCAGCATGAAGCCAGGAATGAAGGCACCTTTGTACATTTCACCCACGCTGCGGCCCATTTGGTCGGCTAGGATGATGAGCACCAATGAAGGGGGAATAATTTGCGCCAACGTGCCTGACGCGGCAATGACCCCGGAAGCAAGGCGCCGGTCGTAGCCGTAGCGCAACATGATGGGCAACGAGATCAGACCCATGGAGATGACCGATGCCGCGACCACCCCGGTGGTTGCTGCGAGCAGGGCGCCGACAAAAATCACCGCAAACGCCAAACCACCGCGTATCGGGCCAAACAACTGACCAATCGTCTCTAACAGGTCTTCGGCCATGCCACTGCGCTCGAGTATTAACCCCATAAGGGTAAAGAACGGAATCGCCAGGAGGGTGTCGTTTTGCATGATGCCAAACAGGCGCAGCGGCAATGCTTGCAACAGCGCCTCGGGCAGCATGCCCAGTTGCACCCCGATAAACCCAAAGAACAGGCCGCAAGCCCCGAGGCTAAAGGCGACCGGAAAACCCAGTAGCAGAAAAACGATGAGCCCCATAAACATGATCGGGGCCATATTGGTGGTGATAAATTCCATGGCGTGTGCTCCGGTCAGGCGGTTTTACTCTTGGCTTCGGCCAGCTGGCGTATCGCCTCAGCCAGATCTTCTTCGGCGGTCTTCTCGATCTTCTTGACGGTCGGGTCGTCTATCAGGCCTTGCAGGAAGGCGAGGCGTTTGATCAGCTCAGACCAGCCCTGCAGCAGGATCAGCCCAAACCCCAGCGGCATCATCAAGTAAACCGGCCAACGGATCAGGCCACCGGCGTTGGAGGACATTTCGCCGGTGTGGTAGCCCTTGAGAAAAAAGGGTATGCCGTACCAGAGAATGGCTAAACACACAGGAGTGAGGAAAAAAGTGAAACCAAACACATCAATCCAGATCTGCGCCCGCTTGGACAGCTTGCTCGAAATCACATCGATCTTGACGTGCTCGCCGTTAAGCAAGGTGTAGGCCGAGGCCAGCATGAATGAGGCGGCAAACAAATACCACTGCACTTCCAAAAACGCGTTCGAGCCCACGTTGAAGGCCTTGCGCACTACGGCATTGATCGCGCTGATCAAGGTGGAGGCCAGAATGAGCCAGATGACATACTTGCCAATCTGGCCGTTGAGCCAGTCGACGGCTTTGGAAAACTTGAGCAAAGCGTTCATGAAGTCTCCGTAGAGGATATTTTTGGAAGTGCTGTTGCGGGTTCGCGTGCAACCCGCGAAGTCTAGCGCGTAACCGAGTCAGAAACTCGTAAAAATCAAAGCCGTTAAGCGATGTATCTGGGGGAAAACCCTTGTTGCACTCGCCGCTATCCCCTTGCGTTGGCAAAAAATGAAGCGGACCAGATGCCGACAACCGTCAGCATCAATGAGCCCACCAAGTGGAGGCTGGATACTGCCAAGGCGAGGGCATAACGTTGTTGCGCCAACATGGCTATGACCTCGGCCGAGAAACTCGAAAAAGTGGTGAGTGCTCCGAGAAATCCGGTGACCAGGGCCAAGCGCCACACCGGGTCCAATTGCGGCAGCGCTTGAAATACCGTCACACAGACGCCAACCAGGTAGCCTCCAATGAGGTTGGCGGCCAGGGTGCCCAGCGGCAGCACCGTGCCGGCGATGCCGGCGGGATTGAGCCACAGTCCGAGCCGCCAACGTGCCAACGCGCCGAAGCTGGCACCCAGGCAAATGGCAAGAACGTGGGTCATAAATAAGGGGTAAGTCGGCGTCCAGGGGAAATAGGGTGTCGTGCGCGCCTGCTACTGCTTCATTTGCTGCGGCAGCCAGGTGACGATGCCGGGCACAAAATAGATGAGCAGCACAGCACCCACCATCAAAAAAAACATCGGGAGAGCAACCCGTGCGATATACGGCAACTCTTTGCCCGTCATGCCCTGCAGTACAAACAGATTGAACCCGACCGGAGGGGTGATTTGCGCCATCTCCACGACCAGCACCACAAAGATGCCAAACCAGATCGGGTCAATACCAGCCGCCAGCACCGTGGGCATGAGCACGCCCATGGTCAGTACCACCACACTGATGCCGTCCAGAAAACAACCCAAAATAATGAAAAACACCATGAGCGCCATGATGAGGCCGAATTGGCTTAAGCCTAAGCCGCTGATCCACTCTGCCAGATGCCGTGGCAAGCCGATATAGCCCATGGACAGTGTCAGAAAGGCCGCACCTGCGAGAATCATGGCGATCATGCAGTAGAGGCGGGTGGCGCCCATGAGTGCATCGCGAAAGGTGGCCCAGTTCATGGAGCCTTGCAGACCTGACAGAACCAGCGAACCCACCACGCCCACGGCTGCAGCTTCGGTGGCGGTGGCAAAGCCGGCATAGATCGAACCTAGCACTGCAGTGATCAGCAACACCACGGGTATGAGGCTGCCGGACTCCTTGAGCTTTTGGGCCAGGCGCATGGGCGCATCGCGCGGCGGTATTTGGTCCGGGTGGCGCAGCGACCAGACCATGATGTAGCCGGAAAACAGTGCGGCAAGCAAGATTCCAGGAATGACCCCGGCAATGAACAGGTCCGAAATCGATACATCGGCCGCCACCCCATACACAATCATGATGATGGACGGCGGAATCAGCAGACCCAGGGTACCAGCACCCGCCAGTGTGCCTATCGTCATGTCTTCAGGGTAGCCGCGCCGCTTGAGCTCGGGCAATGTCATTTTTCCAATGGTGGCGCACGTGGCAGCGCTCGAGCCTGAAACTGCGGCAAAAATGGCGCAGCCCACCACATTGGTGTGCAGCAAGCGGCCCGGCAAGGCCTGCATCCAGGGTGCCAGACCTTTGAACATGTCCTGCGAGAGGCGGGTGCGAAACAGGATTTCACCCATCCAGATAAACAGTGGCAGGGCAGTAAGGGTCCAGCCCGACGATGAGCCCCAGATAGTGACGGCCATGGCGTCGCCGGCGGGTCGGGCCGAAAAGATCTGGATGCCGATCCAGGCCACGCCCGAGAGCGTGAGGCCGATCCAGACACCGCTGCCCAAAATCAGAAACAGCGAGCCGACCAACAGCCCGGTAATTACCAAGTCATTCATGCGAAAGCTCCGGTCAAACTATTCGTTGCGCAGCATTTCACTGCTTGCGTGTTGGGTGCGTTTTCCCAGAATTTCCAGGATGAAGTCGTCAACAAAGGCGATCGCAAACACCACCGTACCCAGAGCCATGGTGAGCTGCGGTATCCACAAGGGGGTCGCGTCGTTGCCGGTGGAGACATCATTGAACTCTAGTGATTGCCAGGCCAGTTTGCAGCTGTAATACGCCAGCAGGCAGCTGAGTAAAGACGCCACACCCAGGCTCCAGACCTCGAGTGCGCGGCGTGGACCGCCACCCAAGGCATTGAGAACCAGCGTGACACGAATGTGTTCGCCCATCTTGAGGGTATGGGCCAGCGCCAGAAACCCGGCACCGGCCATCAGGTAGCCCGCGTACGCGTCAATACCCCGCACGTTGAACCCCATTTGGCGGCTCACGATCGACAGGACGACCATGCTCAGCAAGCCCACCATGCACAGTGCCGCCACCGCAGCGGCACCGTTGTATAAAAAGTTCAACAGGCGCCGCATGGCTTAGGACTTATTGAATGCGTCGAGCAGGGTTTTACCTTCTGGGCCGGCCTTTTCAAGCCATTCCTTGATCATGGTGTCTCCGACCTTTTTCATATCCGCCTTGAGCTGTGCCGAGGGGGCAAGTACTTGCACGCCGTTGGCCTTGAGTTTCTCAAGGGTGTCGGTGTTGACGCGCTTGCTGGCGGCCACGCCACGCACTTCGGCATCTGCAGCGGCCTTCAAGACCGCATCTTGGGTCGCCTTGTCGAGCGCATCAAACGCTTTTTTGTTGACCAGAACGGCGTTTTTGGGCAGCCAGGCCTGCATGTCGTAGTAGTACTTCAGGTGCTCGAACAGCTTGCTGTCGACACCGGTTGCGCCCGAGGTCATGGTGGATTCGACCACACCGGTAGCCAAGGCCTGTGACAGCTCAGCGGCCTGCACCGTCACGGGTTGGGCACCGACCAGTTCGGCAATCCGGCTGGTCGCGGGGCTGTAGGCGCGCCACTTGACACCTTTGAGGTCTGCGGCAGAACTGAGCGGCTTCTTGGTGTAGATGCCCTGCGGCGGCCATGGCACCGAGTACAGAAGCGACATGCCTTGTTCGGCAAGTTTCTTCTCGATTAGGGGTTTTTGTGCCTTGTAGAGCTTGGCCGACTCATCGTAGCTGTCGGCCAGGAAGGGCAGGCCATCGGCACCGTAAATTTGCCATTCATTTTGAAAGTTGGCAAAAATGATTTCCCCTGCCTGGGCTTGCCCGCCTTGTACCGCCCGCTTGATTTCTGGTGCTTTGAACAGGGACGCGTTGGAGTGCACCGTGATTTTGAGCTTGCCGCCGGTCGCCTTGTCAATGTCGTTGGCAAACTGCACCATGTTTTCGGAGTGGAAGTTGGTCGCCGGGTAGGCTGCGGCCAGGTCCCACTTGGTTTGCGCTTGGGCCAGGCCTGCAGTGAGGGCGAAGACTGCGGCGGTGGCAGCGAGAGAAAAAATTCGACGTTGCATAAAAACTCCGAAAGGTTGATAAATTGGGACCAGATACAGACACATAAATGTAGCGACCCGGTACGGACTTGTCGTTAGTGTTTTCCCTAATCGTCAACAAATTGTCGATAAATTATCATTAATGTGTCTATCATTAATCGCATGCAACAAAGATGCCAAACCTGAGGTTCCTATGGCAACCCTAAAACCAGACCCCTTGGGGCCGCGCGGCCCTGATGCCTCGGGCAGCTCGGGCGCAATGGCGATGCCGATCGTCTCCTCGGCCCACCTGGTGTCGCCGCGCAGCGCTGAAATGAGCGAGTTTGAGTTCGGCCTCATCGTGGCGGGCAACGCCTTTCACCGCTGGGTGGTGCACTGCATGAGTGCGGCAGGCCTGAAAGACCTGATGCCGCTGGACGTGCTGGTGCTGCACCATGTGACGCACCGCGCGCGCAACAAGCGCCTGGCCGATATTTGCTTCATCATGAATGTGGAAGACACGCACCTGATCAACTACTCGCTCAAGAAGCTGCAGGGACTGCGGGTGGTGGCATCGAGCAAAAGTGGCAAGGACGTTACTTATGCCTCCACGGACAGCGGGCGCGACTATGTGGACCGTTACCGCGCCATCCGTGAGTCCTGCCTGATCAATGCGCTCAATGCTAATGAAGGACTGAACCGCGACATTGGAGAATTGGCCCGCTTACTGCGCCTGCTCTCCGGCATTTATGACCAGGCGGCCCGTTCTGCGGCGAGCCTGTGATTGACTGTGTCCTCAACTTGTCCGTCACTCACGCCAGCGTGGCATGACGGAGTCCGTTTCACGCTGATTCCAAGCAACTTATGTCACCAAAACCTATGAGCACTCCCCACCAACAACGCTGGCAGTTCTGGATCGACCGGGGCGGCACATTTACCGATATTGTGGCTAAAAAGCCCGATGGTCACGGCGGATTTTCACTGATGACCCACAAATTGCTGTCCGAGAGTCCCGAGCAGTACCGGGATGCTGCGGTGGCTGGAATTCGCCATCTGCTGGGCTTGCAGGCCGGAGAACTTATCACGCCCGAAGTGGTGGAGTGCGTCAAGATGGGCACCACCGTGGCCACCAACGCGCTACTGGAACGTAAAGGCGAGTCTACGCTGTTGGTGACCACGCGTGGTTTTCGCGATGCGCTGCGCATTGGCTACCAAAATCGCCCGCGTCTGTTTGACCGCAAAATTCTTTTGCCCGAATTGCTGTACAGCGCGGTGATTGAGGCGCAGGAGCGCATGGGGGCGCACGGAGACGTGGTGCAGGCGCTCGACGAAGCGCAATTAAAGGCTGACTTGCAGGCACACTACGCCCAAGGCCTGCGCAGCGTGGCGATTGTTTTCATGCACGGTTATCGCTACACGGCCCACGAAAAAGCCGCCCGGGGCATGGCGCAAGAAGTCGGCTTTAGCCAAATCAGCACTTCGCACGAAGTCAGTCCCATGATGAAATTCGTCAGCCGGGGAGACACTACCGTGGTGGATGCCTATTTATCGCCGATCTTGCGACGCTATGTGGACCAGGTGGCGGGTGAAATGCCGGGGGTCAAGATTTTCTTTATGCAGTCTTCAGGTGGCTTGACCGATGCGCACGCCTTTCAGGGCAAGGACGCGATTTTGAGCGGACCTGCGGGCGGCATTGTGGGCATGGCACGGACCGCTGAGCTGGCCTTTCGCGATTTTTCTGCGGCGCAACGACCCGATCAAGAGGGCGGCTTGCAGCCCGAGCCGATCCGGGTGATTGGCTTTGACATGGGCGGGACCTCCACTGATGTGTCGCACTATGCCGGGGAGTTTGAGCGCGAATTCGAGACCCAGGTGGCCGGTGTGCGCATGCGCGCACCGATGATGAGCATCCATACCGTGGCGGCGGGCGGGGGATCTTTGCTCAAGTTCGATGGCGAGCGCTTTCGGGTCGGGCCGCAAAGCGCGGGGGCCAACCCGGGGCCCGCCTGCTACCGGCGCAGTGGCAGCCTGGCCGTGACCGATGCCAACGTCATGGTTGGCAAGGTGCAGCCCCAGTATTTTCCCAGGCTGTTTGGCCCGGATGCCAATGAAGCCCTGAGCTATGACGCGGCCAAGGCACAGTTTGATGCGCTGGCGCAGCAAACCGGACGTGCGCCCGAGGCCGTGGCAGAGGGCTTTATCGCGATTGCGGTGCAACAAATGGCCAATGCGATCAAGAAAATTTCGGTGGCACGGGGCTACGATGTCACCCGCTACACCCTGCAGTGTTTTGGCGGCGCGGGCGGGCAGCATGCCTGTCTGGTGGCCGACGCGCTGGGCATGACGCGGGTGCTGGTGCATCCGCTGGCCGGAGTGCTGTCTGCCTATGGCATGGGCTTGGCGGACCAGAATGTGATCAAGGAGCAGGCGGTGGAGTTGACGCTGTCGGCACAGGCGATGCCCGACATTGCTGATCGGCTGGCAGCCCTGGCCGAGGTGGCAAGCGGCGAACTGCAACGCCAGCAAGCGGGCGAGGGTAAGGTGACCCTGTTCAAGCGCGTGCATGTGCGTTATGCAGGGACCGACTCCGCCCTCGTGGTGGCGTTTGGCAGCCTGGGTGAAATCGAGGCCGGTTTTGAGGCAGCTTATCGGCAACGTTTTGCGTTCCTGATGCAGGGTAAATCACTGGTAGTGGAGGCGGTGTCGGTCGAGGCCGTAGTGGCAGGCGATGCGCCTGACGAGCCGCGATTGCCTTTGCAAGCGCGTCGCGAAGTACCGCGCCGGGAGACCGTGCGCATGTATTCGGGCGGGCAGTGGCACGCGGCCGCCCTGGTGGTGCGCGAAGACCTGCGTCCGGGCGATGTGATCGCAGGCCCCGCGATCATTGCCGAGAAAAACGCCACGACCGTGGTGGAACCCGGTTGGGAAGCCCATTTAAGCGCGCTGGACCATCTGGTGATAGAGCGACGACTTGCACGGGTGATCCAGTTTGCGGCGGGTACGGCGGTGGACCCGGTGCTGCTCGAAGTTTTCAATAACCTGTTCATGAATATCGCGGAGCAGATGGGTTTGCAACTGCAAAACACAGCTTACTCGGTCAATATCAAGGAGCGTCTGGACTTTAGCTGTGCGCTGTTTGATGCCGAAGGCAACCTGATTGCCAATGCCCCGCACATGCCGGTGCACCTGGGCAGCATGGGCGAGAGCATCAAGACCGTGATTCGTGAAAACGCCGGCACCATGCAGCCTGGCGATGTGTATGTGCTCAACGACCCATACCACGGCGGCACGCATTTGCCCGACATTACGGTCATTACGCCGGTGTATCTGGAGGTGTCTGGTGCGAACCACCCAGCCGCTACCGCGCCGTCACCTGAGTTGCCGCTTTTTTACGTGGGCTCCCGCGGCCACCATGCGGACATTGGGGGCACCACCCCAGGGTCCATGCCGCCGTTCTCGACCTGCATTGAAGAGGAAGGGGTACAGATCAATAACGTGAAGCTGGTAGCACGGGGCATTCTCCAGGAACAAACCATGCTGGACTTGTTGCAAAGCGGCCGCTACCCGTCGCGCAACCCGCAGCAAAATATGGCCGACCTCAAGGCCCAGATCGCCGCCAACGAAAAAGGCGTGCAAGAGCTGCGCAAGATGGTCGAGCAGTTCGGCCTGGGCACGGTGCAAGCCTATATGGTCCATGTGCAAGACAACGCCGAAGAATCGGTCCGCAGGGCCATCGCGCAAATTGGGGTCAGATTCCAATTAATGCACGAAAAAAATTCGGGTGAGAAAAAGAATTGGAATCTGACCCCCATTAATTCTTTCACGCTGCCGCTTGACAATGGGGCGCAGATTCAGGTGGCGGTGCGGGTGGATGCGGTGACGCGCAGCGCGGAGATTGATTTCACCGGGACGTCACCGCAGCAAAGCAATAATTTCAATGCGCCAACCGCGGTGTGCATGGCGGCGGTGCTGTATGTGTTTCGCTCGCTGGTCGATGATGACATTCCGCTCAATGCGGGCTGTCTCAAGCCCATCAAGGTCATCATACCGCCAGGCTCCATGCTCAATCCGAATCCACCGGCCTCGGTGGTGGCGGGCAACGTGGAGACTTCGAGTTGCATCACAAACGCCTTGCTGGGCGCGCTGGGCACCATGGCTTCGAGCCAGTGCACCATGAACAACTTTACGTTTGGCAATGCGCACTACCAATACTACGAGACCATCTCGGGTGGATCGGGTGCGGGGGGAGTGTTTGATGCGACCGGGCACCGGGTGGGTGGGTTTGATGGCACCAGTGTGGTGCAAACCCACATGACCAATTCACGCCTGACCGATCCTGAGGTGCTGGAGTTTCGTTTTCCGGTGCGTCTGGAAAGCTACCAAATTCGCCATGGATCGGGCGGGGCGGGGCAATGGCAGGGTGGCAATGGCGGGGTACGTCGCGTGCAGTTTCTTGAGTCCATGACGGCCAGCATCTTGTCCAATGGCCGCGTGCATGGAGCTTTTGGCATGGCCGGTGGGCAGGCCGGGGAAGTGGGGCTCAACCAGGTGGTGCGTGCGGACGGTCGTACTGAGGTGCTGGGCCACATCGGTCAGGCTGACATGCAGGCAGGCGATGTGTTTGAAATTCATACGCCCGGGGGTGGCGGGTTTGGCGCTTCTTGAACGAAAAGACGGTTCGCTTGCCGCGTCGAACCGAAACTGCGCGTCACTGAGTCGGCGCTGGGCGCTTTGCCGGTGCAGCAAACGCTGCATCTCCGACCGTGAGCCCGGCACTCGAGAGTTTGCTGGCGGCAGATGGCTTGATGCCCTTGACCCGCGCCATGAAATCGGCCCAATCCTTGAAGGGACCTTGGTCACGGGCTTTGAGGATGCGCGCGGTGCTGCTGGGCCCCAGACCCTTGATGCTGTCGAGTTCTGCCTCGGTGGCCACGTTGACATCGATTGCACCACAGACCACCGGCAGCCACAGCGCCGCACTGAGCAAGGTGGTTTTGAACATTACATGAAGCATGACGAAGCGTTTACTTCAACTACGGGCTGAGAGCCACTGCACGTATTTGGCAACCCCGGTTTGCACATCCACAAATTGGTAGTCGCAGCCGGTGGATCGCAGCCCGGACAGGTCGGCCTGGGTAAAGCACTGGTACTTGCCACGCAAGGCATCGGGAAAACCAATGTATTCGACCAGCCCTTGCTGCACGATCTGCTCCAGGTCTAAGGTGTCTTGCCCCTGAAGTTGACGCAGGGCATTGACGACCGAACAGGCGACGTCGTTAAAAGGTTGGGCGCGTCCCGAGCCTAGGTTGAATATGCCCGATTCGGTAGGGTGGTCAAAAAACCACAGGTTGACCGCCACCACATCGTCGATAAAGACAAAGTCGCGCATCTGCCCACCCGCCGGATAACCGCCATAGTCGCCAAACAGCTTGACCTTGCCATCGGCTTTGAACTGGTTGAACTGGTGAAAGGCCACGCTGGCCATGCGGCCCTTGTGCTGTTCGCGCGGTCCATACACGTTGAAATAGCGAAATCCCACCACCTGGTTGGTCTTGCCTGCCTTGGTGCGCTGGAAGTCGTAGCCACATTCACGCCGCATGCGCTGGTCGAACAGCAGCTTGGAGTAGCCGTAAACATTGAGCGGTAACTCAAACTGAGGGTCTTCTTTGAAAGTGCTGGAGCCGCCATAGGTGGCAGCCGACGATGCATAAAGCAGGCGCGCACCCCGCTTTTGGCAGGCCTGGAACAGGTTCCATGACAAGGAGTAATTGTTGGACATCATGTACTTGCCATTGAGTTCCATGGTGTCGCTGCAGGCGCCTTCATGAAATACCGCCTCAATCAGCCCGTAGCGACCACTGGCAAAGTCATCATAAAAAGTGTCAGCGTCCACATAGTCCGCAATCTGCAGGTCGGCCAGATTGCGGAATTTGTCCCCCTGTGTCATGTCGTCAACGGCAATGATGTCGTCAATACCCCGGACGTTCAGGCCGGCAATAAGGTTGCTGCCAATAAAGCCGGCCGCGCCGGTCACCACAATGCGTGTCATGCGAAAAGTTCCTCGTAAGTGACAGAAGCGGTTCCAAATTTTCCCACCACCAGGCCGCCTGCACGGTTGGCCACAGGCAAGGCCTCGCGCAGGCCGATTCCAGCCGCGACCAGTGCGGCCATGGTGGCTATGACGGTGTCGCCCGCGCCGGTGACGTCAAACACCTCTCGCGCCTGGGCGCTCACGTGCAGTTGGCCATGGGCATCGAACAGCGTCATGCCTTCTTCGCTGCGGGTCAGTAGCACGGCTTCGAGCTGCAACGCTTCGCGCAACCGATGCGCCTTGGTGCGTAGTTCGTCCTCGGTGTTCCAGCCCCCAACCACCTGCTGCAGCTCGGCGCGGTTGGGGGTTATGACGGTGCACTTCTGGTATCGGGAATAGTCGCTACCCTTGGGGTCAATCAATATCGGTTTGCCGGCCTGACGCGCCTTGCTAATCATGTCGCTCACATGGGCCAGACCGCCCTTGCCGTAATCCGAGAACAATACCGCCTGATGGTCGGGCAGCAGACGCTCAAAGGTGGCAGTCTGCGACGCCAGTAATTCGTTTTTTGGGGTGTTCTCAAAGTCCAGGCGCAGCAACTGCTGCTGGCGGCCAATGACCCTGAGTTTGACCGTGGTCTTGAGGTCGGCATCGCGGCCAAAATGGGGCCGAATTCCGGTCTGAGCCACCAAGGCTTCGAGTTTGTGGCTTGCTTCGTCTTCGCCCACCACCGTAAGCAACGAGGCGTGCGCGCCCAGACTGACCACGTTGTAGGCCACGTTGGCGGCTCCGCCGTTGCGGTCCTCTTCACGGGTAATGCGCACCACCGGTACCGGCGCCTCCGGGCTGATGCGGTCCACCGCGCCATACCAGTAGCGGTCGAGCATGACATCGCCCACCACCAGTACGTTGGCAGCGGCCATCTTTTCTTTGGAAATCGGTTTCATCTTTATTGATTCAGCTACACCCGGTCAAGTGTATTCGCTCAGAGCGGCTACGCGCAGCGAGCAAGCCGGGGGTGTGCCATAGCTAAAGTTCTTCGACGCGCCGGGCTGGGTAGCTGTCCCAGGCCTGGCAGCCGGGGCATTGCCAGAAATGTTGTTTGGCCTCAAAGCCGCAGGCGGCGCAGCGGTAGCGGGTGAGGGGTTTGACGGCTTGGTCCAGTGCGCGCTGGACCTGGGGGTGAAACTGTTCATGTTCGAGTTTTTCTCCCGCAATCCATTTGGCAGCTGCGACCAGGGATGGCTCGCGCTCGAGATGCCGCACATACCACTCGCGAGCACTGGCGCTTGGGACCGCACTGGCAGCCTCCAGGCTCACGATGGCATCGAGTACGTCGAGCAGCGGTGATTGCTCGTAGGCGCACTTTAGTTCTGCCAGCACTTTTGTGCCCTGGTCGGACGCAATGGCGTACTGTGCCAAGGCGGGCGCGATCAGGGCCACCGATTGTGGCGTAGCTGCGAGCGCCTGCAACAGCGTATTGCAGGCGCTTGCAGCTGCGCCCAGGCTGAACTGAAGGCGCGCCAGATCCAAACGGGGGCGTGGTGCGTCGGGCGCTATCTTGATTGCTGAACTCAGGTGCTTCATGGGAGTCTCGGTGTCGCCAGTCGCCAAACCACTGGCCGCCTGTTCGCACAGGTAGTGCGACAAACGCCCACTGAAGCTTCCCTGGTTAGACGATTCGAGCTTTTGGGCAATGCTGGCGGCGTGCTCCCAGTCGCGGGACCGCTCGTAATTGGCGAGCAGCGCCAAGCGCGCCTGTGCCTCGAACCGCGTGCCTTCGAGTTTCACCAGGGCTGCCTCGGCTCGGTCGAGCAGACCTGCCTTGAGGAAATCGAGTGCCAGTGCGTGCTGTGCGCGGTGGCGGTCGTCCTGGCTCAAGTCGCCACGGGATAATAGGTGTTGGTGCACCCGTACTGCCCGTTCATACTCACCTCGGCGGCGAAACAAATTTCCCAGTGCAAAGTGCAGTTCCGAAGTATCCGGGTCACTTTGCACGGCTTCGATAAATGCATCAATCGCCTGGTCCTGCTGTTCGTTAAGTAAAAAATTCAGGCCTTTGAAATACGCTTTGGGCGCCTGCCGGTTCTCTATTCGCAGTTGCCTTACATCCATGCGCGAGGCGAACCAGCCCAGGGCAAAGGCGACCGGCAGCCCCAGCAAAATCCAGGTGACCTCAATTTCCATGGCTGGAGGGCACCGACGGACTGCCTGAATGGTTGAGTGCACCCACTTCCTGGCGTGCCAGCGCTGCGGCTCTTCGCTGCTGCCACCAGCGTGGCAACATGCCCAGTACACCAATGACCAGCCCCGCCGCAAATGCGCTCAAGACAACGAGGACGAGGGGTGCAGTCCACTGCTGTCCAAAGAAGAATCGAACATTGGCATCGTGCTGGTTATTGAGAGCAAATGCAAACAGGGTAAAAAAAATGGCTACCTTAAGTGTCCACTTAAAGAGCCATGCAATGTGTTTCAAGTTAAGAATCCTCGGTGTGGGAGTGATTCTAACGGTGAGTCTTCAGGTCTTGGAAGGGGACTCCAGCTCTGAATTGCGTTGATCCACGGCCACACGCAGCGCTTTGCCAGGTTTGAAGTGGGGTACCCGCTTTTCAGGAATTGCCACACTCTCACCGGTGCGTGGGTTGCGCCCAAGCCTGGGAGGCCTGCGATTGATCGAAAAACTGCCAAAGCCACGTATTTCGATTCGGTGACCCTGCACCAAAGCGTCATTCATGGCATCCAGAATGGCTTTTACCGCAAACTCCGTGTCGCGGTGCGTAAGTTGGGTGAACTGGTTCGCCAGTTCTTCCACCAGGTCGGAGCGCGTCATGGGTTCCCAATGTGTTGTGCAACAGAGCCGCCGATGGAATGCAAAGGCGGCCCTGAGCTTGGTGCGATTGTGCTTTGGCTTAGTTGTTGTCGAGCTTGGCACGCAGCAAGGCACCCAGGCTGGTCGTGCCTGCGTTTTCGCGGGCCGATTGCTGGCTGAGAGTCGCCATGGCTTCGCTCTGGTCCGCTGCATCCTTGGCCTTGATGGACAACTGGATGTTGCGGGTCTTGCGATCCACATTGACGACGACAGCGGTGACTTCGTCGCCTTCCTTGAGCACATTGCGGGCGTCTTCGACACGGTCGCGGCTGATCTCGGAGGCGCGCAAATACCCAATGACATCGTTGCCCAGATCGACTTCAGCACCTTTGGGGTCCACCGTCTTGACCTTGCCGGTGACGACCTGGCCCTTGTCGTTGATCGAGACAAAGGTGGTGAACGGGTCGGAATCCAACTGCTTGATACCCAGGGAAATGCGCTCGCGGTCGACATCCACGGCCAGCACCAGAGCTTCAACTTCTTGGCCCTTCTTGTATTCGCGCACGGCTACTTCACCGGTTTCGTTCCAGGAAAGGTCAGACAGGTGCACCAGGCCGTCAATGCCGGCAGCCAGGCCGACAAACACGCCGAAGTCGGTAATCGATTTGATCGGGCCCTTGACGCGGTCACCACGCTTGGTGTTCTGCGCAAATTCTTGCCAAGGATTGGCCTTGCATTGCTTCATGCCCAGGGAAATACGGCGCTTGTCTTCGTCGATTTCCAGGACCATGACTTCGACTTCGTCACCCAGTGCGACGATCTTGGAAGGTGCCACGTTCTTGTTGGTCCAGTCCATCTCGGACCCGTGGACCAGGCCTTCGATGCCGGGTTCGAGTTCCACAAAAGCGCCGTAGTCGGCGATGTTGGTGATCTTGCCGAACATGCGGGTGCCTTGGGGGTAGCGGCGGTTGACGCCCATCCAGGGGTCGTCGCCCATTTGCTTGAGTCCCAGGGAGACACGGTTTTTCTCGGTGTCAAACTTGAGAATCTTGGCGGTAATTTCCTGACCAGCTTGCACCACCTCGGACGGGTGACGCACACGGCGCCAGGCCATGTCGGTGATGTGCAGCAGGCCGTCGATACCACCGAGGTCCACGAACGCACCGTATTCAGTGATGTTCTTGACCACGCCTTGCACCACTGAGCCTTCTTTGAGGGTGGCCATCAGGTTGGCGCGCTCGGCGCCCATGGAGGCTTCCACCACGGCACGGCGGCTCAGCACCACGTTGTTGCGTTTGCGGTCGAGCTTGATGACCTTGAACTCCATGGTCTTGTTCTCGTACGGAGACAAGTCCTTGGTCGGGCGCGTGTCCACCAGCGAACCCGGCAGGAAGGCGCGGATGCCGTTGACCAGAACGGTCAGACCGCCCTTGACCTTACCGCTGGTGGTGCCGGTGACAAACTCACCAGACTCCAGTGCTTTTTCGAGGCTCATCCACGAGGCCAGACGCTTGGCCTTGTCGCGCGACAAAATGGTATCGCCATAGCCGTTTTCTACCGAGTCGATGGCGACCGAGACAAAGTCGCCGACCTGGACTTCAATTTCGCCCTTGTCACTCTTGAATTCTTCGATGGGCACATAGGCTTCGGACTTGAGTCCGGCGTTGACAACGACGAAGCTGTGCTCAATGCGAACGACTTCAGCGGTAATGACTTCCCCGGTACGCATTTCTGAGCGTTGCAGGGATTCTTCAAATAGGGCGGCGAAAGATTCTGACATGTGTGATGGGGTTTGACCCACAGGGTTAAGTTTTGAACCAAAAAGCCAAAGCGCTGGCGCGCGAAAGGAGCTTTTTGGGCCGGTAACCGATCAACAGGTGCTGAACGGTTGTTTGCCTTGCCACCAGGTCAACACCAGGTT
The DNA here is from genome assembly GCA_021738345.1 of Rhodoferax sp. GTDB lineage: Bacteria > Pseudomonadota > Gammaproteobacteria > Burkholderiales > Burkholderiaceae_C > Allorhodoferax. The sequence goes on along the minus strand of JAIPCE010000008.1, from coordinate 11,814 downwards.
GACCGACTCTTGTACGGTCAAATCCGAGTTGTCTAGCAAGCTGGCGTCTTCTGCTGCCCTCAGTGGAGCGACGTTGCGAGAGGTATCCCGCGCGTCGCGCGCTTCGAGGTCTGCGCGAAGAGCCGGGAGTGTAGCCGAAATGCCCTTTGAAATCAACTGCTTATACCGGCGCTCTGCACGCTTTTCTGCGCTTGCGGTGAGGAATATCTTGAGCGGGGCATCGGGAAAGATCACCGTTCCCATATCGCGACCATCGGCTACCAGGCCCGGAAGCTGGCGAAAATTGTGCTGCAACGCCACCAGCGCCTGCCGTACCAGGGGCAATGCGGAGACCTTTGACGCCTGCATGCCGGCCTCTTCGGTGCGAATAGCTTCAGTCACGTCGTGACCATCCACGCGCACCCGATCTGCCTCGAAGCGAATTTGCAAGCGGCCCACCAGATCGGCAATCTCTCGTTCCTGCGCGGGCTCCAGGCGCAAGCCAGCTTGCAGCGCGGCCCATGCAGTGATGCGGTACAGCGCACCTGAATCGAGCAGACGGTAGCCCAGTTGCCTCGCAATTTCTGCCGCTAGCGTGCCTTTGCCAGATGCGGTGGGGCCGTCCACACAAATCACCGGTATGTCACCTGGCACCGCATGCGTGAGCGAGAACAGCGCTTCAAAATACTCCGGAAATGTTTTTGCAACGCATTTGGGGTCCAAAATCCGCACAGGAATGCCCGCAGGATTGAAGGCCGCCAAAGAAAAACACATGGCAATCCGGTGGTCGTCATAGGTGTGGATGCGTGCCGCGCGCCAGTCCTTCGGGTCGGCAGGTGGCGTAATCGCAATGAAATCTGCGCCTTCCAGCACGGTCGCGCCAAGCTTGCGCAACTCTGTCGCCATGGCGGTTATACGGTCGGTTTCCTTGACACGCCAGCTGGCGATATTGCGCAGCATGCTGGTGCCATCTGCATACAGGGCCATCACGGCCAGCGTCATGGCGGCATCTGGAATGTGGTTGCAGTCGAGATCAATCGACCTCAGCGGCCATTGACCGCGCGAAATCTCCAGCCAGTTGGGGCCACTGGTAATCTCGGCACCCATTTGCCTTGCGGCGTCGACGAATCGAATGTCGCCTTGAATCGAGTCGGCACCGACCCCCATGATCCTGACGCTATTGTGCGATCCGCCCGCTGCCGCAATGGCACCGAGCGCCACAAAATAGCTTGCTGAGGATGCATCTGCCTCCACATGGATCGTTCCCGGAGAGCGCAGGCGCGAGCCCGCAGGAATGGTGAAGCGCTGCCAGCCTTCGCGCTGTACTTGAACATCAAAGCGTGCCAAGAGTTTGAGTGTGATTGCGATGTAGGGGCGTGAAATAAGCGCGCCCACCACCTCAATCACGATGTCCTTATGGGCGACTAGGGGCAAGGACATGAGCAATGCGGTGAGAAACTGACTTGACACGTCGCCACGCACACGGATCGGCGCATCCAAGTGCAGTTGGGGTCGGCCAATGCGCAGGGGCGGAAAGCCCTCATGGCCCAGGTAATCAATCTGGCAACCCAATTGCCGCAACGCATCGACCAGGTCCGCAATCGGGCGCTCGTGCATTCTCGCAACGCCGGTGAGCGCGAAGTCGCCGCCCAGCACTGCCAGCGCCGCCGTCAGTGGCCGCATGGCCGTGCCCGCGTTGCCCAAAAACAAAGCGGCCTTTTGAACGGCCAGTTTCCCGCCCAGCCCTTTAATCGTCGCACGGCCGTTATCGGTATCGACACCGCATCCGAGCGAGCGCAGCGCCTCCAGCATCACCTGGGTGTCGTCCGAGTCGAGCAAGTCATGGATGAGGGTCGTGCCCTGGCACAACGCCGAGAGCAGCAAGACGCGGTTGGAAATGCTTTTTGACCCCGGCAATTGCACTGTGCCTGAGGCGCTGCCGAGAGGGGGAATATCCAAAAATTCAGTCGAAAACACGATGCAAAGCTCCTCGGCGATAAAGCCCGTCAGAGCGCTTGGCCTGATGGCTTGATGTCAATGCACAAATTAGGGATGTGGAAACAACGGATGTACCGTTTATGGTGGTGCTGGCGGGGTGCAGTGCTAGACGCCCTGAGTGCAGTGTGGCTGACCACATAAACGAAGGGTAACAACGCAATGCGCCCGTCAGTGCTGCCAGAAACGGACCATTGGCTGTTTCCGCATCCCTTAGGGGTTGTGCTTGGAGGTCATACTCCAGTGGGCGCGGGTTTCGCTGGCTTGCTGCAGCAAATCTTCCAGCGCCTCCACGTTGCCATTGGAGATGACAAGCTCCAAGGCTTGGAGATTGCGCTGGAAAATCTTGGACTGTTCGAGCAATTCCTCGCGGTTGGAGATCAGTATGTCACGCCAGATCTTCGGGTCACTGGCTGCGATTCGGGTGAAATCCCGGAAGCCGGGTCCCCCCAGCGAGAGGAAGTCCTGGCCCTGTGGCTGGCGGGAGATCGCGTTCATCAAGGCAAACGCGATCAGATGGGGCAAGTGGCTGACCGCCGCAAAAGCTGCGTCATGCTGTTCGGGCGACATTTTTTGCACCCGGCAACCCAGCCGGGTCCAGACTTCGACCGCCTTCTGCAGTTGGGCGGTGAGGGTTCGCTCAATGGGTGTCAGTATGACTTGACGACCATTGTAAAGGTCCGGGTCCGCGTTCTCAATCCCTGAAACTTCCTTTCCTGCGATGGGATGGGCGGGCACAAAGGAGCCGATCTGCTCGCGCAGTGCACGCCGCCCCGCATCAATGACCTCGCGCTTGGTCGACCCCACGTCCATGACCAGCATGTTGGGCGTGACGAGGTGCTTGATGGCCTTGAAGGTCGCTTCCGTGGCCGCAACCGGAACCGCAATCAGCACAATGTCAGCACCCGACACGGCCAACAAGGCCGACGGTGCCTCCACGTCAATTACACCCATGATGCGCGCATGCTCTGTGGTGCTAGGTGATTTGCTGTAGCCCACCACACGCTTGACCAAACCGGCGCGCTTCAACGCCATTGCGAACGATCCGCCCATCAGGCCGCAGCCAATCAAACCTAGCTGTTCAAACATAAGATGCTCACGTGGTCAGTAAAAATGCGTGGAGCGACCGGTGTCACTCGCTAACCGGATAAGCACCCAGCACCTTGTAAAAGGCGCAGAGACCTTGCAGCTCCAGCAGGGCTGCTGCGACGTGCGGCTGCGAAGGATGTCCGGCGATATCGATATAAAAATAATACTCCCACTGCCCCGATTTTGCCGGCCGAGACTCGAACCGGGTCATGGATACCCCGTTATTCTTGAGCGGCACCAGCAGGTCGTGCACGGCACCTGGGCGGTTTGGCACCGACACCACCAGGCTGGTGCAATCTTTGGCAGTCGCGGGTGGCATGGCCAGAGTCTGGGGCAGGCAGATCACGGCAAAACGGGTGCGGTTATAGGCCTCGTCTTGAATGGCGTGGGCCACAATGTGCAGCCCAAATTGCGCGGCGGCACGCTCGCCTGCCAGACTGGCCCAGTGCGGGTTGTCGGCGCACAGGCGTGCACCTTCGGCGTTACTGGAAACGGCGCGGCGCTCTATCTGCGGCAGGTGCTGCGCAAGCCAGCCCTGGCATTGCGCCAACGCCTGTGGGTGCGCCAGCACGACTTCAATACCCTGAAGCGAATTGTTTTGGCGCAGCAGATTGTGGCGCACCAGCAGGCTGACCTCGCCGACCACATGGACGGGCGAGCGCAGAAACAAGTCCAGCGAGCGTGCGACCACGCCTTCTGTTGAGTTTTCCATACCTACCACCCCAAATTGGGCAGTTCCAGCCGAGGTTGCATGGAAAACTTCGTCAAAATTGGTGCAATAGATCAGGTCGGCCGCACTGCCAAAGTATTCAATCGCGGCCTGTTCGCAAAAGGTCCCTTGGGGTCCCAGCACGGCCACCCGCTGTGGGGCTTCGAGCGCCAGGCAGGCCGACATGATTTCGCGCCAGATGGACCCTACGTGCTGGTTAAGCAAAGGGCCCTGGTTGGCGCGCTGGATTTTGTCAATGACCTGTGCCACACGGTCCGGCCGAAAGAACGGTGAGCCTTCCCGGCGCTTGAGCTCCCCCACCTTTTCAGCCACCTTGGCACGCTGATTGACCAGGGACAGCAGTTGCTGGTCCAGGGAGTCTATTTGAATGCGCAAGTCGGCCAGTGAATCGGACTGCTGGGGTTGGCTCATGGGTTTTGGGGGTCAGGCGTTAAGGAAGTGGCGCGCGAGGTGACGCAAGTTGGGCTGCCTTACGTGGGTGACGAGTCGCCGTCGTCGTTGCTGCTGCCATCAGGCTCTCCGGCGTTGGCATCATTCTCGACAATGCGCTGCAGCCCACTGAGCTTGGAGCCTTCGTCGAGGCCGATCAGGGTGACACCCTGGGTGGCGCGGCCGAGTTCGCGGATCTCGCTCACCCGGGTACGAACCAGGACACCCTTGTCGGTAATCAGCATGATTTCGTCATCGGCATGCACCAGGGTCGCCGCCACCACCTTGCCGTTACGTTCGGATTGCTGGATTGCGATCATGCCCTTGGTACCTCGGCCGTGCCGGGTGTATTCGGAAATGCTGGTGCGTTTGCCATAGCCATTTTCAGTGGCAGTAAGGACGCTGGTTCGGGTTGCCTCGGATTCCTTGGCGATTTGTTGCTCATCGGGTGCCACCAGCATGGCGATCACGCCTTGCCCCTCGTCCAGCGTCATGCCGCGCACGCCGCGCGCATTGCGGCTCAGCGGACGCACATCGTTCTCGTCAAAACGCACCGCCTTGCCACCATCGCTAAACAACATGACATCGTGCTTGCCATCGGTCAGCGCGGCTCCAATCAGGTAATCCCCCTCGTCCAACACTGCGGCAATGATGCCTACCTTGCGGGGGTTGTTGAATTCATCAAGCGCCGTCTTTTTGACCGTGCCCATGCTGGTGGCCATAAACACGTACTGATCGGCCGGGAAACTGCGCTTATCGCCGGTCAGTGGCAACACCACATTGATTTTTTCGCCTTCCTGCAGCGGGAACATGTTGACAATCGGGCGTCCGCGTGATCCGCGTGAGCCCTGCGGCACCTCCCACACCTTGAGCCAATACAGGCGGCCACGGTTGGAAAAACAAAGAATGTAATCGTGCGTGTTGGCGATGAACAACTGGTCGACCCAATCGTCTTCTTTCGTTGCTGTGGCCTGCTTGCCGCGTCCGCCGCGCTTTTGGGCTCGGTATTCCCCAAGCGGCTGGCTCTTGATATAACCACTGTGGCTGAGGGTGACGACCATGTCGGTGGGAGTGATAAGGTCTTCGGTCGACAAGTCGAACGAGCTGTGCTCGACCTGGCTGCGGCGAGCGCCCACCTTGGACTGGCCAAACTCTTGCCGGATATGGCCCAACTCGTCACTGATGATGGTCGAAACACGCTCGGGTTTGGCCAAAATGTCCAGCAGATCTTCGATCTCGGCCATGACCTCTTTGTATTCGGCCACGATCTTGTCCTGCTCCAGCCCGGTCAAACGTTGCAGGCGCATTTGCAAGATTTCTTGCGCCTGTGTCTCGGACAGTCGATACAGGCCATCGGCCCCCATACCAAATTCTTTTTCGAGGCCATCGGGTCGGTAGTCATCGGCATTGATGATGCCGCCGTCGGCCCGGGACCGGGTGAGCATTTCGCGCACCAGTTTGCTATCCCAGGGACGGCTCATCAACTCGAGCTTGGCCACCGGCGGTGTCGGCGACTCGCGAATGATGCGGATGAAATCATCAATATTGGCCAGTGCGACGGCCAAACCTTCGAGCACGTGTCCGCGTTCGCGGGCCTTGCGCAAGTTGAACACAGTGCGCCGCGTGACGACCTCGCGTCGGTGCTGCAGAAAGACTTCAATCAGGTCCTTCAGATTGCAGAGCTTGGGTTGGCCGTTGACCAGCGCCACCATGTTCATGCCAAAGGTATCTTGCAACTGGGTTTGCTTATACAGGTTATTGAGCACCACCTCAGCAACTTCGCCACGCTTGAGCTCGATGACCAGACGCATGCCGGACTTGTCTGATTCATCCTGAATGTGGCTGATGCCTTCGAGCTTTTTTTCGTGCACCAGCTCGGCCATGCGCTCCTGGAGCGTTTTCTTGTTCACCTGGTAGGGCAGTTCGTCGACGATGATCGATTGGCGCTGGCCTTTGTCGATGTCTTCGAAGTGGCACTTGGCACGCATGACCACCTTGCCGCGACCAGTGCGGTAACCGTCCTTCACCCCGGAGATGCCATAGATGATTCCGGCGGTTGGGAAGTCGGGTGCCGGGATGATTTCCATGAGCTCATCAATCGAAGCCTCAGGATTGCGCAACAGGTGCAGGCAGGCATCGACCACTTCGTTCAGGTTGTGTGGCGGAATATTGGTGGCCATGCCGACCGCAATGCCGCCTGAGCCGTTCACGAGCAAATTGGGGATACGGGTTGGCATCACCAAAGGTTCTTGCTCTGAGCCGTCGTAGTTAGGGCCGAAATCGACTGTCTCCTTGTCCAGATCGGCCAGCAACTCGTGGGCAATCTTGGCGAGCCGGATCTCGGTGTAACGCATGGCAGCCGCACTGTCACCATCCACCGACCCAAAATTGCCCTGGCCATCCACCAGCATGTGGCGCATGGAAAAGTCCTGTGCCATGCGCACGATGGTGTCGTACACCGACTGATCGCCATGGGGGTGGTATTTGCCGATGACGTCGCCCACGATGCGGGCGGACTTTTTGTACGGACGATTCCAGTCGTTGTTGAGCTCATGCATCGCGAACAACACACGTCGGTGCACCGGCTTCAACCCGTCCCGTGCATCAGGCAGTGCTCGACCCACGATCACGCTCATTGCGTAATCAAGGTAGCTGCGCCGCATCTCCTCTTCGAGGCTGATGGGCAGTGTTTCTTTGGCAAACTGGGTCATGGATAATATGTCGCGAGGTCGGGGGCAATAGTCGATTCTACGGTCTGGGTTGTGTCGCTTGCATGCAACATGGAGAGCGGTGTGAAACTAAGGTCTGGCCGTTACAGACTTGGCGAGCCTCAATCTGAGCCTCGGCTGTGGCACAATTGGGCGAACGCTGCAAATCGGTGCATTTGTGGCGTCACACGTTTTTTCGCAGCGCTGCTGCAGTTTGTTCCGAAAAAGGAAAATCATGAAACAGTTTAAAAAAGTAGCCCTCCTCGTCGCTGCTGCAGCCCTCGCTTCTGTGGCCGGAGCACAGGAAATCCACAACTGGAAAGATTCTTCTGGTCAAGTCTGGAAAAATTCGGTTGGTGACTGCTGGCGCGATTCCAATTGGACCCCAGCAACCGCCGCGACGGATTGTGACGGTGCTATCAAGCCCGCTGCAGCGCCTTCCGCTCCCGCTCCCCGTGCTCCAGCACCGGCTCCCGATTCCGGCGCTGCGCCCGCTTCTGCACCATCTTCAGCACCTGCCGCGCCGGCACCCGCTGCGGCTGCAAGCAAGGTCACTTATGCTGCCGACGCCTTCTTTGATTTTGACAAGGCTGTTGTGAAGGCCGAGGGCAAGGCAAAGCTCGACGACCTGGTGAGTAAGGTCAAGGGCATCAGCCTTGAGGTGATCATTGCCGTGGGTCACACTGACGCGGTCGGAACTGAAGCCTACAACCAGAAGCTGTCGGTTCGCCGCTCTGAGGCGGTAAAGGCTTATCTGGTGTCTAAGGGTATCGAGAAGAACCGCATCTACACTGAAGGCAAGGGTGAGAAGAGCCCCGTCGCCGACAACAAGACCAGAGAAGGCCAGGCAAAGAACCGTCGCGTGGAGATCGAGGTGGTCGGAACGCGCGCCAAATAATCTGAACTGTCTTTTTTCAAACAAACCCGCTTCGGCGGGTTTTTTGTTTTGACGCCTATCTCACTCAGGGCAGGCGCTCACACCGTGATTGGCAAGCCGTCGCATGCAACGCTGATCTTAGCCATAATTGCACCATGCATAAAACCATCAACGCTGATCCGGCCGAATTGGCCAAGTTTTCCGAGCTCGCCCACCGTTGGTGGGACGCTGAAAGCGAGTTTCGTCCGCTGCACCAGATCAACCCTTTGCGCCTGGCCTGGATTGACAGCATATGTTCACTGCGGGAGTTGCAGGCGCTGGACGTTGGGTGTGGAGGGGGTATCCTTGCCGACTCCATGGCGCGCAAGGGCGCGCAGGTCCTGGGCATCGATTTATCGTCCAAGGCGCTAAAGGTTGCCCAGTTGCATGCGTTGGAAGCAAGCACTCCACGGGTCAACTACCGCGAGGTCAGTGCAGAGGCACTTGCAGCGGAGGCTGCCGGCCAGTTTGACGTGGTCACTTGCATGGAGATGCTCGAGCACGTGCCAGATCCTGCATCGGTGGTACAGGCCTGTGCAACTCTGGTCAAACCTGGCGGTTGGGTATTTTTCTCGACGCTCAATCGAAATCCGAAATCCTTTCTTTTTGCCATTATTGGTGCCGAATACGTACTCAATATGCTTCCCAAAGGGACCCATGAGTACGCCAAGATGGTACGCCCGAGCGAATTGGCGGGTTATTGCAGGCGAGCAGGTCTGAACGTCTGGCACACCCGTGGCATGCAGTACAACCCCATTACCAAACGTTATGCATTGAATGCGGACACTTCGGTCAATTATCTTTTTGCGACCCAAAAACCGCATGCCCAAGGTTGACGCGGGTGTTTTCTGAAGTTGCCGCCATCCTCTTTGATCTGGATGGGACTCTGATCGACAGTGCGCCAGATTTGGCAGCCGCTGCAAATCAGATGCGTACCGTTCGCGGAATGGCACCTTTACCCGCCGCCGCCTACCGCGCCATGACAGGCGCAGGTGCCAGGGGCATGTTAGGAGTGGCCTTGGGTCTGGGACCGGATCAACCAGACTTTGAGTCCCTGCGCGAAGAATTTTTTGTCGGCTACGAACGCTGCATGACGCAACGGACGCTGCCATTTGGCGGGGTTCCAGAACTGCTGGCGGCGATTGCGCACTTACAAATACCTTGGGGGATCGTGACCAACAAATCTTCACGCTTTTCTGTACCACTTATACAGTCCATCACCCACTTGGCTAGCGCGGGAGTTGTTGTGAGCGGAGATACAACTCCTTTTGCCAAGCCGCACCCTGAGCCACTCAGGGAGGCGGCACGCCGATTAAAGGTTTCGGCAGACCAGTGCATCTATGTTGGTGACGATGAGCGAGACGTGGTGGCCGGCCTGGCGGCCGGCATGCGCACGGTGGTTGCCGAGTACGGATACCTCGGTGCAAATGCGAACGCCAAAGCATGGGGAGCACACGCCCATATAAATTCCCCCTTGGAGCTCTTGAAATTGCTGGCAATCGCCTAAAATGTAATTTCAAGGGGCTGCACTGGTTTCGACGTGGGTTCGGACGCGCAGCAGGGCATGTCGAGGTTCTGTCACCTCGTAAAACAGCAGAAAAAAACTAACTGCAAACGACGAACGTTTCGCACTCGCCGCTTAATTGCGCGTGAGCCTCGCAACAGCAAGCCAATAGGCTGGGCAAGGGTTACGAAGCCGCAAGGCCGAGTAGTCCAGGCTGCGGGGTAATCTCATTTGGCTGGGTCTGCCCTGGGTAACTTAGGGCAGGTCAAGAAAATAGGTTACTGGCGTTTTGCATAGCGTGCCACTGCGCGATGCAAAAGGCGAGACTCAAATCAGACGGCTACACATGTAGAACTGCTCGAAAAAGGCTTGCGGACGGGAGTTCAAATCTCCCCAGCTCCACCAGACCGACAAACAAAGGCCGCCAAGGACAACCACTTGACGGCCTTTTTCATTGGTAAATCAACGGCTTAGCCTACAATGAGCGACAAGGACCGACAAGGACAGCCAAACCAAAAGCGGGGAACAAACCGGGGAACAAACCGGGACAAGGCGGTTCCCCGGTGTTTTTGTTCCCCGGTTTCCACTCTTTCACCAATGGAGAAACAGAGCCATGCTGACTGATGCGCAGTGCCGTAACGCAACATGCCCACCGGGTAAGAAACGGCAGCGGCTGACAGACTCGACTGGGCTTTATCTAGAGGTAAGTCCTTCTGGATCGAGACGATGGTTCTTTAAAACCTACACCGACAGCAAAGAGGGCCGCATCGCTCTGGGCAGCTATCCGGCTGTAACTCTCACGGCAGCTCGGAAAGCACGTGACGCGGCAAAGCTGCAAAAGTCCCAAGGCTTAAACCCGGTACACCTTCGCAAGGCGGGAAAACTCAAGGCGACCATATCCGCCGGAGACACGTTTAAAGATGTTGCTCTGGATTGGTACCGTAAACGCTCCCCACAATGGAGCGCGAGCCATGCACAGCGCATGCTGAGGCAATTTGACCGCGACTTGTTCCCCTACATTGGAACCAGGAACATTGCCGACATTAGCCCCATGGAGCTACTCGCAGCGCTGCACAAGATCGAGGAACGCGGCGCACTGGAGACAGCGGACCGGGCCTTGATGCTGGCGCGTCAGGTATGGGAATACTGGCTACCGACTGCACCAGTGCAGCAACGCAACATTACCGACGGATTGAAAGCCCGATTGACACCGTACCGGGTGAAAAGCTTTGCGGCTATCGTAGACCCCAAAAGATTTGGTGAGCTCTTGCGCGCAATCAAGGGATACAAGGGCGGGCCGATAGTTCGCGCGGCGCTGCAACTTGCACCCATGCTCTACCAAAGACCGGCAAACCTTCGAATGATGGAATGGACCGAGCTAGACCTAGACGCGGCACTCTGGACCATCCCTAGTGCGAAGATGAAGCGCACCAAACTGGAAAAGGAACAGGGCGAAGCGCACGCAGTGCCATTACCACGACAGGCAATCACCCTGTTGGAGTCAGTGCGAACGATTACGGGTAAGGGCCGATACGTCTTCCCTGGCGAGCGCAATCGACAGAACCCAATTTCTGACAACTCCGTTAGAAGTGCACTTTATGCACTGTCATTCGGAAAAGAGCAGACTTGGCACGGGTTCCGGGCGAGTGCACGGACCATGCTAGTCGATCAACTCAATTTAGACCCCCTCGCCATTGAAGCAAATTTAGCCCACGCGGTAAAAGATGCCAATGGACGCAGCTACAACCGGACGCAGTACTTACGGCAGCGGTTTGATCAGATTCAACAATGGGCCGACTACCTCGACAAGTTGACCAACGGCGCGGACGTGATACCCATTCGGGCGGCTGCATGATGTTGATTGAAGGGTAGCAATCGCTTAACAGTTTTGCCACGCCTAGCCACGGACTAATTACCCGCTGGCGAAAACCGGGACACCCTGACCCGGCGGCGCTGGCACCTTATCAGGTGCGTTACAGGAAACGCAAAATGGAACACGCAGATTCAATAATTGATTCAATCGTCGAATCAGTAAATAGTAAGACCTTAACCGATGATCGTTTAAATGAAATACTTAGATTAAACGGTTATAGGTAGTCGTTTAGAACCCCACGTTCACATCCCCACCAGCGCCCCATGTCGTCCCAGCAATTCAGCTGGAATGGGCGGCAGGGCAGGTGCTGGCAGACCCAGTCGGGCGGCATGGATGGCTCGGGCCAGCAATTCAGTCGTGCTGGCTTTTCGCACCCGGCAGGTATCAATGACGCTGGCCAACAAGGCCAGGCTGTTGGAGCCCACCAAATTGCGCGTACCGAAGCTGATTCTCCGTGCGATAACCCAGTGGCGCAGTTGGCGCTCGGCTGCGTTGTTGGTCAGGGGCAGCAGTGGGTCTGCCAACACGCGCATGATGACATCCCAGTCGTTGAGAAACTCGCGTGCGATGGCGCGTAAGGCCGCGTGCTTG
>JAIPCE010000272.1 GCA_021738345.1 Rhodoferax sp. | reverse complement strand
GGACGCGGTGTCTTACGCGTCCTCTGGTAACGGCTCAGCCCAACATCTCGCGGGTGCATTGTTTGAGTCTTCTGCAGGTGTTGAAATGGTGCATGTGCCTTACAAAGGCGGTGGTCCGGCGCTCAATGATGTGATTGGCGGGCAAGTACCGGTTTTCTTTGGCAACCTGGCATCTACTTTGCAGCATGTTCAATCTGGACGACTCAAAGCCTTGGCGGTTACCTCTGGAAGTCGGTCAAGTATCCTGCCAGAGGTGCCGACGCTGAACGAAGCTGGCCTCAAGGGGACCGAAATCTATGAGTGGAATGCGGTGTTTGCACCCGCCAATACGCCCGAGCCTGTGTTGGCCAAGCTGGCCGCAGCGTTTCAGCACGCGCTCGAGTCACCCGAAGTCAAAGCCCGTGTGGCGCAACTTGGAGGCGACATTCAAAAAGGCACACCGGCTCAGGCCAGGAAGTTTATCGAGCAACAAATTAGTCTATGGGCGGGAGTCATCAAAGCCCGGGGAATCACCATGGAATAGAGCAGTTCTTGACCTGGAAAACGAATCGGTGTGTCAGCTCGCAGGTGCTGGTGGCCAATCAGTGTACCGAGACAAATTACCGTCAAAGAGGCAGAGCTTGCTTCGCTTGAAGTCGGTGTAAGCTCAATACCCAGACCCACAAAAATCCTTGGACCGTTTGCGGTCTTTATCCCAACACACTATGACACTGTCCGCTACTGACACCTGGAACATCTTACGCCCACAGATTGAATTCGCAAGCAAACCGTACCCCAGTGCGGCGGTGAAGTTTGCCACTGACCACCGTGAAGAAGTGGCACCACATCTGATTGAAGCCTTGTCTCAAATGGCTTTGAATCCGGCACTCGCAGATGACCACAACTACCTGTTGCACATCTACGCCATGTACATGCTGGCGTCTTGGCGAGATGTCCGAGCCTATGCGCCCTTGGTGGCTCTTGGGCACCTGAGCGAAAAAGCGCTGGACTTGGTACTGGACAGTTCGCTGACTGATGGCTATGAACGCTGCCTCGCATCCGTGTGCGATGGTGATCTGCAGCCATTGCAGGCGCTCTTCGAAGATACTAAAGCATCGCATTGGGCGCGGTTGGCAGCTTTGGAAGCGATCAGTGTGCTCGTTTTGGAAGGCGACTATGCCCGAGAAGACTTGATTATGTACTTGTCAGAGCAAGGTGATGCGCAGGCAGCGCGCCTACGTTTACAAAACATTGGCCGGCGAGAGTTGGAGATTCTTGACAGCATTGTTCACGTTGCATGTGCGATTGCCGCAGTTGAAATTCAGGAGCGAATCGACCTCTGGTTCGATGAGAAACTGCTCAATTTGTTTATGTTCCACCAAAAGAGTGTTCACGCGTTGCTGGCAAGGTCGTTTGGTGACTTGGCAAAGCACGCCCATGAGAGTGGCAAGGGCTATGTGACCGACGCAGAACAGGAAATGGGTGATTGGACAATCTTTGAGCCAGAACCTATTGCAGCACCGGTTTCCACACTTGAGGTACGACCTGCTGCAGTTTCCCCGCGTCCGTCGGTACAAACCCAGGTCACCATTCCCGTGCGAACCGCGCCCAAAATCAGCCGCAACGACCCCTGCACTTGTGGAAGTGGAAAGAAATACAAAAAATGTTGTGGGGCCTGACTGACAATAGTCAAAATAATGAACGTCAAGACGAATGAAAAGCAGGTGACATTGGTCATCGGAGCCGGTGACGCAACCGGAGGTGCCATTGCGAAGCGGTTTGCCGCCGAAGGGCTCGTTGCCTGCGCCGTGCGCAGAACTGCCGACAAACTCGAACCCCTCATTGCCGAAATCCGCAATCTGGGCGGCGAAGCGCATGGATTTGCCTGCGATGCCCGCAAAGAGGAGGACGTGATCAAACTGATCGAAGATATTGAGCGGGACATTGCGCCCATTGAGGTGATGGTGTTCAACATTGGTGCCAACGTTCCTTGCAGTATTTTGGAAGAAACAGCACGCAAGTACTTCAAGATTTGGGAGATGGCCTGTTTCAGCGCGTTCCTGGTGGGCCGAGAGGTTGCCAAGCGGATGGTCACACGGGGTCACGGCACCATCATCTTTACGGGTGCAACTGCAGGCATGCGTGGATCTGCCAACTTTGCAGCGTTTGCCGGAGCCAAGCATGCCCTACGTGCTCTGGCTCAAAGCATGGCGCGAGAACTCGGACCCAGAAACATCCACGTAGCGCACGTCGTCGTCGATGGTGCGATCGATACAGAATTCATCCGCACCAATTTCCCGGATCGTTATGCACTCAAGTCAAAAGATGGAATTCTCAACCCAGACCATATTGCCTCCAACTATTGGCATCTCCATACCCAAGCGCGTGACGCCTGGACCCATGAACTCGACCTGCGCCCCTGGATGGAGCGCTGGTAAAACTTATTCCAAGGAGTCCATTCCATGACTAAGCAGGTTGAATTTGTGTTCGATGTCGGTAGCCCTTACAGCTACCTGGCCTACCATCAGTTGTCCAAGATTGCCAGGGCAAAGGGTGCCGAAATCGTGTGGACACCGGTATTGCTAGGGGGAATTTTCCAGGCCACCGGCAACCACAGCCCGATAGAAATTCCAGCAAAGGGGCGCTACTCCCTGCTGGACTTGCAACGCTGGGCTGACGAATACGGTGTCGAGATGACCATGAACCCAAACTTTCCGATCAACACGCTGAAACTGATGCGCGGGGCGGTTGCCATGCAGATGCAGGGCAAAGATGAATTCGATCGCTACCTCCGTGCAATCTTTGAGGCGATGTTTGGGAAGCCACGCAATATGAACCTTCCAACCGAGGTTGACACCGTCCTGCAGGAAGCCGGCTTCGATCCAGGCGCGTTTATGGCGCTCGTGTCCGACCCCGTGGTCAAGGAAAAAATAAAGTCCAACACCGAGCACGCGGTAAAGCGCGGTGTGTTTGGAGCACCCACATTCTTTGTGGAGAACCAGATGTTTTGGGGGCAGGACCGATTGCATTTTGTGGAAAAAGAGCTCGACTGTCGCTCGCAGTAGTCATCACCATGAATTTTTCTGACATCATCAAATCACTTAATCAGGCATCTGCCTTTGATCTCTATCGCATGCGTGCCGCCATTGACCGGGTGCTGGACGAGCCGCGATGGATGCAATCGGTGCAGACACGGCTGAAGGTGGGGCAAGAAGTGCAGTATTTCAGCCCCCAGTCCAATGCGCTCAGACGGGCAAGGGTGATGGAGTTACGCAGAAAGCAGGCGCTCGTTTTAGGGCTGGACGATTCTCAGCAATGGTTGATTCCCTACGCAGCGATCAATATCGACGGTACCGATGTGCAGATTCGCGAGAACAAGGCGCAAGGTCTGGGCCGCAATGAGGTTTCCATCGGCGATGTGGTGGGATTTATGGATAGGGATCACCATCAGCGGATCGGAAAGATCGTACGGCTCAATGACAAAACGGTTTCTTTGCTATGCGACGGTACCCAGTGGCGGGTTGCTTACGCGTATCTGCATCGGGTGGTCGATGCACAGTCTTTGGACCAAGCCACCATTGAGTCGAGTGGTGGGAAGCTCTATATTGATGGGTAGCCGGTAGTAGTTGCAACAAATTCGGTTGCCGTCTATTTTTCCCTTGCAAATTGGAATGGATTGCCTATAGTTGGGTTCCAAGGAACCCCCGCCTGTTGCCAGTGGCCTCAGCGAGCTTTCCTGTGAAAGGCGGTACACATAGATCCGATTCAAATCCTCCCAACCCATCAACCGGTAATAATTTAACCGGTTTACGTTACCCGACAGTAACTACTAAGCTGCAAAAATGCGGCAAACGTGCAAGCCCCGCGATTTCCGTGGGGCTTTTGCGTTTTTGGTCGCTACCGATACTTCACAAACTCCCAATCATCCACAGCGACCCCCCGGATCGTGTCATTGCCTGTGATCCGCTGGAGGTCAAATTCTGCCTTCGTGTCCTTCCGGCAAACTTGCCGAACCAATGTTTTTTTTTGCTGAATTGACAGGGAAGCGCTAGTCGACTTCTGTTTTTTTGCTTGCGTTCATCGCCGATTTCGCGTACTCTGCGGCCATGTCCAAGCCCCTGAGCTACCGCCACCGCACCATCAGCGACGAAGATATCGTCTTTATCCGCAACTTCATCGCCGCCCATCCTGCCTCAAGCCGCCGGGACCTGTCCAAGAAACTGTGCGAGGCTTGGAACTGGGTGCAGCCCAACGGCGCATTGCGGGACATGGTGTGCCGCGGCATGATGCTCATGCTCCACCGCGCAGGTTTGATCGAGCTGCCAGCAGCGCGTCACGCACCACGCCAATTGAGCGGTGAGCGCGCAAAACCGGCACTTGTGCAGTCCGATGAAAGTCCAATGCAGGTGAGCTTGGCCCAGTTGGGCGCGCTCAGTCTGCATCAGGTACGCCGCACCCCCGAGGAGGCGCTCTTTAACAGCCTCATCGAGCAGCACCATTACCTGGGCTACACGCAGCCCGTAGGCGAGCACCTGAAGTACCTGGTGTACGCACAGGGTCGACCCGTGGCCTGCCTGGCCTGGAGCTCAAGCCCGCGTCACCTGGGCAGCCGCGACCGCCACATTGGCTGGAGCAAAGAGGCACGCCTGGCCAACATCAACTTGCTCGCCTACAACACCCGCTTCCTGATTCTGCCCTGGGTCCGGGTGCCACACCTGGCCTCGCACATCTTAGGGCGTATGGCTCGTACCCTCTCCACCGATTGGAGCGCTCTGTACGGACACCCGATTTTCTTCCTCGAGACATTTATCGATCCGCAGCGCTTCAAAGGAACCTGCTACCGCGCCGCCAACTGGCAACTCCTGGGTGAAACCACGGGACGCGGCAAGAACGACCAAACCCATAAGGCCAACCGCCCCATCAAGCAAGTGCTGGGGTATGCGCTGGCAAAGGACTTTCGCTCTCGCCTGAAGGCCACCCCCAGCGCAACAGCTGCATGACCAAACCGGTCTTCATCAACGCCACCGAACAAGAGCTCAGCGCCCTGCTGGCACAGGCCAAACCGACATTCTCTGCCGAGCAATACAAGCTGCTCGAAGGCGTGCTGAGCAATTTCTCGTACCTGATGCGGGCCGTGCAAAACGCCAAGACATCGATTCGCCGCCTGCGCCAAATGCTCTTTGGCGCACGCACCGAGAGCTCTGCCAACCTCTTCACCGGCTTGCTCGGCAGCGCTGCAACTGGCTCGACTGCTGCAGCCCTTGTCCCCAGTTCTGAACCCCAAAACGCAGCCCCTGCCAACGCCGCCTCTACTACAGCTACGACCAAAGCTGCGACTACAGGCACTGACGCAGTTCGCGCACCACCCAAAGGGCATGGTCGCAATGGTGCCCAGGCCTACAGCAACGCACCCGTGGTAGAGGTAAACGTGCCCAATCTGGCATCTGGCAACCCTTGCCCAGACTGTTCCACTGGCAAGGTCTATGAGTCCCCTCCCAGGGTCATTGTCAAGGTCATTGGCCAAAGCCCGCTTGTGGCCACTATCTTCCATCTCAAGCGCTTGCGCTGTCGCCTGTGCGATGCCATCTTCACCGCACCCATGCCAGCTGCCACGCCTGGCCCTTGTGGCCTACCCAGTCAAGACCAGCCCCAAAGCGAGGATGACAAGCAAAAGTACGATGCCAGTTGCGCGAGCATGCTGGCCTTACTGCGCTACGGCACGGGCATGCCGTCTCATCGACTCCAGGGATTGCAGCAAAGCTTGAACGTGCCGCTCTCAGACGCTACCCAGTGGGACATCGTACTGCGGGAGGTGGTGGCACCGCGCGAGGTCTTCAACGCCTTGATCGTGTACGCCGCGCAGGGCGAGTTGCTGCACAACGATGACACCCCTGCGCGCATCCTGAGCCTGATGGCCCAGCGCGCCAAAGACGAGGCCGCAGGCATTAAGCCCGTGGCGCGTGCGATCAATACCACGGGCATCCTGGCCCTGGTGCAAGAGCGCAAAGTGGCGCTGTTCTTCACGGGCCATGCCCACGCCGGAGCCAACCTCACCAAGGTCCTGGCCAAGCGCGCCAAGGAGCTCGAGCCACCACTGCAGATGTGCGACGCGCTGGCTGCCAACGTGCCACGCGAATTTGCCACCATCCTGTGCAACTGCCTCTCCCATGGACGCCGCCAATTCGTCTCTCTGATCGAGCACTTTCCTGTGGCGTGTCAGTTTGTCATCCAGATACTGGCCAAGGTCTACAGCTTTGATGCCCACTGCCGTGACACCGGGATGTCTCTCGCCCAGCGTCTGGTGTTTCACCAAACCCACAGTGCGCCGCTGATGGAGGAGTTGCACATCTGGATGAACGCGCAATTCGAGCAGCGTCTGGTCGAGCCCAACAGTGCTCTGGGCAAAGCGCTGGGTTACATGATCCGCCACTGGGCTGCGTTGACCCAGTTTTTACGCCAGGAGGGTGCGCCTCTGGACAATAACGCGGTCGAACGTGCCCTCAAATGGGCCATTCGACACCGCAAGAACTCGCTGTTCTACAAGACCATCAATGGCGCCAAGGTGGGCGACATTTACATGAGTTTGATCTACACCTGCGAGTTGAGCCAGGTCAATCCGTTTGAATACCTGCAGGCACTGATGCGCCATGCACAAGAAGTGCTGGTCGAGCCGACATTGTGGTTGCCCTGGAATTACCGTGACAGGCTATCGCCCGATATTAAGTGGGTATTCCGGTCGAGCGTGACCGGTGATTCCGGTGATCGTGACCGGTATCATTTTAGGAGCATGAAGTCACGATTCCGGTATCGTGACCGACCGTTCCGGCGATCGTGACCGGTAGTTGACTGCACGGCAGATCACT
>JAIPCE010000271.1 GCA_021738345.1 Rhodoferax sp. | reverse complement strand
TTTCAACCCACTTGAGTACCGCATCCCCGAGTTGTACCTGGTCGTCAGAAAAATCAAAGTCCATATCTTTCTCCTAATCTTGTGATGCAAGTCCTGGCCCCGACAGGGCTAGCCCAGGACCGTTTGCGCGACGATGTTGCGTTGCACTTCGTTGCTGCCGCCGTAAATGGTGGTCTTGCGCATGTTGAAGTAGGTCGATGCCAAGGGCGCGCAATGGGCCGCACCGACGCTGTCGCCCTGCCATCCCGCCTCCATGGCCTCGCGGATCAGGGGCAAGGCATAGGGGCCAGCGGCCAGCATCATCAATTCCGAGTAACGCTGCTGGATTTCACTACCGCGAATCTTGAGCAAACCGGCAATATCGAGCGACTGTTTGCCGTTCTTCTCGGCTGCTAGTACCCGCAGTACCAGCATCTCTAAAGCGACCACGTCTACTTCGAGCTTGGCGATCTCGTCGCGAAAACGGGTGTCGTCCCAGACGCCTTCGGCCTTGGCAATGCGTTTAAGGCGCTCCAGCTCGCGTTTGGCACGGTTCACGTCGGCGATATTGGTACGTTCGTGGCTTAGCAGGTGCTTGGCATAGGTCCAGCCCTTGTTCTCTTCGCCAATCAGGTTCTCTGCGGGAACCACGACATTGTCAAAAAAGACTTCGTTGACCTCGGCCACGCCATCGAGCAATACGATGGGGCGTACGGTGACACCGGGTGACTTCATGTCGATCAACAGAAAACTGATGCCGGTCTGGGGCTTGCCTTCGGTGCTGGTACGCACCAGGCAAAAAATCCATTCGCCGTACTGCCCCAGTGTGGTCCAGGTCTTTTGTCCATTCACGCGGTAGGTGTTGCCCTGGCGCTCGGCACGGCACTTGACCGAGGCCAGATCGGAGCCGGAGCCGGGTTCGCTGTAGCCCTGGCTCCACCAGACCTCGCCACTGGCAATGCCCGGTAAAAAGCGCTGTTGTTGTTCGACGTTGCCAAACGCCATGAGCACCGGGGCCACCATGACCGGTCCAAACGGCACTACACGCGGTGCACCGGCTAAGGCACATTCTTCCTCAAACAGGTGCTTTTGTACGGAATTCCAGCCCGGACCACCAAATTGCTTGGGCCAGGCGTGGCCTAGCCAGCCTTTTTTGCCCAGAATTTTGGCCCAGCGCTGCATATCGTCGCGGCTCAGGTGCAAAGCGTTGTGCACCTTGTGAGCTATATCAGCGGGCAAGTTGTCACGCACCCACGATCGGATGGTTTCACGAAACTGCTGCTCTTGCGGGGTAAATGCCAAATCCATCTCAAATTCTCCTATCGGGCTGGTTTGCGGGGATGCCGTCACTCGGTGGTTGGTGCCGCCTACCCGGCATGGGTCTGGTTTTTAGCACGGTCGTTCGATTATTGCTGTCCAGGGGGTGACACACCGAGCTCAGAGCACAGCATTTGCACCGTTTGGCGCAGTTGGGTCAGTTCGGATTCAAGTGCTGCAACCCGCTCTGCCAGGGCCTGGGAACTGCTGCCGCCATCGGTCCTTCCGCTCGACGCCAAGGCCCCGGGGTCGACCGGACCACACAGCAGATGGGCCCAGCGTTGCTCCCGCGCGCCGGGTGCCCGCTGCAGTTTGACGACCAGCGGCCCCCCCTTTTCTGCCGATCGCTCCTGCAGTTCGTCCAAGAACCCCTCCACCGATGAAATGTCTGCAAAGCGGTACCAGCGCTCGGCGTTGAGGCGTAACTCGCCTGCAGTCTGGGGTCCGCGTAACATGAGCAAGCCGAGCAGCACGGCCGATTGCTCGGGTACGCCGACACCGCGCTGAAAATTGTGCTCGTAGCGTGCCACCCGGCCGGAGCTGGCTTGCCGCACCAGGTTCAGGCTGGTCAATCGGTCAAGAGCGGTCGCGATATCTGCCTCGCCGAGATTCATGAAGGGCTCGCGGCTGCTCTTCTGATTGCAGCCAAGCATCAGACTGTTGAGTGACAGCGGATAACTGTCTGGCACGGTACGCGCCTTTTCCATCAAAGTGGCGAGTACCCGGGCCTCCGTTTCTGAGAGCACGAGGGGTGTTGCCGGCGACGCGGTGGTCAAAGTCATAATTGTGATCAAGGTTAAATATGAAAAACATTGTTATTTTGATCTCAGGCGGCGGCTCCAACATGGCCGCGATCGTAAAAGCGGCGCAGCGCGAGGATTGGAGGGGGCGGTATGGCGCGCAAATCGCCGCCGTTATCAGCAATAAAGCGCAGGCGGGCGGGCTGCGCTTTGCACAGGACCACGCCATTGCAACCGCCGTGCTAGACCACACGGCCTATGCCTCGCGTGAGGCATTTGACGACGCACTGGCCGCACAGATCGGAGCCTACGATTCGCACCAGCAACCCGTGCTGGTCGTATTGGCGGGATTCATGCGTATTCTGTCGGCTGGTTTTGTGGACCAATTCAAGGGACGATTGCTCAATATTCACCCCTCGCTGTTGCCGGCTTTCCCAGGGCTGCATACGCACCAGCGGGCGCTTGATGCGGGCTGCCAATTTGTTGGTGCCACCGTGCACCAGGTCACCGCAGAGCTGGACCATGGCCCGATTCTGGAGCAGGCTGTGGTTCCGGTGCTGCCCGGTGACACGGCTGATTGGTTGGCCGCTCGCGTGTTGACCCAGGAACATGTGATTTATCCGAGAGCGATCGCGCGCTGGCTCGCTGGAGCGGTTTGACACCGCGTGCACCCTTTGACCCCACTGTTTGACGGAAATTCGCATGGCCATCTCCCCACTTTCTCCCAACTATCTGCGCGTCCGTGTGGAGGCGCAGACCCTGGGTTTTGCAGATACCTCTGAGCTGCAAGATGTCCCTTTGCCGTGGATCGGTCAGGAGCGGGCCGAGGCGGCCTCCCGGTTCGGCCTGGCCATGGATCAGCCGGGCTACAACCTGTTTGTGCTCGGTGAGGTGGGTAGTGGCCGCAGCACCCTGATGGCCCAGATGATGCGCGCCCAGGCCGCTGGCCGTGCCGTGCCGCCGGACCTGTGCTACTTGCACAACTGGGATGCGCCGGAGCGCCCGCGCGCACTGCGCCTGCCGGCGGGCCAGGGCCGCCAGTTGCGCCAGCTCATGGGCCAGTTTGCCAAAACGCTGCAAAATGAAATCCCCAAGCGTTTGTCAGAGTCCGACTTTCGTGCAGAAAGTGAACGCATTGCCAACTCGGACAAGGCCGAAGAAGAAAAGGCCTACGCCGAACTCAGCGCCTTTGCGGATGCCCGCAACTTCGTGCTGATGCGTGAACAGGGCAATATGGTGTTTACTTTGCGTGACACCCAGGGTGAGCCACTGACCGCAGCCAAGGCGCTGGCACTGACCCACGCACAGCGCGCTGAAATCGATGGTGCCGAGCAGGCGCTGCGCAACGAGATCAGTCGGTACCTGGAGAAAAGCCGTGCCCGCGAGAGCATTCGCAACGAAGCGATTGCGGTATTGCGCCGCCAGATGATCAAACCGGTGCTGGACCGCGAGTTTCAGGGCATACGAAACGGTCTCAGCGAGCAGATCAAGGACATGCCCAAGCTAGGCACTTTTTTTGAGCAAATTCAAAGCGACGTACTCGACAACCTGGAGGTGTTTCAACCCGGCGAAGACGAGGAGGTGCGCCTGGAGGCCTTGCTCGAAGTGCTGTCTCGGTTTCGGGTCAACGTGGTCGTGGATAACCATGATCTGAAGGGCGCGCCGGTCATTCTGGAGGACAACCCCTTGTTCCGCAAACTGTTTGGCAGCATTGAATACAGTTCCGAAGAGGACACTCTGGTGACCGACTTTTCACGCATTCGGGCCGGAAGTCTGCTGCAGGCGCACGGCGGTTTTCTCATGTTGCATTTGCGCGACTTGCTGGCGGATGAGCCGGTCTGGGAAAAGCTGCGCCGATTTTTGCGCAGCGGACGGCTGCAGATCGAAGAGCCCGGTACGGCGCTGACCCCGATGGCATCGGTGTCGCTGCAACCGGAAGCGGTCGATGTAGACGTGAAGATCGTTTTGATCGCGTCGGTTGAAGACTATTACGCGGTCCAGGACGGCGACCCCGAGTTTGCCCGGCGCTTTCGTTGCAAGGTGGATTTTGCCGAGAGCTTCAAGGCGACTTCAGCAACGCACCACGCAACCGGAATTTTTGTGGCACACACCTGCAAGCGTCTGGGTTTGGTGCATTTTTCGGCCGCCGCAGTGGCTGCGTTGATCGAAGAGACGCACCGTGACGCCGAAGACCAGACACGCCAAAGTGCATTATTTGGCCGATCGGAGGCGCTGGTGCTTGAAAGCAGTGTGGTGGCGCGCGCGCGGGGAGCCAATCTGGTAGAAGCGAACGACTTGCGAACCGCATGGCAAGCCCGTGTGCACCGCCATGCTTATCTGCAGGACCGGCTACAGGAAACCATTGAGGACGGTGAGCGCCTACTTGAAGTCCACGGAGAGCGCGTGGCACAGCTCAATGGTCTGACCGTGGTGGACCTGGGTGACTATCAATTTGGCTTTCCGGTGCGGGTCACCGCCAAGACCTATGCGGGCGAAGAGGGGCTGCTCAATATTGAGCGCGAAGTCAAGCTCTCGGGACCGATCCACGACAAAGGCGTTTTGATTTTGCACAGCTATTTGTCGGCCCTGTTTGCCCATATTGCGCCGCTGGCCCTCAATGCGGCCGTGGTTTTTGAGCAGGAGTACAGCGGGGTCGAGGGCGATTCAGCCTCTTGTGCGGAGTTTTACGCGCTTCTCTCCAGTCTGTCGGGTTTGCCCATGCGGCAAGGCATTGCTGTGACCGGTGCCATCAACCAACACGGTGAAATGTTGCCGGTGGGTGGAATCAATGAAAAGATTGAAGGGTATTTTCGCAGTTGCGAATTGCTCGGGCTAGATGGTCATCAGGGCGTGCTGATTCCCGCGCGCAATCGGCGCCACCTGGTGCTGGAGCCGCGCCTGGTGGAGGCTGTGACGAGCGGGCGCTTTCACATTTACACGGCGGAATCCGCCAGCGATGGCATGGAACTGCTTACAGGTCAAAGTTTTGGAAGCCTGCAAAACCATGCGTACCCCGCCGACACCGTGTTGGGTCGGGCACAGCGCACGCTGCAGGACTACCGCCGCGCCTGTGAGACGCCGCGGCAGTCGGGTGGCGTGCGTCGGCTGCGCAAGCACGCCTTGGCGCCCAGCGCTGTAGTTGGTGCCCTGTCTGCTCGCGAATGACGCTCTCTCCGTGGAGAGGTGTCACTTTGATCACTTGGCAGTGGTGGGGTTATAGTGGAGCATCGGGATCGGAGGGTGTCCGCGGCGCCGTTGTAGCCCGCGAATCCGAGTCTTCCCTTTTTGTCTGCCCCTTGGACTGTCCATGAACCCTGAAGAATCTGTGAGCACGGCTGAGCAGGCCGCCTTGGAAATGACGCTCGCCTCGTCGCTCGAACTCTGCCGACTCGGTCTTGCCAGCTTGATCGACATTCGTCAATCGTTTGAAATTGAAATGAAGGGTGCCATCCCTGGTGCCGTGCACATTCCGATGTTTGAAGTCAAATTGATGCTGGGCGACACCCTGACTGAAGACGAGCAGGACATTCTGGATGCGGGTCAGCCCAAAGATATGGATGCCAAGTCATTTTTCACGATGATCAACCAGTTGCACCATGCGCGGGACCACCTTTTGCTCTGCATTTGCAACAGTGGTCGCCGCAGTCTCACTGCAGCGTCCCTGCTGCGCTCCTTGGGCTACCCCAAGGCACTTTCAGTCGCCGGGGGCTTTCAGGCCTGGAAGAAGCTGCAAAGCGCTGCCAACTGACAGGGCTTGGGTGGCGTTTACCAAGCTGAGCTGACTTCCAGTCAGGGTGGTTTCCGCAATTTCCGACAGTTCGGCCCCGGTTTCGGCGACGATGGTGTAGGCCTCCTGGCCGACATGGAGTGATTTTTCAAGCAGGGGCTTGACCAGCGCTGCCTGTGCTGCCAAGGCATCATTGGGATTGCTGGCGCCGAGAATCGCCAGCATGTCGCCGGTGGGCTCCACGATCAGTGCGCGTGCAGCGGTCAGGTGCAAGCCCACCAGTTGTTCAAATCCAGAAAACGCGGTGGCAATGGTGTTCTCCAGTATCGCAATCAGGTTCTTTTGGCTAGCAATCAGTGGTTCAAACGGCAGTGCAGTCATGCGGGCTGTTCCAAAAAAGGGAGGCAGGTTGTAGGTTTTGAATTGAATTTGCTGCATTGCAGCAAATATTGATCTTATGGCTTTGTTGGGACAATGCAAGCGGCCAAACGCCAAAGTCCACAGGATTAGAGGTGAAAGCCTATACCGGTTCAGGCACGAGTACTGGGAGCCTATGTCAAACACTAATGCCCCGAGTTTTGCCGTACCTTTGGTTTGTCTGAGCCATCCAAGGGACAGTGAGGGGGTGTCCGATGTTGTAAATTGGTTGGATAGTCCTAAAAAGTTCAAGTAATTTGTTTTTTTGTGAACAATTGGCACGCGCGATTCAGAGGGATTTGTCAACAATGAAAACGTTCTATGGCTTCTTGCTTGCCCCTCGTGGCAGCAGGCGGTAATGAATCGTGTGATTTGGCGGCTTGGCTTCAAGCATTTTTTTTACGGGGGTTTAAATGCGTTTTTCTTCTTTGAATGTCGGTAAGTCCGCTTTGTGGACATTGGGTTTTGTGGCCGCTGCGGCTTTGACCGCTTGCGGTGGTAATGGGGATCCGGTGCCGGTGGTGCCAGTGGCTCAGGCAGATGTGCCGGTGGTGGTAACTCCAGCTGCGATCGCAACGGCGAAAGCGGTTGTAGCTGCGGTTGCTACAGCGGCAGTAGCCGTTCCCATTCCTGTAAGTGCGGCTTCGACTGCGCTGTTCGGAACGACTTCTGCAG
>JAIPCE010000270.1 GCA_021738345.1 Rhodoferax sp. | reverse complement strand
CGTACAACATCACCGGCACGAAGTCGTTGCCTGGCCCCAACAGCACTTCAAAGTGCTCCTGTACCAGGCCCCGCAGTCGCTGCGTCGGTGGCCAGTGGGTGTGGTCCGGATCAGCAAGCATGGCACGCTGGCGTTGCAATGCGGCGCGCATGCCCTCCTCCATGACTGCACACAGCAGCGCGTCCTTGCTTTTGAAATGGTAGAACGGCGAGCCGCTCTGCATGCCTGCTGCCGCAGCAATGTCGCGGGTCGTGGTGGCCGAAAATCCCTGGCGGCGAAACAGTTGCGCCGCCGCTACCAACAAAGCCTGTCGGCGATTGCCATCGTCGCGCGCATCCACCGATTTGGGTGGCCGACCGCGCGGACGTCGGGGCGATATTTCTGGTGCAACGGAGTCGGTAGAGGGCATGACCTGCCGACGATACCAAATTTTTGTATTTATAGCAAGCGCTTGCTTTGTATAAATATAAGAGCAGCACAAGGGCGGGGCAGGAGCGGCACTTTCGCGTGCCAGTGAGCGAAAGAATGGGCTGCCAAATTCGCCCTGATCCCTGATCCCGTCGGAATCGTTGTGGCACCGATTTTATTTGTGGCTGCGGATTCCGAATGGTGCCAATACGCCCCGGGGCGGATCAGGAAGTCTGGCCTTCCCTTTTCGCCTGTTTGCGCTATGCGCTCCGGCGTGCCATGTGCACCTGGTGCAAGGTGATCTTTCGTACCTCGGCCTGGCTGGTTTCGATATGGGCACGCAACAGCATGTCGGCCTGGTCACCACGTTTGGCGCGGATGGCCAATAGAATTTTTCCGTGCTCCTCGTAAGTCGCATCGATGCGCGCCTGTTTGGTGAAGTCCAGGCGACGGATGATGCGGATGCGATCCGTCACATCGCGGTGCACCCGAGCCATTTCGGGGTTGCCTGCGGCCGACACCAGCGCGCAGTGAAAGGCCTCGTCCCACTGGCTGACCTGCACGGTGTCGGAGCTTCTTTGGGCCTCTGGCACGAGCCACAGGGTCATCAATTCATCCACCAACTGGCGGTTGATCGGGCTCGGGCTGCGCAAGCCTTCGTCACACAAGCGGCGTGCCGCCGTGGTCTCTAGCACCATGCGCAGGTCGTAGAGCTGTTCGAACTTGGCAAAGTCAAAGGGCAATATGCGCCAGCCACTGCGAAACAGCACCTCGACATAGCCCTCTTGCTGCAGCCGTACCAGAGCCTGGCGCACCGGGGTGCGCGACACATTCAGCCGTTCGGTCACCGAATTCTCGGTAAAACGGTCGCCGGGCACCAGTCTGAATTCGGCAATGTCCTTTTTGAGCTGTCCGTAGACCTCATCGGCGCGCGAGCGGCGCCTGGTGGGTTCATTCAGGGGCATGGTGTCGGGGCGGGTTCGGCTGGGCATTTGCATCGCACTTTACCAGTCTTCCCTGGGCGGACCTAAACCACCAGGGCTGACAATAAGGGCGCGCTGGCTGCCGTCCAGCCCACAATGCCGCCCTGAGCGTGGGTCATGGCGATGGTCGCGGCCTTGAACTGCGGAAAATAGCTCTCGGTGCAGTCCACCAGCAGCAAGCCGTCATACCCCCGGTCATTGGCTTCGCGCATGCTGGTTTGTACACAGACCTCGGTGGTGACGCCCATGAAAATCAGATGGCTGATATGCAGTTGCTGCAGACGGGTGTGCAGGGTCGTGGCATAAAACGCCCCTTTGCCGGGCTTGTCGATGACGATCTCGCCGTCCAGCGGCGCAAGTGCGTCAATGATCTGGTTGCCGTGCTCACCGCTGACCAGGATGCGGCCCATGGGGCCAGCGTCGCCAATGCGCAAAGTGGGCTGGCCGCGGTTGCGTTTGGCGGGCGGGCAATCGGACAGATCGGCGGCGTGGGCTTCCCGGGTATGCACCACCACACCGCCGGCGTGGCGCCACGCCGCCAGCACGCTCTGGCAGGCTGGCACGATGGCCGACAGCAGCGATACATCGTTGCCCAGCGATGCACCAAAGCCACCCGGCTCGATGAAATCGCGCTGCATGTCAATGATGACCAAAGCCGTGTTGCAGACCTCAAAGCAAAAGTCAAACGGCTGGGCCGCCACGGTCAAGGTCTGGCTGCGGTGGGAAATGGCTGTCATGCGGTGGCCTTTTCTGCGCGGTCGGGGTGGGCGTGGTGGGTGCCGCCGCCCATGTGGGCGCCTAGCTCCTTGCGGTTGGCTTGGGCAGCATTGGTTTCAAACACGATGCGGCCTTCACTCATGACCACGATGCGGTCACACAGTTCCAGCAGCTCGTCGAGGTCTTCGCTAATCAGCAGCACACCGGCACCCCGTTGGCAGACCTGCCGCATGCGGGCGTGGATTTCTTCGACTGCCGCGAAATCCAGACCAAACACCGGGTTGGCGGCAATCAGGATGTTGATTTCGCCTGCCAGTTCGCGCGCCAGCACGGCGCGCTGCACATTGCCGCCCGACAGGCTGGAAATCAGCGCATTTTCGCCCTGGGTCTTGACCCCGTATTCGGCAATCCAGTCGCGCGCGCGCTGGCGCCAGGCCGCAAACTGCAACAGCCCTTTGCGTGAGAGCGGTGCCTGGTCGAAGTCGCGCAGGGCCATGTTTTCGGCCACGCTTAAGGCGCCGACGCAGGCGTTGTGCAGCGGTTCTTCGGGCAGGCTGCGCACCTTAAGGCGGTGGTTTTCGAGCCGGCTGGCGAGATAGGGTTCCCCCATGACCTTGACCTGTCCGGCCAGGCGCACGCGTTGCCCGACCAGGGCCTCCACCAACTCGCGTTGGCCATTGCCCGATACTCCGGCCACGCCCAGCATCTCGCCACAGCGCACCGTCAGGTCCACGCCGTGCAGCGCCACGGTGCCGCGGTCTCCGTTTGCCGTCAAACCCAGCACCTGCAGCGCCAGCGGCATCGCGGAGTCTGCCTGGGCGTGCGACCTGCCAGATTGCAGGGGCTTGGGTGGTGCCGCAGCCTCCCCCATCATGGCCTGTGCCAGCAAGGCCGGCGTGGTATCAGCCACCCGCCCGTGGTGGACCGCGCGGCCACGGCGCAACACGGTCACGCTGTCGGCATAGGCCATGACCTCGCGAAACTTGTGCGTGATGATGATCACGGTGCAATGCCCGCTGCGGGCAAATTCCCGCACATGCCCGAGGACCTCGTCGGCCTCCTGGGGTGTCAGCACCGAGGTCGGTTCATCCAGAATCAGCAGACGCGGTTTCAGATAGAGCTGCTTGAGCAGTTCGAGCTTTTGTTTCTCGCCCGCAGCGAGCTCCGAAGGGCAGGCGTCAAGGTCCAGTTGAAACGGCGTAGTCGCCAGAAAGGCGCTAAGTTCGGCGCGCTTGGCACGCCAGTCAATAAAGAACGGTACCCGGTCGGCCGCCAGCAGCAGGTTTTCGGCCACGGTCATGCCCGGGGCCAGGGTGAAGTGCTGGTACACCATGCCGATCCCCAGCGCCCGCGCGGCCACCGGATTGGCCAGCACTTGCTCGTGGCCGTCAATCAGAATGCTGCCTTCTTCGGCACGCTGAAAACCCGCCACACACTTGACCAGCGTGCTTTTGCCGGCACCGTTTTCGCCCAACAGCGCGTGCACGGTGCCCGGCGCCACCTTCATGTCGACCTGGTCCATCGCCGTGAAGCTGCCAAAGCGTTTGGTCAGGCCAATCGTCTCTAGCGCCAGCGCGCCGGTCGTTGGTTTTACGGGTGGAATCAAATTGCGGCTCACGGCGTGGCCATTCCGGTCGCCCGTGGGGTGGCTTGAGCGGCCAGCGCCGTAAGCACCGCGGCAGAGGGCGCGTGGGCACCAAATACACCGCCTTGCATGGTGACCATCTTCAGCGCCGCCAGATGGTTGCCGTGGTCAGTGGCGGCCGTGCAATCCGACAGCAGCAGGCACTCAAAGCCACGGTCATTGGCGTCACGCATGGTCGTGTGCACACAGACGTCGGTAGTGATGCCAGCCAGCATCAGGTTGCAGATGCCACGGGTACGCAACACCAGCTCCAGATCGGTGGCGTAGAACGAGCCCTTGCCGGGCTTGTCGATGACGACCTCGCCGGGCCAGGGGGCCAGCTCGGGGATGATGTTCCAGCCGGGTTCACCGCGCACCAGAATGCGTCCGCAGGGGCCGGCATCGCCAATGCCCACCCCGTCGGTGCCAATCTGGCGTGAGCGCCAGCGCTTGTTGGCAGGCAGGTCCGACAAATCCGGTCGGTGCCCTTCGCGAGTGTGCAGCACCGGGTAGCCTGCCGCCCGCAAGGCGGCCATCAGGATTTTGAGCGGTGCGATGGGCGCGCGGGTCAGGCTGATGTCATAGCCCATCTTGTCCACGTATCCTCCGGCACCGCAAAAGTCGGTCTGCATATCGATGACGATCAGCGCCGTGTTGTCGGGACGCAAGTCGCCGTTCCAGGGCCAGGCATACGGGTTGGCTTGAATGGTGTGCGACATACCATCTCCTTTAGCGTGTGGCGGACAATTCGCCCGGACTTCCCTGCGCCACACTGCCGGGTTTGCAGGTCAGCACCAGAATGACCAGGGTGAGGACATAGGGCACGGTATTGAATAGGTGGTAGCCCCAACCGATTCCGGCCGACTGCAGCGCCGGGCCAAGGGCACCGGCTCCGCCAAACAGGGCCGCCGCACCGACACAGCGCCAGGGACTCCAGCGCGCAAAAATCACCAGCGCCACCGCAATCAGTCCCTGTCCGCTGGAGATGCCCTCGTTCCAGCTACCCGGGTAAAACAGCGTCAACGACGCACCCCCCAGCCCCGCCACCATGCCGCCCAGCGTGGTTGCCACCACACGAATGCCCACCACCGAGTATCCCAGCGCGCGCGCCGCATGGGCCGAGTCGCCCGCCATGCGCAGCAGCAGGCCGTAACGCGTGCGCTTGAACGCCCAGGCCATCAGCGTCGCCAGCAGCAAGCCCAGCGGCAGCAACAAATTGACCTGCAGGGCAGACTGCACCGCCGGCGAATCGCTCCACTGTCCTAGTGCCAGCGCGGGAATCTGTGGGGCCTGCGGTTGAATCAGGGGCTTGCCCAGGTAAAACGCCAGCCCGGTGCCCAGCATCATGAGTGCAATGCCGGTGGCCACGT
This sequence comes from Rhodoferax sp., assembly GCA_021738345.1. Classification (GTDB taxonomy): domain Bacteria; phylum Pseudomonadota; class Gammaproteobacteria; order Burkholderiales; family Burkholderiaceae_C; genus Allorhodoferax. Next base: position 1,760 of record JAIPCE010000270.1, on the reverse strand, counting down.
CGTTGACGCGGGCCAGTGAGCACAAAAAGCCATGCAGCGCGGCCAGCAGCCCACCGGCCACTGCGCCTGCCAGCAAACCCACCCAGGCGGAGCCGCTGAGATAGGCGCCGCCAAACGCGGCCATCGCCGACAACACCAGCACCCCTTCGAGGCCCAGGTTGATGCGGCCGGATTTTTCGGTCAGGCATTCTCCGAGGCTGACGAACAGGTAGGGCGTGCCCACTCGCAGGGCGCCACCGACAATGCCGGCAAACAGGGCAATCCATTGTTCCGGGGTCATGGCGGGTTTCCTCCTGCCGGGTTGGGTAGGGGGGCTGGCCCGAGTGCACGGACAAGGGGCTTGCCGCGGGCTTTCCAATCGACTGCGCGCAGTGCTTCGCTGGCTAGAATCAGCACAAATGCGATGCCTTGCAACACCAGCACCGACGCGTCAGGCAGCCCTAGGCGGCGCTGCAGCAAGCTGCCGGCGGCCCCAAAGCCGCCAAAAAGGATGGCCACCGGAATGATGGCCAAGGGGTGGTGGCGCGCCATGAACGACACCAAAATGCCCGCATACCCGTAGAAAGCGATCAAGGAGGCGTTGGCGTTGGTATGCACCGCAGCGACCTCGACCGCACCCGCTAGGCCGGCACAGGCACCGCCCAGTACGCAGGCCAGCAAAATCAGCCGGGACGCCGGCAAACCGACCAGTTGCGCCGCGCGCGGGTTGCCACCGACCACCCTCAGCGAAAACCCGGAGGCGGTCCAGCGCATCCACAGCGCCAATGTGATGCAGGCGACCACACCGAGGACCAGTCCCCAGTGCACGTCAGAACCGGCAATGCCACCCATGCGCAGACTCTCTGGCAGGCTGTGGGTAGAGGGTTTGTTAAGGCTTGCGGGGTCGCGCAGCGGGCCCTCCACCAGATGTTTGAACAGGCCAATGGCAATATAGGCCAGCAGCAAACTGCTGATGGTTTCGTTGATGCCCCGAAACTGCCGCAACCAACCCGCCAGCGATATCCACAGCGCTCCGGCCAGTGCCCCGGCCGCGCACACCAGCATGGTGCCAGGCACACCGCCCGGCAGTGGCACGGTGTGCGCCAGCGTGGCACAGGCCAACCCGCCCAGCACCAGCGCACCTTCGCCCCCGATCACCACCAGTCCGGCGCGAGCCGGGACCGCCACACACAAAGCAGTGAGCATCAGGGGCGCTGCACGTTGCAGGGTGTTTTGCCAGGAGTACCAGTCGCCAAAGGCGCCCTTGAACAGCAGCACCCAGACATCGACCGGACTGACCCCCGCAAAACTGACGAACACGCCAAACAGCGCCAAAGCCGCCGCAATGGCCAGCACCGGCAGTCCCAGATCAACGAGCGTGTTGCGCATGGCGTGTGGCAGCACGGGTACGTCAGAACGAGCCGATGACGCCTTCCACCAGGTAATTCATACCTTCGAGTTCCATGGCGGTTTGCTTGTACGCTTTGCCGGCCGCCAGCACCACATTGCCCTTGTTGTCCTTGAGCGGGCCCTTGAAGATGTCAAAGCTGCCGGCCATCATTTTGGCCTTGGTGCCGTCTGCGTCTTTTTTGGCAGCGTCGGTCACCATGGCACCGTAAGGGGACATCTTCACATATCCGTCCTTGAGCCCGCCACGCAGGAAATTGGGGTGAGGCTTGCCACTCTGGGCGGCTTCGATCAGGGTCTTGTAGGCGGTGCTCCAGTTCCATTCGGCGCCGGTGAGGTAGGCGTTGGGGGCCAGTTTGGCCTGGCTGGCGTGG
>JAIPCE010000007.1 GCA_021738345.1 Rhodoferax sp. | reverse complement strand
CTGGCCTTGTTGGCCAGCGTCATTGATACCTGCCGGGTGCGAAAAGCCAGCGCAACTGACTTGCTGGCCCGAGCCATCCATGCCGCAAGACTGGGTCTGCCAGCACCTGCCCTGCCGCCCATTCCCGCTGAATTGCTGGGACGACATGGGGCGCTGGTGGGGATGTGAACGTGGGGTTCTAATCGACTACCTGGCTCTAACCACAATCCATTGGCAGTAATGCTTTCTATTTTATAATCACCCATTTTATCTGACACCTTGGTCAGTATATTATCAAACACATCCGGCAGAAGATTTGATGGTGCTGAAAAATGAACTGAATCAATGTTGCAATAACATATTTCTATGGTTGAGGAAAAGCTAGTTAGCTTCTCCATTTGCTCAAGCACTATAGTTCTGCTTCTTGCAATAATTCGCTGACTCAAACTAAAACAGGCAGAACCATCGTAAAGCGCAGGCATGTTGACAGAAAGATTTTTTTCATCCCCGGACACTGAAACTTGCTTCTTGCCAGATAGCCACGCTCAAAAAATCTTGAAAGCAATGCCTGCAAACCATTTGGCAATGTAGCTATGATTGCTTCATTTACAGGTATGTTTTCGTCCTTCGCATAACGTCTGACTGCATATTTACACCCTTCATAAATGAATGATTTGATTAATAGTGGCTCCAATCGTTCCCAAGATTTTTCTTCGCGGAGATAGCGTTTGGCTCTATAGACTTCAAAATTCCACTCTGAATGTGATATATTTTTGTTAACCAACCAAATTGGTTCTACAAGCTCGTCACCAAGCAGCTCAATATTATCAATCGATCCAATAAATATTTCATCAATCTCCTCATAAATTTCATCTTCTATACATTTATCATACCGCTCGTCTCTAAAATCTATTGATATGTAAGAATCAAGATCGCCAACCCATATACCTCCAAATCCACTCATTTGACATCCTTATTATTTGATATTAAATTAAAAAAATTTATGAGAATATTTCAATTGCAACTGCGACTTGAGAAAAAATGGGTAGATGAAATGACGCATTATTGACACTAAGTTCCTATTTATTTTGTTTAAACGTACTGCGCCAGGTTTTAGCGATGCGCAGTCAAATTGAAAATCAACATTCACGAAATCGCTAGCCCGTGAGCCATGGAAAGATCGCACATTGTCATAGAAAACTATCCATTTACATTCAATATCTTGACTCAGTTACGCAGCTGATGTTAGTCTTCGTAGTTTACTCTCAATTATTTTTGGAAGTTGGTCGCATGACGGCTCTGATTTTGGTTATTGTTGTTTTCTCATTATTAAACTTTCATACTTTATTTTGGCCGACTAATCCGGACATTTTTTCTGGTTGAGTCAGTTGGAAAATGATACGTCATAACTTCAATAATATCCTCTGATTGGAGAATGGGCATGGACAGGGCTTTATTTCCGGCGAGACCGACCCAGTACCAACGATCAGCAAAGTGTTCAATTAAAACGAGTGACCAAGGCAGAGCTTTATTACTGGAGAGATAGCTCCAATCCCAGCGATCCTCAAAGCGTTCAATTAATTCAAGCGTCCAAGGCAGTGCTTTACTCCATGAGAGAAAGACATTTTTGAAGAGAAGGTCGTATTTATCCTCATTGCTGTCCCACTTATCTTTAAAGCGATCGATCAATTCAATCGACCATGGCAGTGCTTTATTTAATATGAGATTATCCCAGTCCCAGCGATCATCATAGTGCTCAAGCAGCTCAAACGACCACGGTAGTGCTTCATTTCTGGCGAAGCCGCACCACTTCCAGATATCCTGATAACGTTCTATCAGCTCAATCGACCACGGCAGTGACTCATTTCTCGCCAGATCGTACCAGTCCCATTTGTTCTTATAGCGTTCGATTAGCTCAGGCGACCAAGGCAGTGATCCATTTCCGGAAATGCGACACCAATTCCAGCGATCCTCATGAAGTTCGATCAGTTCGATCGACCATGGCAACGCTTCGTTACATGAGAGTTCGTCCCAGTCCCAGTGAGACTTATATCGTTCAATCAGTTCAAGCGACCACGGCAGTGCTTCGTTCATTGAGAGTCGAGTCCGCTCCCATCGCTGCACATAGCGCTCGATCAGCTCACGCGACCATGGCAGCATTTCATTTTTGGAGAGCCTCTCCCAGTCCCATCGTTTTTCAAAACGTTCGATCAGCTCAAGTGACCATGGAAGTGCTTCATTAATTGACAGGTGCCACCAGCTCCAACGAACCTCATGGCGTTCGATCAGATCTTGGGACCATGGTAGTGATTTATTTTTGGAAAGCCTTTGCCAATCCCAACGCGCTTCGTATTGTGTAATGAGCTCAAACGTCCAAGGCAACGCCTCATTTCCGGACAACTCATTTTGACCCCACGCCCAATTCTCTTCAAACCGCTCGATTAACTCAAGTGACCATGGCAGTGTTTCATTGCCGGAGAGGGAGCCCCAGTTCCACCGATCTTTAAAACGCTCGATCAGCCCAATCGACCAAGGCAGTGCGTCGTTCCGGGAGAGGTAATCCCAGTGCCAATTGTCTGCAAAACGCTCGATAAGATCACCATTAAGCGCCTGTCGTTTCGATATAAAGAACGCTGCATCCTTTGAGGAAATCCGCTTCAGAATCTCAACCAGCCGCCTCCGCTCAATGTCCTCATTCAATTGCGCAGCAATTGCCAGTTGTCGCCCCGCCACTTGCACCTGTGCTGGCAAGTTGGCCGCACGCGGGATTAGTGCCCAGTTATTGTTGACTGGCTCACTCATAGTCGTGTTGTCCTGTAGTTTGCTCGGCCAGTATTTCCGACACGATTTTGACAAACTCGTCGTCCAGTATTGCGCGTTGTGCCTCCAGGTACTTGTGCCAATCCGCTTCGCTGAGGCCGGCGGTGTCAACCAGCTTGACACTGTCGCTGGCCTGCAAAGCTTTTAGTTCAGCAACCAGTTGGGTGATGGCGTACTCCAGTTCGGCAATGGCGGCTTTGAGTGCTTCCGCTTCGCTCAAGGTGGTTGAGCGTGTGCCCGGCAAGCCGCCGACCGCCAGCGCTTCGTGGATTTCTCGCACACGGGCCAGGTCGTTGCCTTTGTAGGCTTCTTGCAGTTCGACGAAGACGAGGTGGGCCGCATCTTTCTTGTCTGTGGGCACCTTGTCAGGGTGGCACAGGCTGCAGGCCTTGCGGTAGAGCGCCTTTAGCTCACGCTCTGTCTCTTCGTCGAGCTTTGGCAGGGGCTGCGCACGCTGCAATTCCTCGTGCTGTTTGGAATACTCTTCATAGGCATCTTCGGCCTCTTTAGCTTCATCAGCCGCCGTTTGCGCTTTGTCGCGTTCCTGGTTATGGGCCTTCAGGTCGGCGGCGCGCAGTCGGGCCAGCTCAGCACGGGCCTTGAGGATGCGCTGGATGAGGTCGCCCAGCACATCGGCGTAGCGCCGGTTAAAGGTGACCAGGCGGCGCTCCAGTTCGGCTTTTTCGTCACTTAAGGATTCGAGCCGCAGCTCCAGGGCCTGAAGCTGGAACCGCAGGCGGGGGATGTCGGCAAACCCCGCCACCACCAAGGCCGTGGCCCGGCGCAGGTAGGCGTCGATTTCCTCAAGCGCGGTGGTGTACTCACCTTTGTCCAAAGCGGCGATGATGGCCGACACTTTGAGGGCATCAGCCACAGGGCGCAGCTTGCGCACATGGGTGGCCACATCATCCTGCTCACCCAGCATGACCAGGTTGCGAATCATCTCCAGCCGTCGTCTTGCGGCGTCTGCATCCGCCACAACCGGGGCACCTTGGCCGCTGCGCGCGATGAGGCTGTCGAAGGTGCTGAGGTAACCCCCTGCAAACTCTTTGGTGTCGGTGACGATCGTGATGTTTTCGTCGTTGCTGCGGGCCTTTTGGCTCCAGTTGTACGACCCGGTGATCACGGTGGCGCTGTCGATCACACAAAATTTGTGGTGCATGGTGGGTGCATCGCGGCTACCCGGTGACAAAAAAATCACCTGCCCGCCAAAGTTGCTAAGCCGCTGAAAATTCAGCCCGCCCGGCCCTTGGTTGATGTCGTCGCCTATCAGCGCGACCGACACCTTGATGCCGGCGCGGGCCTTTTTGCATAGCACATCGAAGATGTCACGGTCGGTAAACCAGGCGATGGCCGCGACGATGTCAAATTGGGCTTGCTCCAGGTGGCTGATGATCACCTTGTGGATGTTTGAGAAATACGCTTTGAGTTCCATGTTGGTAGCGTATCAGGGTGATGGGTTCGTTCGAAATGGATCATCCAAACAATTTTCCATGCGGGAACTGAACATTGGCATGACTCAAAACGGTATCTTGTCATCTTCTTCATCGAAAACTGGCGGGTAGCTATTTTTTAACGGGGCCGTCGTTACCGTTTTGACAGATGAGGCTTGCCTGACCGGATTCGACTGGGTCGCCGGCCGGTCCAGCAATTGCAGCTCGCTGACCTCAACTTCTGTCGTGTAGCGTTCAATCCCCATTTTGTCAGTCCATTTTCGGGTTTTGAGCTGGCCTTCAAAATATGCAGATGAGCCTTTGCGCAGATATTGGTTGGCAATCTCCGCCAGACGCCTGAAAAGCACAACTTTGTGCCACTCGGTTGTGGTTTGAAGTTCACCGTCTTTGTTTTTGTATTTCTCCGAGGTGGCAACGCTCAGCGTACATACCGGGTCACCAGTGCTGGTGTGCCGCATTTCAGGGTCAGCGCCCAAATTTCCCACCAAGATCGCCTTATTGACCGATGCCATTTTTTCTCCTTAAATTCAGCCTACATTAGCTAACTGACCTGTGTTTCTGGATTGACTACAGGCGATGCCAGTCTATGGTTGCCACGTCCTGAACACAACAAAAACCGTAGGGGAAAAATGAGGATTGCACGTGAAATCATGGCCCATTGGGGGCCATCTGCAACAGATGTTGCCCTTTCAGCAGACCTGATTCCGCGTCGTGACTATGCCGGTCTCAATGTTCAGGATGATCAACTGCGCATTTGGTTGCCAGACCCTGCCAAGATTGCCTTGGTTGAAATCTGCAATCGCCTTGGCATGAGCTTCACTGTCTATTTGACGGAACTGTTTGCAACCTACCTTTACGGCGTACACGAAGTCATGCGCATGCGTGACCAGCAAACAGGGTTGTACGACACCGACGAATTGCAATTACTCAATACTGAGACCTACGAAAGCAGTCAATCCACAGACGATAGCCCTGCGTTTGATGAACCTGTGCCAGAGATGGGCAAGAACATCTTTGCACTCAAAATTTTTCTGCCAGCCAAATTGAAGTTTGACCTGCAACACCGCGCAGATAAGGCAAATACACCGCTCGGAAAGTTTGCCAGGGCCATGATTTGTGCCCATTTGTTTGGCAGGGATGTAGGACCAAACTTTTTGTTGGCAACCAACCCTTAGGCCACCCAAACTCCCCTACCCGGCCACGGGGTGAGTGCGGAAGTTCATTTTGGCGGAAGTTTTGGGTTGCGCAATATAGGTGCCAAGTTGAAATTGAAAATTCATAGAGGCCAAAACACCACCCTGCGCAGATCAGACAAGCGCAAGCAGCTATTTTTCATAGCATCAGACTGCTTCCGGCCCAAAACGGCAGTCGCCCACAACAAGCCAGCGAGTGTCACTTGTCGCACCACGGCACTCCATGGCACCCACTTGGCGCATAGCACCGCATGGTAGGCTCGCGCCCATGAGCACCCACGATAGCGCTTACAAAAACGTCTTCTCGCATCCCAAGGCAGTGCAGGACCTGCTGCTCGGTTTCGTACACGAAGACTGGGTGCAGCAACTGGACTACAGCACCTTGGAAAAAGTCAGCGGCAGCTACGTCAGCGACGACCTGCGCGACCGTGAAGACGACATCATCTGGCGCATTCGCATACGCCCCGGTGGGCCAGCCGCACCGGCAGCGCAAGGCAAGGCCACAGGCGAGTGGCTGTACGTCTATTTGCTGCTCGAATTTCAGAGCAGCAACGACACCTATATGGCCGTACGCATCCTGACCTACATCGGGCTGCTGTACCAAGACCTCATTAAGAGCGGGCAAACCAGCGGCCGCAAACTGCCCGCCGTGTTCCCGCTGGTGCTCTACAACGGGGAACGCCCATGGAGCGCCGCGCGCGAACTCGAAGAACTCATCGAACCCGTTCCCACCAGCTTGGGCGCCTACCGCCCGCGTCTGCGCTACTTTGTGCTGGACGAAGGACGCGTTTCTGAAGCCAGCCTGCACCAGGCCGACAACGCGATAGCCAGCTTGGTGCAACTCGAGCGCAGTACCAGCCCGCAAGAAATAGCCGATGTGGTTGGTCAACTGGTATACAAACTCCAGGCCCCACAAAACCGGGAATTGCGCCGGGCGCTGACGATATGGGTGCGCCGCCTGGTGCTACGCCGTTTTGTTCCCGAGGGCGAGATAATGGAACTTGAAGACTTACCGGAGGTACATCACATGATCAGCGAACGCGTGGAAAGCTGGACCCAACAGTGGTTGAAGCAGGGTATACAACAGGGTATACAACAGGGCATGCAGCAGGGCAAGCTTGAAGCTGAGGCTGAGATGCTGCGCCGCTTGTTGGCGCGCCGTTTTGGCCCCTTGTCACCTGAGGTGCTGGCACAAATCAACGCTGCAAGCGCCGGGCAGATTGAGGCGTGATTTGATCGTAGCGTGGATGCGTCAAACTTGACGCAGGTGTTCGCCAGCCATTAACCGCCATCGGGCCTGGCGCGCGCGGCTCGCCATGGCGGCTGCTCAATCGACGATCGGGTGCTCCGCAATAAAGCGCGCGACCCGTTCCAGCTGCTCTGGCACATTCAGCGCCGGAGCATGACCGCAGCCGGGGATTTCCACTACTTCCAAGAGACCCTTAATGCCAGGACCCCGCCGCTGCATCTCGGTGACCGTCGCAGGCAGCACCAGGTCTGAGTTGGCACCACGCAGGCACAGCACAGGAAGCTGCAGCGCGTCGTAGTGGTCCCAAATCAGGTAATCGTCGGGAAACCCAATGAACTGATGCACCATGGCTGGGTCGTAGTGCGGTGTGACGCGGCCGTCGGGCAAACGTCGGGTGGAGGTTTCGGTCAGGCGGCGCCACTGTGCGTCACTTAGCCAGCCAAACGGCTGGTAGGCCTGACGGAAAAAGGCCTCCAACTCGACCACAGTGGCAAAGGCAGGGGGATTGCCGGCATAGGTTCGAATGCGGGTAATCGCTGCACTGGCCAATTCAGGGGCGTTGTCATTGAGCACCAGGCTGCGGATGCGTGACTTCATGGAAGGGCGCAGCAGGCCCGAAGCGCACACGGTACCCAAGGCACCACCCATGGAGGTGCCGACCCAGTGGGCCTGTGCAATGCCCAGCTGGTCAAACAGCGCCTCGGCAATTTGCGCGTAAAACGCCAGGCAATAGTCCTGCTCGGGCCGGGCACTCCACTGGCTTAAGCCCCGGCCAATGGTGTCGGGGCAGATCACGCGGTAGTCGGTACTCAGGTGGGCGGCGAGTTCGTCCATGTCGCGCCCGGTCCGTGCCAGGCCGTGCCAGGCAATGACCACTGGGGCCTGTGGATCGCCCCACTGGGTGGTGTGAATCTCATAGCCTGCGCACTGGAGATAGTGGGATGTAAATTGCATGATTTACCTCAATGACCCAGACTCGATGCCCGCAAGCGTCCCACCACGCCGGTGGGAAAGTAGTACACCGACAGCACAAACAACACACCCAGCCACAGCAACCAGCGGTCGGGCGACAGCAGCGCCGACAACCAGGGCAAGGCACTGGCGGCCTCACTGCCCAGGCGCAGCAGGTCCTGCAGGTAGCTTTGCGCCACCAAAAACAAGACCGAGCCGATCAGCGCACCGTAGAGCGTACCCATGCCGCCAATCACCACGATCAGCAGCACATCCATCATGATTTCAAATGACAGCGAGGTGTCGGGACCGTTGTAACGCAACCAGATCGCCAGCATGGCACCCGCCAACGTGGCAAATAGCGCCGACAAAATGGCCGAGGTGGTGCGGTACACCACCACCCGGTAGCCAATGGCCTCGGCGCGAAACTCGTTTTCGCGAATCGCCTGCAATACCCTGCCAAACGGAGAATTGACAATCCGCAGCATGGCCAAAAACAGCAGCACTGCCGTCACAAACAGCAGGTAATAGCAGAGCAGTCGACCATCGAGCGAAACCCCCAGAAACGGCTGCTCGGCAAACTCGTGGCTTGGTGAGAGGATTTCTGGCACCTTGAAGGTCAGGCCATCTTCACCCCCGGTGATTTCATGCAGTTGCGATGCCAAGGTCAAAAACGCGGAGGCCACGGCGAGCGTGATCATGGCGAAGAAAATCGCCCGTACCCGCAGCGAAAACAGACCCACCAGCCACGCCAGCAGAAACGACAGCAGCAGCGAGGCCCCCACACCCACGGCCAGCGCTTCCCAGGTCGGCCCCATGCGGGTGCTTGCCACTGCAATACCATAGGCACCAATGCCAAAAAACATGGTGTGGGCAAAACTCACGATGCCGGTATAGCCCAGCAGCAGGTCGAAACTGGCCACCAGCACGACAAAGATCAGCACCTTGGCTGCCACATTGAGCGCCTTGACACCCGGAAAGATAAACGGCGTCAGCGCCAGCGCCAGCACCAACAACACCAGCACGCCCGCCAGCCAGCGGTTGCGAGGTAAATCATTCGAGAGAATTCGGTACAGCATCTCAATTCTCCTAGCGGTTGGTGACCGGGTAGACGCCTTGCGGGCGCCACAACAGCACGCCCACCATCAGCGCAATGTTGGAAAACAAGGCCACCTTGGGCGCGAGAAAGCCGGTGTAGTTGGCCATCAAACCCACCAGCAGAGCCCCGATGAGCGCACCGCCCGTGGAGCCCAGGCCACCAATGATGATGACAATAAAGATCAGCACGTTGACCTGTGCGCCCATTTGCGGAATCACCGATTGCTGGTACAGACCCCACATCACCCCACCGAGGCCTGCCAGCGCACTGCCGACCACAAACACACCCACAAATAGCCGCTTGATGCGGTAACCCATTGCCTCGACCATGGATCGGTCCTGCACGCCGGCGCGGATGAGCAGTCCGACTTTGGTCCGGCTCAGCACCCAGGCTAGCGTGCCAAATACCACCAGACCGACGACCATGGCCATAAGCCGGTATTTTTCGATCGCGGCGTCGCCCAAAAACATCGAGCCCCGCATGCCCTCGGGCATGGACAAGGGAATCTGGGCCGGGCCCCACACCACCTTGATAAGCTCTTCCCCAATGATCATGCCGCCCATGGTGATCAGAATTTGTTTCAGGTGCTGGCCGTAGACCGGACGCACAATGAAGCGCTCAAAGGCCAAGCCGACGGCACCAGCCACGGCCATGGCCACCAGCATGGCCGGAAACACCGCCACCAGGTTGCGCCACAGCTCGGCAGACTGGGTCCAGTCGCCCATCGCCCCCAGTACCGAAGTGGCCACAAAAGCCCCCAGCGCAATAAACACGCCGTGGCCAAAGTTCAGCACATCCATCAGACCAAACACCAGGGTCAGACCCGAGGCGATGATAAAAATGATCATGCCCATGGCCAGGCCCGCCGCCGTGAGCGTGAGCCAGGTGGATGACGAGCCTATCAAAGGCATCACCAGCAGGGCAAGCACCGGCACCAGGGCCAGCGGCTTCCAGTCGAAATCTAGATATTTCATTGGATGCTTTCCAGGTGTTTCGCTACTTGTACTACGTTCATATCGCCAACCCCAGCAAGCGATGTTGCATTTCTTCGTTGTCTGCCATTTCTTGCATCGACCCTGCATGGACGATGCGGCCGTTGTCCATCACCGCCACATGGTCGCCCAGGCGCTTGGCAAAGCTGATGTTTTGCTCCACCAGCAAAATCGTGGTGCCGGTTTGTTTGAGTTCGGCAAAGGCATCAATCATGTTGTTGATAATGGCCGGTGCCAGCCCCTTGCTGGGCTCATCCACAATCAGCAACTTGCGCGGCTCAACGATGGCACGCGCCACCGCCAGCATCTGCTTTTGGCCACCTGAGAGCTTGCCGGCAGGGTGGTTCCAAAATTTCTCGACCGCCGGAAAGAGTTTGAAGATCCATTGCAGTCGCTGCGCGTCCATGTGTTGCGCACGTTTTGCCGAGCGCGCCGCCAGCAGCATGTTTTCCTGCACCGTCAGATCGGCGAATATGCCCATGTTTTCGGGCACGTAAGCGATGCCCAGGCTGGCAATGTCAGGCGTCTCGGTGGCCGTGATTTCTATCCCCTCAAACACCACCTGGCCCTTGGATGCATGCCACAAGCCCATGATGGTGCGCAAGGTGGTGGTTTTGCCGGCACCATTGCGCCCGAGCAGCATTGTCAGTTGACCAGTCGGCACCACCAAGTCGACGCCATGCAGGATGTGGTACGCACCGATGTGGGTGTGCACGCCCGAGAGTTGAAGCAGGTTCTTGTTCATGGGGCGACCCGTCCTTGCAGTTTTTCAGGGCCCGGGCTGGCAGCACCGGTCGGCGCACCTGAGGGTGGATCTTTGGGGCTTACCCCCAGGTACGCTTCCTGTACCACCGGCGATGCAATCACTTCTGCGGGTTGTCCATCGGCCACCAGGGCGCCGTTGTGCAGGACAATGATGCGGTCTGCGAGTTCGCGCACCACATCCATCTTGTGCTCCACCAGCAAAATCGTTTTACGCCGATCCTCTTTGAGAGCGCGAATCAGATTCAGGATCACCGGCGCTTCGTCGTGGCTCATGCCGGCGGTAGGTTCATCGAACATATAAACATCGGGGTCGAGTGCCATGAGCAAGGCCACCTCCAGCTTGCGCTGGTCTCCATGCGGTAGGCTCGCGACCGCGTGCTGCTGTTTCTCCAGCATGGCCACACTGGCCAGAATGTCATGCGCACGCTGCGTCAGCGCGCGGTGGTCGCTCCAGATGCTCCATAAATTGAGTCCGCGCAGGTGGGGACCGCTTTGGGTGGCCTGCACCGCCAGCCGCACGTTTTCCAGTACCGAGAGGTTGGGAAAAAGATTGGTCAATTGAAACGCGCGACCCAGTCCTGCGCGGGTGCGGGCCGACGGGCTCAGGCGACTAAGCTCCTGCCCCTTCAAAAAAACCTGCCCTTCCGAGGCCTTGAGTTGGCCCGAAATCAGGTTGAAATAAGTGGTTTTTCCCGCCCCGTTGGGGCCCACAATGGCGGTCAACGTGCCCGGCTGAAATGCGCAATTGACAGCATTCACCGCCACGTGTCCGCCAAAGCGTATCGTGAGATTTTTGGTTTCAAGCATAGTAATTCGCCCAGTCGCGGGGGAAATGGCGTATCCCGCCCACCGACGATAGGGCAGCGGTGGCGTACGGATAAACAACTCAGAGGGTGCCGCGCAGCATCTGAGCAGTGCCTGGGCTCTGCGAATTGTGCAGAGTCCAGGCAAGCTGTCTTTAGCGCTTGTTGCGGATGGGGATGGCCATCTCTTCGGGTTTGATTTCACGCACCAACTCTGGCACGCCCCAGGCAAACGCCGGGTCCACCTTGATCTTGAAGTGGTACATGCTTTGCATGGCCTGGTGGTCTTCCTTGCGGAACGTCATCTTGCCTTTGGGGGTGTCGAAGCTCATGCCTTCCATGGTCTTGATCAGGGTGTTGGAGTTGGTATCACCCTTGGTGGCATTGAGTGCGGTCACCACCGCCATGGCAGCAGAGAAGCCCCCAGCAGTGAAGAAGTCTGGCGGTGCCTTGAACTGGCTGTAATGGCGCGCCACCATGGCTTCGTTGATGGCGTTTTTCGGAATACCAAAGTAGTAGTACAGCGCGCCTTCCATGCCAGGAAACTGCTTATAGGCCACCATGGCGGGCAAAATATTGCCACCGGTTGCGAGTTCGATGCCATAGCGCTTCTTCAGGTCCATGTCGGCAATTTTGCTAAACGGAGTCGGTGCACCCGACCAGCCGACCGAAATGAACTTGTTACCTGGCTGGTCCTTCAGCTTGTCCACAATACGTTGCAGGCCGGCGGTGAAATCGGTCGTTCCCACGGGCAAATATTCCTCGTGAACAATCTTGGCGTGCTTAATGAAGTCCTTGGAGGCCTTAACCCCATCGCGCCCAAACGCATTGTCATTGGCCAGCGTGGCCACCACATTGCCGGGTTTGTCGAGCGCAACCGCGTTGGCAGCTGCATCTTGGCTGGAATTGCGACCGGTGCGGAAAATATATTTATTCCACTTGTCACCCGTGATGGAGTCGGCCACTGCGGGCTCGACCAACAAAATCTTTTTGTACTCTTCAGCGACCGGCAACATGGCCAACGCTACCGGCGAAGCCGTGGGGCCAACTGCCAGATCGACCTTGTCATCGCCGTACGAGGCGGCGAGCAAGCTCTTGCCGATGTCGGGCTTGCCCTGGTCGTCTTTTTCGATCACGACAATTTTTTTGCCTGCGACCATCATGGTGCCGTTGGTGGCGTAGTCCAGACCCATCATGAAGCCGACCGCAGTTTGCTTGCCGTAAGCCTCCAAAGGACCCGTTTTGCTGTAAATGTGGGCAATTTTGATTTCCTTGGACTGGGCCAAAGCCGCTCCACCATACAGGGCAGTGCACAGCCCGGTTGCAATCAGTGCCGCCGGGGCAGCCCATTGAAATTTCTTCATCGCGATCTCCAGTAGTTGTTACTCAATCAAAAGCATTGTGCACGAAACGTGCCAAAAGGTAAGTCGTTGATTTTATTGAGCTTGGTGGTTGCAAAAGGCAGGTTATTCGAAAAAATCGTCTGACTATTAAACAATACATTTGTATGTTTTTTATACATTCGTCTTATTTCCAGACATTTTAAGGCGTGCATACAAGGTCGCTCTCGAAATGCCCAGCGCTTTCGCGGTGGCAGCCTTGTTGCCTCGGTGCGCCTGCAAAGTGGCTTGTATGGCCTGCTGTTCCAAGTCGGCAACCTGGCTAGACAGCGGCCGGTGTGCGGTCTCGTGGGGCGGCTTGCTTGCCACGCCGGCAAGTTTGCCCGCGTCAGCTTGCCTGGGTACCGCGCCGGTGGCCGCGACGGGCACCGGGACTTCCCAGGCTTCAACCCCTGACTCGCGCAAAACGGCTTGAATTTGCTCGGTCTCAATGCGTGAGGTGTCACTGCGCATGGCAGCCTGCTCCAGCACGTTACGCAGTTCGCGCGTGTTGCCACGCCAGCTTTGCGCTTCGAGCAAGGCCAAGGCACCGGCACTGAGCTCAGGTGGTGGCAAGCCGCTGCGCAGGGCCACATCCTCGCCCAGCGCCTCCAAGAGCGCAGCAATATCCCCGCGCCGCTCACGCAGGGGCGGCACGCGAATCGGCAGCACATTGAGGCGGTAAAACAAGTCTTCGCGAAAACTGCCCTCGCGCACCAGCCGGGGCAGGTCGCGCGACGTAGCCGCGATCACCCGGGCATCAAAGGGAATGAGCTTGTTCGACCCCAGCGGCTCTATTTCGCCTTCTTGTAGCGCACGCAACAGCTTGGACTGCAGCCCCACGGGCATGTCGCCGATTTCGTCGAGAAACAAGGTGCCACCATCTGCCAGTCGAAACTTGCCATCGCGCCCTTTGCGGTCAGCGCCGGTGTAGGCACCCGGAGCGACACCAAAAAACTCCGTCTCCAACAAAGTGTCGGGCACGGCCGCAATATTGACGCTGATAAACGGCCCGGCCGCACGCTTGGATGCCGCATGCACCGCGTGCGCCAAAAGTTCCTTGCCAGTACCGGTTTCGCCCAACAGCAGCACCGGGCTGGACGACTGCGCCGCGCGGCGAGCCTGGCGCTTGACCTCGACCGCCGCTGGACTCATGCCAATAAAGCTCGCAAAGGTGTATTTGGACTGCCTTTGCGTGCCCTGGCGCAGTCGCTGCGCCGCCAACTCACGCCGCGCGTCGTCCAGGTCGCGCTGCAGCAAGGAGAATTTTTCCATCAGCGGCCGCAAATTGGTCTCGGCGTGGTCAAACAGGACAATCCCCAGCGCACCAATGACCTGCCCCTGTGCATCGCGCAATGGAATGCGACTGACCAAAAAGGTACCGGCCCGGTTGGTCAGCAGGTCGATCAAAATCGGTTTGCCGGTCTCAAGCACCTGGTGCATTTGGGTGTTTTGTACCACCTGCGACACCGGATGCCCGACAAAGTCCTCCTCGCGCTCAAACCCCAGCGCTGGCAGAAAGCGCTTGTATTGCTCATTGATCCAGACCACACGCGCCTGGCGATCCACCAGTAACATGCCCTCGCTGGCGCTGGCGAAGAGTCCAAACATGGACCCCGCCGCCAGCTCAAGGATGCGCTGCGCGTCGCGCGGTAATGAATCGTTCGCCTGCATGCGCGAACTCCGCTACATCACCACACCGCGTTTTTTGAGTATGCGGGGCAAAACCAGCACCGTGATCACCACCAGCAGCAGAATCAAGGACACAGGACGCTGCAAAAACACCATGGCACTGCCCTCGCCGATAGACATGGCGTTGCGCAGTTGCGCTTCGGCCAGCGGCCCCAGAATCATGGCCACCACCACGGGCGCAGACGGGAAACTGAATCTGCGCATCACCAGGCCCAGCACGCCAATGCCGTACAGCAAGAACAGGTCAAACACACTTTGGCGCATGCCATAGGCACCCACTGTCGAGAAGATCAGAATGCCTGCATACAACTGGGGGCGGGGAATTTTGAGCAACTTCACCCACATCCCCACCAGCGGAAGGTTGAGAATCAACAGCATCACATTGCCGATGTACAGCGAGGCGATCAGGGCCCAGACCAAGCCGCTGGAAGTCGTGAACAATTGGGGACCTGCCTGGATACCGTAATTTTGAAACGCCCCTAACATCACAGCAGTTGTGTTGGAAACAGGAATACCGAGGGTCAGCAGGGGGATCATGGCAGTGGTCACGGTCGCGTTGTTGGCGGCCTCGGGTCCGGCCACTCCCTCAATCGCGCCGGCTGCGCCAAATTCCGCCAGGTCGCTGCCCTTGGCCATTTTTTTCTCTACGGCGTAGCTTAGAAAGGTAGGAATTTCTGTGCCGCCCGCAGGAATGCAGCCAAACGGTGCGCCAATGGCGGTGCCGCGCAGCCAAGCCGGAATCGAGCGTCGCCAGTCCCTACGTGTCATGGTGACCTGCGTCATCTTGTGTTCCTGCTGGACCACCTTGCCCTCGAACAGCACCACATGCATGGCTTCGGACACTGCAAACATGCCAACCGCTACCAACACGATGTCAATGCCATCAAGCAGTTCGGGCACCCCACCGGTGTAACGCGCCAGACCGGTAATCTGGTCCATACCCACCAGTCCGATCGCCAGTCCGATAAATAGTGCGACCAGGCCGCGCAAGGTGCTTTGTCCTAGCACGGCACTCACCGTCGTAAACGCCAGCAGCATCAGCATAAAGTATTCGGGCGGGCCCAATTGCACGGCGTAGTTGGCCAACACCGGCGCAAACAGGGTCACGATCACGGTGGCAAAGGTACCGGCGACAAACGATCCGATGGCCGACGTGGCAAGCGCCGCGCCCGCGCGACCGCTCTTGGCCATCTTGTTGCCCTCCATGGCGGTGACCATGCTGGCGCTCGTCCCCGGTGTGTTGAGCAGAATCGAGGTGGTGGACCCACCGTACATGGCACCGTAATAAATGCCGGCAAAGAAAATCATCGACGCCGTGGCATCGACCTTAGCGGTAATGGGCAACAGCATGGCCACCGCAGTGGCCGGGCCAATACCCGGCAGCACGCCAATCGCGGTACCCAGCGCACAACCGACAAAGGCCCACATCAGGTTGACCGGCGTACCGGCCGTGGCAAAACCCTGCATCAGGTGATTCCATACATCCATCACAACCACCCGCTCTGCGTGAGTCCTGGCAAACTGATCGCCAGAAATTTACCAAAAATCCAGTACACCGGCGCAGCAATCAGCAAGCCGCCAATCGCATCCGACACCCAGGGCCTCCAGCCGTTCAGCACCTGACCCTCGGCCTGGCGCAAGCCCCGGCCCGCCAAAACAAAGCACAGGGTACAACTCAAAATAAAGCCCAACTGGGTAATCAGCGCTGCAGAGATCAGCATGCCCGCCGACATCCACGCAAAGCCACGCCAGTTGGGGTGCGCGCCCTCACCCGGCGCTTCATCCATCTCGCGAAAGCCGCCGGTGCGAATCTCATAGAAGAGAAACCCACCGCAGACCAGCAGCGACAGAGCAACGACCCAGGGTAGAAAGTTGGGCCCCACCCCGGCATAACCGGAGTCTGAGCTAATACCAAAAGCAACGGCGCCCATCCCCAGGGCCAGCAGCACGATGCCGGCGGACACCGCAGTCTGGTAACGCCGACTCCGGATGTCTTGCATCAGACCATTCCTGCCAAGTGCATGATGCCACGCAGGCTGGCAAATTCGTTGTCTACAAATTCATCGAATGCCTTACCAGTCAGCAGCGCGGGGGTCCAGGAATTTTTTTCCAACGAGCTGGCCCAGGCTTTGGACTTGGTGGCCTGCACCACCATTTCAGTGAGCGCATCGCGCTGCGCAGCGGTAATGCCGGGTGCGCCGTAGACGCCGCGCCAATTGCCCAGTACCACGTCGTAGCCGGACTCCTTAAGTGTGGGCACGGTGCTGCCTGGCAGGCGCTTTTCGGATGTAACGCCAATGGCGCGCATCTTGCCAGCCTTGATGTACTCGCTCATTTCGCTGATGCCGCCGCCGCCCACCGTGACATTGCCACCCAAAATGGCAGCCACCGCTTCACCACCGCCACGGAAGGCTACGTAGTTGACCTTCTTGGGGTCGACACCGACCTTGGTGGCGAGCATGGACGCGCAAATATGCTCGGTGGACCCGCGCGAACCACCGCCCCACTTGACGCTGCCCGGGTCTTTTTGCAGCTGGGTCACCACGTCTTTCATGGTTTTCAGGGGCGAATCGGCGGGCACCACAAAAATGTTGTATTCGCTGGTAATGCGTGCCAACGGTGTCGCCTTATCCAGGGAAATCTGGGGCTTGCCAGTAATGATGCCGCCGAGCATGACGGCGCCCGTCATCATCATGGCGTTGGGGTCACCCTTGCTGGCGTTGACAAACTGTGCAAGGCCAATCACGCCTGCGGCTCCGCCTTTGTTGTCGTACTGTACGGTGTCGGCCGCCTTGGCGTCCAGCAGCGCGGCACCCAGTGCGCGCCCGGTCATATCCCAGCCGCCACCGGGATTGGCGGGAATCATCATCTTGATACTGGCGCCTGCGCGGGCTGCAAGGGGAAAGCTGCCAGCAACGGCAAGCGCGGTCAAGGACTTCAAAAAGGTGTCGCGACGCATGGGGGTCTCCTAGTGTTGATAAACGCCTCTATGATGCAATGGCTATCTGTCATTTCGCTGTCCAAAAACCTAGGGGAAACCACTAGTAGGCTGTGCCAATTCCATGCGCTTGTTATTAATTGAAGACGACCTGTCCCTGCACACCACGCTACAACGCAGCCTGGTGCGCAGTGGCATGCACGTGCAGGTGTGTGCCGACGGCAATGCTGCCCTGATGGCCTGGCAAAGCCAGTTACCTGATGTGGTGGTGCTGGACCTGAGCCTGCCGGGACTCGACGGGCTGGAAGTATTAGCGCAGGCGAGAGCAGCCAAGCTCGATACACCGGTGCTGATTCTCACCGCACGGGGGACCGTAGGCGACCGGATCCTGGGCCTCAACGCAGGGGCCGACGATTACCTGGCCAAGCCTTTTGTTCTCGACGAACTCGAAGCTCGCGGGCGCGCGCTGCACCGCCGCCACAGCGCGGCCAACCGCGATGCGGGCGATGACAGTGTGCAATGGGGCAACTTGCGTTATGACCGTGACAGCGGCGCAATCTATTTTCGCCACCAGGTGATGGACCTGACCCCGCGCGAGCTCACACTGCTGCGCGCACTGATGGTCAAGGCGGGGCATGCAGTCAGTAAAGAACGGCTGTTTGAGCTAGTGTTTCCGGGCGAGGACCATGTGCACTTTGAAGCGATCGAAGTGGTGGTGTATCGGCTACGCAAAAAGCTGGCAGACAAGGGGGTCAACCTGGTGACCCTGCGCGGCTTGGGCTATCTGCTCAAGGTCACAGCTTAGCCCGCAGGACTGCAATGCGGTTTTTTCCCGCCCTGCCCCGCCCGGCACACTCACTGCGTAAAAGTTTGCTGATCGGCATTTTGGTGCCGGTGATTTTGTTTGTGCTGATTGACACGGTGAGCCTGTACCGCCAGGCGCTGGCCGCAGTCAATGTGGCTTACGACCGCACATTGCTGGCCTCAGCCAAGGCAATCGGCGAACTCCTCGATGTCGAAGGCACCTATGCGCAGGCCCGCATCACGGCCCAGATCCCTTACTCTGCCCTGGAAGCATTTGAGGCCGACAACCGCAGCCGCATGGTGTACCGTGTGGCCGACGCGCAGGGGCGCTGGATCGACGGGGTTCAAGACCTTCCGGCCTGGACCGGCACACTGCCCGACCAGGGTCCGTACGCGGCGCTGGTCGATTTTTATGACGACGAGTTCCGCGGTGACGACGTCCGGGTCGCTGTTCTGTTGCAACCCGTGGCAAGCGGCCGGGGGCTGGCCATGGCCACGGTGCAGGTGGCTGAAACCCTGGAACTGCGGCGCACGCTGGCGCGCCAGATCCTGTTTGACACGCTGCAGCGTCAGGCCATACTGATTAGCGTGATTGTGGGCGTGGTGCTGATCGTGGTGCAAAGGGTTACGCGTCCAGTACGCACCTTGAGCGCCCAAATGGACACCCGAACCGAGGACAATCTAACGCCAATTGAGTCCCCGGACTTGCCACTCGAGATACAACCTTTGACCGAGGCCACCAACCGGGTCATGCTGCGCTTGCAGCACCTGCTGGACCACCAGAAACGCTTTGTCCGCGATGCCGCGCACCAATTGCGCACGCCGCTGGCCGTACTCAAGGTGCAGGTGCAATCGGCACTGCGCGGTGACCTGAGTCCCATCGAAGCGCTGCAGGAAATTCAGGCCACGGTCGACCGAGCCTCGCAACTGGCCAACCAGATGCTGTCGCTGGCCAAGGTGGAGCAAGTGCGCCAACAGCAAGACTTTCGACCTTTGGACTGGGCCGAAGTGGTGCGCGCTGTGGCGCTGGACCTGTCGCCGCTGATTGCGGACAAAGACCTGGACTTTGACATTGCATCTTCACCCTGCCTTGTCCTCGGACACGAGTGGATGCTGCGCGAGTTGGTGCGCAACCTGCTGCACAACGCGATTGCGCATACGCCGCATGGGCAGCCCTTGCATGTCAACATTGCACCCGTGGCGGGACGCGCCCAACTGCTGATTCAGGACAGCGGCCCCGGAATCGTCGCAGCGCTGCGGCAGCGCCTGTTCCAGCCTTTTGCAACGGGCAATGCCCGTTCCGGCACCGGCTTGGGACTCACTATCGCGCGGGAAATTGTGCTGGCGCTGGACGGCAGCATTCAGATGAACAACCGGCTGCAAGGCGGTGCGGTAGCTGGGCTGGACGCGGTTGTGACCCTGGCGCTGAAAGAGTAGGATAGCCGCCATGTTGTCGCGTGCCTTGCGAGAGTTCTGGATCGGTGACGGCCAGCAGGCCTCGCGACCCATCATCTGGATCATCGGTTTTTTTGCCTTTCTGAATGTGTATTCGATTCAGGCAGTGCTGCCGATGGTGATGCACGATTTTCATGCCACGCCAACGCAGGCCGGAATGACCGTCGGGGCCACGGTGCTGGCGATCGGCCTGGTGTCGCCACTGATTGGAATGCTGTCCGATGCCTGGGGCCGCAAGCGCATCATTTGCGCGTCCCTGCTCGCGCTCACGGTCCCGACCGCCCTGATTCCGCTCACCACCAACCTGCCCAGTTTGCTGTTTTTGCGGTTTTTACAGGGCTTGACGATTCCAGGCATTGCCGTCGTGTTGATTGCCTATATTTCTGACGAGTTTCGGGCCGGCGGGGTAGCACGCATGACCGGTGCTTATGTCGGTGGAACCGTCATGGGCGGCTTCAGTGGTCGATTTTTCACGGGACATGTCACGGATATTTTTGGCTGGCGGGGAGCTTACTTTTCCTTGGCGATCCTGAATCTGATAGGCGCGCTGCTGGTGGTCTGGCTCTTGCCCGCGTCGCGCAATTTTTCACCCAACCGGTCGCTAGGCGAGGGAATGAATATGCTGTGGCGGCACCTGCACCACGGTCGCCTGATGGCCGCCTGCGCCGTGGGTTTTTGCGTGTTGTTTTCTTTGACAGGCACCTTCACCTACGTCAATCTGTATTTGGCCGCAGCACCGTTCTTTCTCACGGCGGCGGGCTTGGCCAACGTCTTTTCGGTCTATTTGGCCGGCGTGCTGGTGACACCCATAGCCGCCCGCTATCTCGACCATTACGGCTTCATGCGCTCGCTAGTGGGTGCACTGGCGATCTCGGCCACCGGACTGCTGATGACCCTGCTGCCGTCACTCGCCGGGGTGATTGTGGGTTTGACGGTGTGCTCCACCGGCATCTTTATTTGCCAGTCTGCCACCATCAGTTCAATTGCCAAAAATATCACCGAGGGCCGATCGCTGGCTACCGGTATTTATTACATGAGCTATTACGCCGGCGGAGCGGTCGGCACCTGGGTCGCGGGCCGGGCCTTTGAGGCGCGCGGCTGGAGTGGTTCAGTGGCTTCAATAGCGCTGGTGCAGGCGCTTGCGGCTCTGATTGTGCTGGTGGTCTGGCGTAAACAGACTGTGCCAGCCCCCTGAATGGCAAGAAAAGGCTTGGGGTACCTTGATTACACCGTCTGCAGCCCTCGCGCCAGGCGCTGTACGCCATCGGCCAGTTTGTCTTCGGTTGCGGCAAAACACCAGCGAATAAAGCCCTCGCCCTCGGGTCCAAAGGCTGCGCCCGGTGCCAGTCCCAGGTCAAACTCGGTCACCAGGCGCTTACAAAAAGCCAGGCTGTCGTGCACGCCCTGCACCTTGAAGAACGCATACATCGCGCCCGGCGGTGCCACAGCTTGCACCTGTGGCAAGGCATTGAGACGCTCAATCAGAAAGTCACGGTTTGATTTGAGCCGCGCCACAAAACTGGCCACTGCGGCTTCGCCCTCGGTCACGGCCCGCACGCCGGCGCGCTGCACAAAGCCTGGGGCGCAACTGGTGTTGAACTCGATCAACTTTGCCAGATCGTCAATCAGAGGCTGTGGTGCCGCGATCCAGCCCAAACGCCAGCCAGTCATCTGCCAGGACTTGGAAAAGGTATTCACCGACACCACCCGGTCTTCCCAAGTGGAGATGTCCAGGAACGACGGTGCCACGGATCGGCCCGGTTCACCGTCAAAATACAGGCGCTCGTAGGCGTCGTCGGCAAGTATCCAAATCCCTTGCTTGCGGCAATGCTCCATCACCACCTGCTGTTGCGCACGCGGCATGGTCCAGCCGGTCGGGTTGTTGGGCGAATTGACGATCAGGAGGCGGGTCTGGGGTGTCAATGCATCTAGCAACCGCTGCACGTCCAGCGTCCAGCCCGCAGCACCAAAATCCAGCGCGACCGTGCACACCTGCGCGCCCAGTATCTTGGGGCCTTCCACCAAATTGGGCCAGACCGGCGTTACCACCACCACTCGGTCTGCGGGCGCAATCAGCGCCTGTTGCACCAGCGCCAGCGCATTCATCCCCGAATTGGTGACCGCCAAATTTTCGGTCCCACACGCCCCGTGTAGCCGCGCCACATAGCCAGCCAACGCCTCCCGCAAGGGTGCGATGCCGAGGTTGTGGGTGTAGAAGGTTTCGCCCGCCCGCAAACTGGCAATGCCCTCCTGGCAAATGAAATCGGGAGTCACGGTGTCAGGCTCACCAAACCAGAACGGAAGCACCCCCGGCCTGCCGATGCCCGCGTTGGCCACCTCGCGGATTTTGGACGCCGCCAAGGCCTGCACTGCGGGTCGGGCCAGCGTGTCGGCGAACTTCATGCTTTGGCTACCTTGCTTGTTTTAACCATAACTTTTCTCACGGAAAGTCTCGGATCCTTCTTCATGGCGGAACGAATCGCTGTCAATTTCGTAGGCTTCAATCAAGTCACCCACGACCGCCAACAAGGAAAAAAACGGGTGGGTTGCATCGTCACGCACGATATCCAACAGCCCATTGAGCAATTCAGTGGTTCGCTCATAGTTCGACTCAGACTCAATGTGCGCAATGGTGGCGACGGACTGAAGTTCCAGCCAAGCCGGCAGCAAGCGTTGAAAATCAATCGCTACGTTCATTTCTTCCTCCAATTGTTTCTGTTCGAGTTGGACATTACATCATGGCATTTTCATAATTGATTTGTATCGGGCCACACTAGACTAGTCATGTGGTGCTCCATGGAGAAAAGGTCAACATGGGCCACTTGGAGCAACTTAAACGGGGTCTGGGGTCGCAGATGGATGCGAAAACAGGCGCCATTGGCTGCTACCCCAAACGGCCTTCGGGGTAGCACCAATGTACGTAGAGCGGGTAGCAGAAGAAAACAAAAAGCCGCTGTAAATCAATGACTTACAACGGCTTTTCTAATGACTGGCGGAGTGGACGGGACTCGAACCCGCGACCCCCGGCGTGACAGGCCGGTATTCTAACCAACTGAACTACCACTCCTGGTAGCGGCAACATTTGCTCTTTAGAGCCAAGTCGCAAACCCTTTCGGGTTTGCTGTTACCAACTTGTGCCGTCTTGTCTTGCGACAAACCTGGCGACCCCACGGGGATTCGAACCCCGGTACTCACCGTGAAAGGGTGATGTCCTAGGCCTCTAGACGATGGGGTCAAAACCTTGGACTAATCCGATACTAACAATTCAACAGAAACTTTGGTGGAGGTAAGCGGGATCGAACCGCTGACCTCTTGCATGCCATGCAAGCGCTCTCCCAGCTGAGCTATACCCCCTATTACTTCGCAGTAACCCAAGAAAGCTTGTTAAGGCATTCTCAATTTCCGAGCCTCAGATTATAGCGGTAAAAATTGTGCGGCTGCGAGTCTACGCATCACATTTTCTCGGCTCGACAATGCAAGCACCGCATCCAGAGAAGGAGTTTGGGGCGTTCCCATGAGTAACACACGCACCGGCATTGCAAGCTGAGGCATCTTTAGGCCAGTCACGCCCAGCACCTCCTTGACGACGACGGCGATGGTGGCCTTGTCCCAGCTGCAGACAGACAGCTTGTCAGCCAGCAGTTGAATTGCAGGTCTGACGCTGTCGACGACATGTTGCGCCAGCAGCTCCGGCTCGAGCTTCACGTCGATGTAAAACCGTTGGACCCAGTCCGCCAAAGCCACCGTGGTGTCGCACCGATCCTTCAGCAAATCACACAGACGCGCCAGGCGGTCATCCACCGCGATACCGCGCTGAACCAGATGGACTTGCACCAGCGGTGCCAGCGCCTCACCGTCCATCGCCTTGAGGTGTTGAGCGTTGACCCAGCGCAGCTTGGCCTCATCAAACTGCGCGGCACTGCGGCCCAAATGGTCGAGGTTGAACCATTGCAGAAACTGCGCGCGGCTAAAGATTTCGTCGTCCCCATGGCTCCAACCTAGGCGCGCCAGGTAATTGACCATGGCCTCGGGCAGGAACCCTTCGATGGCATATTGAGTCACGGGTTTGGCGCCATTGCGCTTGCTCATCTTTTCACCCTGCTCGTTGAGCACGGTGGGCAAGTGGGCATAGACCGGTGGCTGGTGGCCCAGCGCCTTGAAAATATTGATTTGTCGAGGCGTGTTGTTGACATGGTCGTCACCGCGAATCACATGGGTAATACCCATATCGATGTCGTCCACCACCACGCAAAAGTTGTAGGTCGGTGTGCCGTCAGGGCGGGCAATGACCAAGTCGTCCAACTCGTCATTGGCGATTTCGATACGGCCCTTGACCTTGTCATCCCACACGACGGACCCACCCAAGGGGTTCTTGAAACGCAAAACCGGCCGAACCTCTGCCGGAGCGGTTGGTAGCGTCTTTCCAGACTCAGGCCTCCAGCTGCCATCATATCGAGGCTTTTGCTTGGCCTGCATTTGCTGTTCGCGCAGGGCATCGAGTTCGGCAACGCTGGTAAAGCAGGGGTAGACATGTCCTGCTAAGAGCATTTCGGCAAGCACCTGCTTGTAGCGGGCCATGCGCTGCATCTGGTAGTAAGGTCCTTCGTCGTAATCCAGACCGAGCCATGACATGCCCTCGATGATGACATCGACGGCAGCCTGCGTCGAGCGGTCGAGATCGGTGTCTTCAATGCGCAAGATGAAATCGCCGCCTGTCGCGCGCGCGAAGGCCCATGGATACAAGGCAGACCGGATGTTACCGAGATGGATGAATCCGGTGGGAGAAGGCGCAAAGCGCGTGCGTGTTTTTTGGGTCATTAGAGGAGGTCCAGACCAAGAGAGAGATCGGTTTTAAGGTCTTCAAGGTGTTCAAGGCCAACCGCCACTCGGATCAGCCCTTGACCAATACCCGCTGCGTTGCGTTGGTCTTCGGTCAGACGGCCGTGGGATGTGCTGGCCGGGTGACTAATGGTGGTCTTGGTGTCGCCCAGGTTGGTGGTAATGGAACATACTCGTACCGCGTCGATTGTGGCAAATGCATTGCGCCGCAGCGCTCTGGCATCTGCACCATGCACATCAAACGACACCACAGCGGCACCCATACCCCGACCACTGGCAGATTGCTGACGCATCGCCAATGCGTGTTGCGGGTGGCTTGGTAACCCAGGGTAATACACCCGCTTGACACGGGGATGGGCCTCCAGCCATTGCGCCAAGGCCAGCGCGCGCTCGGATTGCGCCTGCATGCGAATACCCAAGGTTTCCATGCCCTTGAGTACCACCCATGCGTTGAAGGGCGCCAGCACCATGCCGGCCGTGCGGGTAATCGGCAAGAACAGTTCGTCGACCTGTTTTTGGCTGCAGCAAATCGCACCCGCCATGACACGGCCTTGCCCGTCTAGGTACTTGGTTCCGGAGTGGATGATGAAATCGGCACCAAAGCGCCTGGGCTGCTGCAGGGCCGGGCTGCAAAAACAGTTGTCGACCGCAAGCAGTGCGCCGCCGTTGTGCGCCAGATCGGCCAAGGCCTGAATGTCGCAAATGTCAGTCAGGGGGTTGGTCGGCGTTTCTGCAAACAGCAATTTGGTGTTGGGGCGCATCGCCGCAGCCCAATTCGCCACGTCGGTCTGCGACACAAAGCTGGTGCTAATACCAAATTTGGAGAACTCGCCAGCAAACAAGCGAATGGTCGACCCAAACACCGATTGCGAGCACACTACATGGTCGCCTGTCTTGAGCAGTCCCATGCCAAGCAACAAAATGGCAGCCATGCCACTGGAGCTTGCAATCGCGGCCTCGGTCCCTTCGAGGGCGGCCAATCGCAGCTCCATGCTCGTCACCGTAGGGTTGCCGACGCGGGTGTAGGTATAACCTTCTTCCTCCATGGCAAATCGACGTGCGGCAGTCTCAGCGTTGGGCTGCACAAAACTGGAGGTGAGGTAAAGTGCCTCGGAGTTTTCGCCGTACTGGCTCTTCTCGATGGCTCTGCGCACTGCCAGGGTTTCGGGTTGCAGGTTATCGGGTAATGGTTTTTGAAGCATGGGTGTAGCGGCGTCGCAAACGCGTCAGTCGGCGTGGTTGGGCAGCGCCAGGCGCGAGGTCTCTTCCTGGCTTTCGTCGCCACCCACCCGATTGGCATTAAGTCGCGTAATGTCATCGGCAGTGATATCGCCGGTCACATAGATTCCGTCAAAACAGGACGCGTCGAAGCCCTCGATCTTTCGATTCAACGAACCGATGGCTCGTTTCATGCCGTCTACGTCCTGGTAGATCAGCGCATCGCAGCCAATCAATTGGCGGATTTCTTCGACATTGCGGTTATTCGCTACCAGCTCTTTGCTGGTCGGCATGTCGATGCCGTAGACATTGGGATAGCGCACCGGCGGCGCAGCACTCGCAAGGTACACTTTTCGGGCACCCGCATCCCGCGCCATCTGCACAATTTCCTTGCTGGTGGTGCCGCGCACAATCGAGTCATCGACCAGCAGCACATTACGCCCTTTGAACTCGCTGGCAATCACATTGAGCTTCTGACGCACCGACTTCTTGCGAACTTCCTGTCCCGGCATAATGAAGGTCCGCCCCACATACCGGTTCTTCACAAAACCTTCCCGATAGGGCAGCCCCAGTAACTGTGCGAGCTGGGCCGCGCTGGGGCGGCTCGACTCAGGGATGGGAATGACGACATCGATCTCGTTGGGCGGCACAGTCGAGATCACCCGCTTGGCCAAAGACTCACCGAGATTCAAACGTGCCTGGTAAACCGAGATGCCATCCATGACCGAGTCCGGTCGCGCCAGATAGACGAACTCAAAAATGCAGGGGTTGAGGCGCGGCGTGTCTGCGCACTGCTGCGCATGCACTTTACCGTCCAGGTCTATAAAGACGGCCTCACCGGGTTCCACATTACGTTCAAAGTTGTAGCCCACGCCTTCGAGTGCGACCGACTCGCTCGCAACCAGTGTGCTCCCGTGCGATCCGCCCAGGCACAGAGGGCGAATGCCGAATGGATCGCGAAACGCAAGTACCCCATGGCCGGCAATCAGAGCGATCACGGCATATGACCCCTTGACCCGTCGATGCACCTGACGCACCGCGGTAAACAGGTCTTGCGGCTGCAGTGGCAGCCCCCGCGTGGTGCGCTCGATCTCGTGGGCCAGCACGTTCAGCAGCACCTCCGAGTCACTCTCGGTGTTGATATGGCGGTGGTCAGTACTGAACAGCTCAGCCTTCAACACCTGGGCATTAGTCAAGTTTCCGTTGTGCACCAGCACAATGCCAAACGGTGCATTCACGTAAAACGGCTGGGCCTCTTCTTCGCTATAGGCATTGCCCGCTGTGGGGTAGCGTACCTGGCCCAAGCCACAATTTCCAGGAAGCGAGCGCATGTTGCGCGTGCGAAACACGTCGCGCACCATCCCCTTGGCCTTGTGCATGAAGAACTTTCGCTCTTGCTGAGTGACAATCCCCGCAGCGTCCTGCCCGCGGTGCTGCAACAGCAGCAAAGCGTCATAAATCAATTGATTGACTGGCGCCTGGCTGACAACGCCCACTATTCCGCACATAGAAATTTACTCATTCAGGGTAGGTACTTTCCAAAATCTCCGGGCAACGCCGGCTTCATGCCATGCAAAACAACAGTGGCCCACTGCGCACCGATGGAATCCTGCCACCAGAGGGCTGTGCGCAGTGGCGTCATACCGACCAACACCGCTACCACCAGGGACAGCAGCACTCCGCGTGCGATACCAAATAGTGCCCCAAGCATGCGATCGGCAGGACTGAGTCCGACTGCGGCGACCAGCTTTTTGACGATAAACGCGACCAGACCGCCGGCAAAAATGACCGCCACAAAGACCGACACAAAGCCCGCGGCAAACCTCAGTACCTCCGAGGCCTCACCCAGCGGCAACCAACGCCCCACCGCAGGTGCAAACCACTGCGCCAAAACAAAAGCCGCGATCCAGCTCACCAGTGAGATCACCTCAAAAACCAGACCGCGCCAAGCGCCCACCAGCAACGAGAACCCAAGAATCAATAAAAAAAACCAATCGAGCGTTTGCATCGGTCGCCAGTGCTCACAGCTCCAGCATGCCAACGGGCAAGTCCAACTTTCTGATCTTTTCGGCCACTTTGTCGGCCTCTGCACGCGAAGTAAACGGCCCGACCCTGACGCGAATGCGTTTTCCCTCTTTGGATTCAATCACCTGGGTATAGGTTTTCAGGCCCGCACGCTCAAGCTTCATACGTGACTCACGCGCCTTGCCCGCGTCCGAAAAGGCACCGATCTGCAGCACAAGGCGAGGCTCTGAGGGTGTTGCCACAGGACTGGCTTCTTTTCCGTCGAGCAGCGCCTGTGCCTTGCTTCCATCATCAGACGTTTTGACAGGCGTTGACGCACTGGCCGCTGGCGCCAGCGCGCCACTCTGCGGAATCGTTTTGTCCAGTGGCTTGACCTCTTTGCGCAAGCTGGCCGTTGCTGGCGCAGTTCCCGATGCCACAGCACTTGCCACTGTTTTTGGTGCCGTGCCTGCGGCTGTCGGCAACACGGGCGCCTGGACCCCGGACGTAGTCTGCGCCGGACTGTACGCCTTGGGTTCGATCGCAGCCTGTGAAGCCGTACCGACGATCACTTCGTTGTCGGTTGATCCGCCGGAAGATGCTGTCGCAGGCGGAATCAGCAGATTGCCCAGTGGCTTCGCCTTGTTCTTATCGGGGATCTCAATGGCAATGTCCACCGAAATAGGTCTCGGCTGGCTGTCAAAGACCAATGGAAAACCCACCACCCCCAACAGCACCAGCAGGGCGGCTCCGACCAGCCGGTGCCGGGCGCGCCTGCGCATGGCTTCCACGCTTTCTGGCGCGGGGACTGGGGCAACTTGATCGTCGCCACCTTTGCGAAACTTGAAAAATGCCATGCGGGGAAAATCTTAAGTGTTCAGGTGTTTGGCTTGCAAGCGCGGCACGCCCTGCAACAACACCCCGCCCACCGTGTAGAACGATCCAAAGACCACGATTCTATCAGCGGGGTCCGCAGCAGCGACTGCTGCCTGCAGAGCGAGCACCGGACTGGCAAAGGCGTGGGCGAAGGCATCTTGGCGTGTGTTGTGCACCTGCCACTGGGCCTTGAGCGTGCTGCCCTTGGCAGCGCGCACGGCAGGCAGATCGGTGAAATACCACCGGTCCACCAAGGGATTGACTTTAGCCAGCATGGTGACAAGGTCCTTGTCGGCCATTGCACCCATCACGGCATGGGTCGTGGGGAAGTAACCCATGGCATCGAGATTCGCAGCCAGCGCGGCGACAGAATGCGGGTTGTGCGCGACATCGAGCACCAAAGCAGGTTGCCCGGGAATAATCTGGAACCGTCCAGGCAACTCGACAAACGCCAGCCCATTGCGCACCGCCTGCGCGGTAACCGGAAGTCGGTCCCGCAAGGCAGTCAACGCAGCCAGTACGCCCGAAGCGTTTATCAGTTGGTTGGCTCCACGCAATGCCGGATACGCCAGGCCGCTGTAGCGACGCCCCCGCCCGGCCCAACCCCACTGCTGCTTGTCACCTGAAAAATTGAAATCGTGGCCAAATCGCCAGACCTCGGCACCGACCTCGAGTGCATGGTCCAGTACACTTTGGGGTGGCACGGGGTCACTGATGATGACGGGTCGGCCAGTTCGCATGATGCCGGCCTTCTCACGGCCAATCGATTCGCGATCATTGCCAAGCAACTCCATGTGGTCGAGATCGATACTGGTAATGACCGCGCAATCGGTATCGATGATGTTCACCGCATCCAGTCGCCCCCCCAGTCCCACTTCCAGTATCACCACGTCCAAGTCCGATCTTGCCATCAGATCCAGAATCGCCAACGTCGAGAATTCGAAATAGGTGAGCGAAACCGCGGCGCCATCGTCACCTGCCCCACAGCGCGCTTGCTCCACCTTGCAAAACGCACCTACCAGTGTTGATGCCTGAATGGCCGTGCCGCCAATGCGCAGCCGCTCCTCAAAACGCACCAGATGCGGTGAGGTGTAGACGCCCGTGCGGTAACCAGTTTGCCCAAGAATGGACTCCAGCATGGCGCAGGTGGAGCCCTTACCATTGGTTCCCGCGACCGTGATCACCGGGCACGAAAACCGGATGCCCATCCTCTGTGCCACGGTGCGCACCCTGTCCAGCCCCAATTCGATGGCTTGCGGATGCAGTCGCTCGCAATGTTCCAGCCATTCGGCCAGGCTCGTGAAGTTCGAAATTTCCATAGGTTGCACATTGTCGCGCACAGAACCAACCCAAGCCAGGCGCGCAAAATTAGGGGTGCCTACAATCCAGGCATGATTACTGTCTACGGCATCCCCAACTGCGACTCGGTCAAGCAAGCCCGTACCTGGCTGGCTGCCCATGCGGTCGAATACGTATTTCACGATTTCAAAAAGCAGGGCGTGCCGCCTGATCGCCTTAGTGAATGGATTGGACTGGTAGGACTGGACCGACTCGTCAACCACAAAGGCCTCACTTGGCGCAAGCTCGATCCAAAGGATCAGGCCGACATGGCCCACCCTGCAACGGCGGCTCGCGTGATGCAGTCGCACTCCAGCGTCATCAAACGCCCTGTGGTTCTGTGGAACGACGGCAAGGTGAGCTTAGGGTTCAGCCCAGAAACATTTGCTGAACGGCTGAAACCGGGACAATCTGTTTAGCCGAATGCTGCCACCCATTGACCGCAGAGGTCCGAAGCGCTGCCATGTTTGACCGTGCTTTGAATGCTGCGCTGCAGCGGCCATTGACACGCATGGCGTCTGGCCTGCTCGTATGCGGCCTGCGTGCCAATCAAATCACCTGGATCGGATTTGTGCTGGGTTTGACAGCGATTCCACTGATTGCACTGGGTCAGCCCCTGTGGGCACTTCTCAGCATCGCACTTAACCGCCTGGCCGACGGGCTCGATGGCGCCATGGCGCGACTGACCCGGCCCACTGATCTGGGTGCCTTCCTGGACATTTCGCTCGACTTTCTCTTTTACGCATCGATTCCGCTCGCCTTTGTGCTGGCCGACCCTGCCCACAACGGCCTGCCTGGGGCGGTGCTGATTTACAGCTTTATCGGTACGGGCAGCACTTTTTTGGCATTTGCCGTACTAGCCACCAAACGCGGCACCACCAGCACTGCTTTTCGCCATAAGGGTTTCTATTACCTGGGTGGTTTGACCGAGAGCACCGAGACGATTGCCGTGTTTGCGCTGATGTGCCTGGCGCCAGGGTGGTTTGCAGTGCTGGCCTATGGCTTTGCAGGTCTGTGCGCGCTGACCACCGTGACGCGGATGGCAGCCGGGATGGCAGCGTTTCGATCCGATGACAACCAATCCACTCGATAGCCCGACTGACGACGATGTCGGGCGATTGCCCGTTCCTGGAGCCCTCCCCTGGACCTCACGCAAAACCAGTTCAAAATGAAAAAAAACTTGAACCTAGATTCCTGAGTTGGACGCGCCCGAGTGGGCTGCTGGCGGCGCGTCTGGGTAGGCGCAACGACGCTGCAGGCTACTGCCTGCAAGGAGGGTCTTCGACCCCAGGCGCTCTGCCAGCGGCTCAATCGGGTGCGTAGCGCTGAAACTCAAAAGGTGATGCAGTTCAAAGCCAGAAAAGTGAGTGCTCATAAGGAGTTACTGTCAGAAATAAGCGGTCAACTGAGGAATCCAGGTTGAACTTTGCGCGTCGAATGTCGGTGGCCAAAAAAAGGCGTGATGTCGCAGGTGCAACACTCGCCCTGCCCAAAACCTGCCGAAATTCATCAAGCTTGCCCTATTAAAATCACCACACTCCCATTCAATAACCGACTATCTTCATGATCACCACCCAGATTCCCGGCGTCAGCGTCACCACCCAGGCCAATGTGTATTTTGATGGCAAGTGCGTCAGCCACGGCATTACTTATCCTGATGGAACCAAGAAATCGGTCGGCGTGATCTTGCCCGCAAGCCTGACCTTTAACACCGGAGCTCCCGAAATCATGGAGTGTGTGGCGGGCTCCTGCGAGTACCGTGTGAAGGGCACAGAGACTTGGACGCGGTCCTCGGCCGGTGAAAAGTTTACCGTTCCGGGAAACACTTCGTTTGAAATCCGGGTGCCAGAAGGTGTGGACTCCTACCACTACATCTGCCACTTCGGCTAATTCAAAGACAAGCCGGCCCGCACCAGTTTACGCATAGCGCCCACCTCGAGGCCACTGGCGCCTCTTACTTCTCCCCAAAATATGTCAAATACCATCCTTCAACACACTCCCGTCGGCCAAAAAGTGGGGATTGCCTTTTCCGGCGGACTCGATACCAGTGCAGCCCTGCACTGGATGAAGCGCAAGGGCGCCCTGCCCTACGCCTATACCGCCAACCTGGGTCAACCCGACGAGTCGGATTACGACGAAATCCCGCGCAAGGCCATGGAATATGGTGCGGAGAAGGCCCGTTTGGTCGACTGCCGACCCCAGTTGGCCGCCGAGGGCCTTGCGGCACTGCAAAGCGGTGCCTTCCATATCTCTACGGCGGGCGCGACCTATTTCAACACCACACCGCTGGGTCGCGCTGTCACCGGCACCATGCTGGTGTCCGCCATGAAGCAGGACGATGTCAACATCTGGGGCGACGGCAGCACCTTCAAGGGCAATGACATCGAGCGCTTTTATCGCTATGGCTTGCTGACCAACCCGGCGCTGAAGATTTACAAGCCCTGGCTGGACCAGGCGTTTATTGACGAGCTTGGCGGCCGCGCCGAAATGTCGGCGTTCATGACGCAGCATGGCTTTGGCTACAAAATGAGCGCCGAAAAGGCCTACTCCACCGACAGCAATATGCTGGGTGCCACCCACGAAGCCAAAGACCTGGAGCACCTGCACAGCAGCATTCGCATTGTCAACCCGATCATGGGCGTGCCATTCTGGCGCGACGACTGTGTCGTGAAGGCGGAAGAGGTTTCGGTGCGTTTTGCAGAGGGCCGCCCGGTCGCGCTGAATGGCGTCGAATACCCCGACCTGGTAAGTCTGATTCTGGAAGCCAACCGCATCGGCGGGCGCCATGGTCTGGGCATGAGTGACCAGATCGAGAACCGCATCATTGAAGCCAAAAGCCGCGGCATCTACGAGGCACCCGGCCTGGCGCTACTGTTTATTGCCTATGAGCGTCTGGTCACCGGCATCCACAACGAAGACACCATCGATCAGTACCGAGACAACGGCCGCAAACTGGGCCGCCTGCTCTACCAGGGCCGCTGGTTTGACTCACAGGCCATCATGCTGCGTGAAACCGCCCAGCGTTGGGTCGCAAGTGCCATTACCGGCACGGTGACGCTGGAGCTGCGTCGTGGCAATGACTACTCACTGCTCAACACCGAGTCGCCCAACCTCACCTACGCGCCCGAACGTCTGAGCATGGAAAAAGTCGAAGACGCGCCCTTTAGCCCGCTCGACCGCATTGGCCAACTTACCATGCGCAATCTCGACATCACCGACACCCGCGCCAAATTGGGCATTTATGCCCAAAGCGGCATGCTGTCACTGGGCAAGGATGGCGACTTTATGAAGCTTGGGGGCAAGCGCGACAGTTAAACGCCTGTGTTTACTTGCCAGTTCCCGGATTGACAGCGGTCGCAACCAGCGCCTCGTCGACCAGCTTTTTCAGTTCATCGAAACCAAACTTGGGCAAGGGTTTGCCGTTGACGAAGAACTCGGGAGTCATGGTGACGTTGAGGGTTTTGGCGTCGGCCAGGTCTTGCGCGATGATTTGCGCCACTTCCGGGGCATTCATGTCGGCTTGAAGACGCTGCATATCGAGTCCGAGCGCAGCTAACGGCCCCCATATCTTGGCCACCTGAGCGCTGTGGTTAATCACCCAAGAGTCTTGCGCGATGAACAGGGCCTCTAGGCTTTGCTGCAGCAGACCTTGTCGGCGCGCCGCTTCCAAGGCCTTGACGACCTTGTCAGAACCCGGATGGAACGGGGCGTAGCGCAGTGACAACTTGATCTTGCCCGGGTTGGCCGCCATCATGGCCTTGACCATAGGATAAAAATCGCGGCAGGTACCACAGGCCGGGTCAAAAAACTCGACGATGTGGACCGGGGCACCAGGATTTCCGAACCGGGGCGCGTGCGACCGCTCCAGCGACTCCCGATTGCGCGCTGCAGTCTGTGCCGCCTGCTCGGCCAGTTGTGACTTATAGACCCATGCGCCACCGATAAACAGCACCAGCAAAAGTGCAGCGGCCGCAATAAATAGATTTTTTTGTTTCATTTTTTGGACTGAAAGTAACTGGCAATCAACAGGGCGTTGATCACCAAAAATGCGAAAAGTGACAATAAGGGAATGGTAATAAAACCCAGCCACTGCGCCTGTACCAACGAACACGGAACCCCCTTGGTACACGGCGTGGCGCTCTCGGGAATATAGCCCGCAGTCAACAGCATCTGGTAGACCGCAATCAGTAATCCCACCAAAGCCAGGGGCAATGCATAGCGATAGACCCGGGGGTCGAGCGGAAAAAGACCGACTGCGAGCACGATGACCAGCGGAAACATGGCAATTCTTTGGTACCAGCAGAGCACACAGGGTGTCAAACCCATGACTTCGCCCAAAAACAAGGCCCCCAAGGCCGACAACGCCGCCACGAGCCACGCCAAAAATACCAGTGTCCAGCTAGAAAGCTTCATAGGTATCTCGGGGCATCAACCGCCTTTAAGATAGTCTTGGGCGATCAGCCGCAACTCGGCGGGGACGATGCCCAGCGCTTCGAGGCCGGCGACCGTGCCAGACGCCACGTTGTCAATGCGCATGGAGTCCAGGTTGTCACGGCTCATCAGGGGCTCACCCGGGGCCATTTCCATGATGCGGGCTTGCAGGCGCGCCAAGCCATCGGGCAGCGCAATGATTGGTCGACCGCTGCCGCCATTGACGCCGGCCAATTGGCCTGCTAGCTGCACCAACTCGGCGAGCGTAAATACCTGCGGGCCACAGGCCTCGATGCGCTTGGGCAAAATGGCTGCGGGCGGGCTGTCGGTGCTGCGCTGTAGCAGTTCGACCACAGCGCGTGCCACATCTTCTACCCAGACCGGTTGAAAACGGGCATGGGCGCCGGCCAGTGGCATGAACGGAAACACCTTTTGCAACTGGGCAAACACATTCAAGAATTTGTCCTCGGTGCCAAAAATCACGCTCGGGCGCAGCACGGTCACATCCGGCGCAGGGGCCGAAGCATCAGTGTGCAACAGAACCGCCTCGCCACGGCTCTTGCTACGCAAATACTCCGAGGGACGCGACTCTGGCTGCGCGTCGTCGGCACCCAGGGCACTGATGTGCACAAGTCGGCGCACCCCGGCAAGCCCGCAGGCTGCCACCAGCTTGCGAACCAGCTGCACATGCACGGCATCGAACGTTTGTGGCGTGCCATGCAGGATGGCAACCAGATTGACCACGGCATCCTGCCCTGCCAGCGCCCGCGCAAGAGCGGACTCGTCGTGCACGCTCATTTCAAGCACCGTGAGGCGCGGCAAAAACTGCACCCTGAAGGCACGGTCGCGCCGGCGCGTGGGCACGGTCACATTCCAGCCCTGGACCACCAGTTCTTCACACACCTGAACACCGACAAAGCCCGTGCCACCTAAAACCAAGATATTCTTCATACTGACCAATGTAGCGGAGGATTAAAAAACTCACACGATCACGGGCTCTGGCTCGAGTACGATGCCAAAACGCTCGTAAACACTGGTCTGGATGGCCCGCGCCAATGTCATGACCTCGCCACCGGTCGCACCGTCGCCGTCCACGCCCTGACCACGATTCACCAGCACCAGCGCCTGCTTCTCGTAGACCCCAGCCTGCCCCACGGATTTGCCGCGCCATCCGCAGGCATCGATCAGCCAGCCGGCGGCGAGCTTGAACGAACCGTTGTCCAGGCGGTAGTACACCACTCTGGGGTCACGTGCAATGATGTCGGCGCACTGTTCGGGCGTAACCGTGGGGTTTTTGAAAAAACTGCCCACATTGCCGATGACTGCGGGGTCAGGCAACTTGGTGCGCCGAATTGCACACACCCAGTCAAAAATCTGCCGTGCCGTGGGCTCGCTGCAGGCCTGCTCGGCCATTTTTTTCTCGATATCGGCATAACCCAGCACTGGCTTCCAGACCTTGGGCAAGGCAAAACGTACGCGCACTATGAGCGCGCGGTCTTTGAGCCCCAGCCCCTGCGGCGCGG
The DNA here is from genome assembly GCA_021738345.1 of Rhodoferax sp. Classification (GTDB taxonomy): domain Bacteria; phylum Pseudomonadota; class Gammaproteobacteria; order Burkholderiales; family Burkholderiaceae_C; genus Allorhodoferax. The sequence goes on along the minus strand of JAIPCE010000007.1, from coordinate 6,198 downwards.
CGCCGGGCACGATAGCGCCGTGTTTGAAGACCGAATCCCGGTAACCAAAGGCGCACTGCGCGGCATTGAGCGTAAAGACCTGGCCACTTTGCAGGTCGATGGCATCGAGCGAATCAAACCGGTCCTGCAATTCGACGCCGTAGGCACCCACGTTTTGCACCGGGCTGGCGCCGACCGTGCCGGGAATCAACGCCAGATTCTCCAAGCCGGGGAAACCGTGGTCCAGCGTCCATTCCACAAAATCATGCCAATTTTCACCTGCACCCGCCTCGACCAGATAGGCTTTGGCGGTCTCAGCCACCATGCGAATGCCCTTGATTCCGACCTTTAGTACCAACTGGCGGACATCGCCAGTCAGCACTATATTGCTGCCACCGCCCCATACCAGTTTGGGCGCCGCACCCCACTGCGGGTCTGCCAGCAGTTCGCGCACATCCTCCTCGCGGTCAATGCGGACCAGGGCGTGGGCCTTGGCGACGATGTGCAAGGTATTGAAGGCTTGAAGGGGGACGTTTTTCTCGACTAACATGGCGACATTGTCTCACTGCTAATTTAAGGTTCGCCATGCCCTCTTTTGACACCGTTTGTGAAGCCAACCTCGTGGAAGTGAAGAACGGGGTGGATAACACCGCCAAGGAAATCGCCACCCGCTTTGATTTCAAAGGCACCAGCGCCAGCATTGAAATCAAGGACAAGGAAATCACCCTGATCGGTGATGCCGACTTTCAATTGACCCAGATTGAGGATGTATTGCGCAACAAGCTGACCAAGCGCAGTGTCGACGTGCGATTTTTGGACATGGGTGATGTCCAAAAGATAGGCGGTGACAAGGTCAAGCAGGTCATCAAGGTCCGCAATGGCATTGAAACAGAGATGTCCAAGAAGATACAGCGCCTTATCAAGGACAGTAAACTCAAGGTGCAGGCGGCCATTCAGGGCGATGCGGTGCGCGTAACGGGTGCCAAGCGTGACGACCTGCAGGCCGCCATGGCGCTGATCAAAAAAGACATCACCGACGTGCCGCTGAGCTTCAACAACTTCCGCGATTAGGCAACCGCCCTTTATGGCTCGCCAAGTCATGCAGTGCATTCGTCGTCGCTTTCGCCCCAGTACAGCCCTGGTTGCCCGCCTTCGCGGGCATGACGGAAGTGGTTTTTCACGTTAAGCCCCGGGACATCCCCTCTAACATGACCGAAATCGTCCATAGCGAAACCGAGTACGAGGACTTGCTAGGGCAGTGGTCCGATCTGGAATCAGGGTTGGGCGTGATTTTGAGTAACCCGGCCAGCACCCAGGAATTTATCCGTCGCGTGCTGCAGTACGACCGCTGGATGCAAAGCCTGATGCAGCGCGACCCGGATGTGGGGTTGTATCTGCTGTTTCAGTTGGCCGGTAACTCGCCGGTAGGCTATAGCGCGTCCCACGCGCTGGTCTGCGCCACGCTGTGCCACGTCATTGGTGCAAGCCTGGGCGCATCCACCGACGAGCGCGGCAGTCTGGTGCATGCGGCTCTGACCATGAATATCGCCATGACGGCTTTACAGGACCAGTTGGCAACACAGACCGACAAACCCACGCAGTTGCAAAAAGATGCCATCCGCCTGCATTCGGCCAAGGGTTCGTTGATGCTGGCCAACCTTGGCGTCATCGACACCTTGTGGCTGGACATTGTGTCTGCGCACCATGACGACACGGTGGACAAGGCCGATCTTCGGCAAGCGTCGCCGGCCACGCGCCTGGCACGCATCCTGAAAGTGGTGGACCGCTACGCCGCCATGATCAGCCCCCGCATGTCACGCGCCGGTCGCAATGCCAGCGAGTCCGCACGTGCCATCATGGCGCTGGCGTCCCCGAGTACCGATGCCATCGGGCACGTACTGGTAAGCGCCATCGGCATGTGCCCGCCGGGCACCTATGTGCGCATGGACAACGACGAACTCGCCGTCGTACTGCACCGTAGCAAGCAGGCTAACCACCCCTATGTGGCCGTCGTGGGCCAGGCGAATGGCGAACTGTTGGCGACACCACGCTTGCACAACACGGCTGAAGGCCCCCCAGGCATCCGCTCTGCGTTGGCAGCTTCCACGGTCCGCGCGCACCTCAACCACTTCCATATTTTGCGTCTGGGTGTGCACGCAAAATAGTCGGCGCGCGACTGCGACGACCGGGATCAGTGCTTTTTCTGGCCCAAGCGGGACTCGGTGCCCTTGACCAAACGCGAGATATTCTCGGCATGGCGCCAGATCAGCAGCAGCGACATGACTCCTGTAGAAAAAAGAATCCGTTCATCCATATACCAGGCGACCCCATCACCAAAAATGTAATACACCGGCGCAAACACCGCAGCCACCAGCGAAGCCAATGACGAATAGCGGAAAAAATAGGCAATCAGCAACCAGGTGACACCGCTTGCCAGACCCAGCACCGCACTGGTAGCTACCAGCACACCCAGGGCAGTGGCCACCCCCTTGCCACCCGCAAATCGGAAAAACACCGGAAACAGATGCCCTAGAAACGCTGCCAGGCCCACCATGGCAACGGTGCCGTCCTCCAGTCCGTAGGGCTTGCCGTACCATTTGACCAGCACCACCGGCAACCAGCCCTTGAGGGCATCGAGTAGCAGCGTCACTACGGCCGCCGCCTTGGAACCTGAACGTAAGACATTGGTTGCCCCCGGATTTTTGCTGCCATAGGTGCGCGGATCATTCAAACCCATGGCGCGGCTGACCAGCACGGCAAACGACAAAGAACCAATCAGATACGCTGCCAAGGTGGCAATGACGGGATAAAAATAAGTAAGAGAAGCCAAAAATATCTCCTAACACAACAGTATGCGCTCCACGCCCTGGGCGCGGTTTACTCAAGCAAGGCGCACTGTACCGCTTTTGCGTCCAGCAACTGCCGGCAAACCTGAGGGTCTATCCCCACCAAGTAGCCGCGCCGCCCTCCATTAATCAGAATTTTGGGCAGCGCCAAAATGGTTTTCTCGACAAAAACCGGCATCGCTTTGCGCGTGGCAAACGGCGAAGTGCCTCCCACCAGATAGCCACTGTGCCGGTTTGCAACCTCGGGCGCACAGGGCGCGACCGACTTGGCCCCGATCTGCCGGGCCAGATTCTTGGTCGACACCTTGCGGTTGCCATGCATCAGCACCACCAGCGGCCGCGCGTCCTGGTCCTGCAAGATCAGCGTCTTGACCACCATGAACGGATCGAACCCCAGCACCTGTGCACTGTGCTGGGCGCCGCCATGCTCAAGGTAGTCATAAGGGTGCTCGGTAAATGCCACCTGGTTTGCCCGCAGCAACTGGGTCGCCGGGGTTTCGGAAATGTGCTCTTTTCTGGCCATGGGACAAGCCGGCATTGCGCGTTGGTGTCAAACCGTCCGTGCCAGTGCCCACGCTACTCCACCACACACTCCATCGCTGCGGGTTCAGACTGCGTGCCACCCAGAATGCCTGGCAATTGACTTGTCGTGCCTTGAACATTGCTCTGCACTGCGCTGGTGCTTGAGGCAGTGCCGCTACCGGACGTTGCAGCATCCTTGCTGCCGCCCTCGGCCGGCTTACCATCGCTGGCCTTCCCGGTGCTCGCTGAAGAAGTGTTGGTAGCCGCTGCTGCAGTGCTGGTTGCCGCCTTGGCCGGCGCCTGTGCAGGCGCTTGCTCTGCTGCAGGTGCCGATTGCAGCTTCTTCTTCTCATCGAGCTTGGGAATGACCGCAGGTGGCGTGAAGCCAATGCCAGGATCGCGCGGCAACAGCACCGGCGGGCGGCCTGATGGAATAAACCCCACCTGCCCGGCTGCCAATGACAGCAGGCCGAGTTCGTTGCCGGTGTACACCGCACCAAACCTGACCGCGAGGTAGGTACCATCCTGCAGCGCGCCGCAATCGGCCTGACAAGTGCGCAAATCAAACTGCGTACCACGGATGCCAATGGTTGCAGTTGCGGTGCGCAACTTATAGGCATCCTGGTTACCGCGCTTGCCCACCAGCCCCGTCACCGTGCGCAAGCCCCCTTTGAGCATCCGAAACACGAAACTGTCCTCTGAGGGTTTGTCCTTGATGAAACGGTAGGTTTCGACCTTGAGCTGAGAGGCAGGGCGTAGCACCAATTCACCACCGTCGGTCATTTCGAGCCGACCGTAGCCATTGGCACCGGTGACCATGATGTCGCCTTCCAGCACCTTGCTGCCGACCGTCGCGGGGATTGGCGCACCATCACCCCGCTGTATCGATACCTCGCCCGACAGGTGGGTCACCGTTCCGTCAGCCCAGACGCCGGAGGCGCCAACGCATAAAAGGAGTAATAGTGGCAAGCGTGTTCTGATCACAACGAGTCCCCTGTAGAAGTCGATTAACGCTTGCATGTCAGTACCTTCCCCTTTGGTTTTTCGATCTGAACCACTTGGTCCGCTGGCCTTTGCACCGTGGCATTCGCAACGGTAATGGTTGTGACCACGGCCTTGGCGACCGGTTTGTCTTTGGTCGTGCCATCACCCTCGGACGGGCCTGTTGCTGCAGTGTTGCCAGTGGTGGACGTGGTAGGACTGGGCGAACTACCGGCTGGCGCGCCTGGTGCCGATCCGTCGGCGCTCGCGGTCGCGGCCGTTGCAGGTGGCGCTGCCGGCGGTGTGGCTTGCGGCAGCGTGGGCACAACTGAAGACAAGGTTTGCGTCATCGCGCTCTGGGTGCGTGCCGATTGCGGGGCGACTGCGTCGGCTGCTGCCTTGCTGGCTGCTGCCGAAGCGTCGGCTGCTGCCTTGGTGGCCGCTGCTGCTGCAGCTTGAACGGCTGCCGCGGCTGCCGCCCTGGCCTCTTCTGCCGCAGCAGCCGCCGCGACCGCAGCCGGACACCCGGTGGCCATGGGATTGATCACACAGGGGTCAATGACAGGGGGGGTGACGGACGCGGTCAAGGTGGGGGTGCTGCCACTGAAGTTCGACGTGCTTGCTGTAATTGCACCCTGAGTGGCCTTGTACTCGATCTTGCTTGCCGTGGTAACTGCCGTACTGCCCACGTTGATGCTGCCTGCGGTGCTGGTAAAGCCGACGTTGCTGGCTGTGACGCTGGCGTTTTGCTGCACATTGCCATACGAGGCCACGGTCACGGCGCCAGTTGGCGCGGTAATACCACCGTTCAGGGTCACGGTACTTGCAGCGTCGGCGGTAATGGCCTCCAGGGTCACGCCGGTCACCGCCTCAACACCGCCACTACCAATCACCAACGGACTGCGGGTTGCCAGGCGTACATTGGCAGTAGTGGACTTGACGGTGCCGCTACCAGTAAAAATACCACCTGTGGTCTCAATGTCGATGGTGCCGTTGGCCGTTACCGCACCCAGATTCAAAGGTTCAGGGTTAGAAAAAACCAGATTGCCCCCAGTGTGGTTAATGGAGATTTGCGTCAGAGTGCTCGCCAGACTTCCACCAGACTTGCTAAAGTTGTTACTCACATTAACGGTGCCCGTGCCGGCCAGGCGGCCTCCGGTCTGGGTGTAGTTGGGAGTAGTTAGTGCGCCACTGATGGCCAGCGTGCTGCCCGCCATCACCAGGCCGCCCCCGACAGTCAGCGAGGCCAGGGTGGTGCCAGCATCGACCGCGCCGTCATAGGTGACCGTGCTGCCAGCAGGAATGGTGACCGCGCCGACGTTGGAGCGGTCGGGCAATGCGTCACCGGCCCAGTTGGTGGGCGTGGACCAGTTACCCGAGGCACCGCCGGACCAGGTCACGGAGCCCAGCGGCGCGATGCTGCCCACCCCAGTCGCTGTGGTGGCAGCCAGACTGTAGTTGCCTGCGGCAGTGCCACCCAAGCCCAGGCCGGTGTAGTTGACAAGTTTGCCTGTCCCGGCGTGGCGGGTATCAAAGTTGCCGGTGCCACTACTCAGGTTCAAGTTGGCAGCATCGGCTCCAATCACGTTGGCAAACACCGGTGTGCCGAGAGTCGCCAGCGACGTTTTGCCATCATAGGTCTTGGTGACATCACCCGGGGTGAAGCTCAAGGCGCGCTGTGTGATGCTGCTGGTGGTGTTGTCCACCAGGCTGAGTTTGTAGTTGCCCCCGCTGTTGCCGTCGTTGACCGTGACGCCGCTGACAGTCACCGTCTTGTTGCCGCTGCCTACGTTCTTGTCGGTAAAGGCAAAGCTGCCACCGCTGAGGGTGTCGCCCGCAAACAAGGTGCCGGCACTGACCGTGGGAAGGC
>JAIPCE010000269.1 GCA_021738345.1 Rhodoferax sp. | reverse complement strand
GTTGCCAGTACATGCGTTGCAGCCAGGTATAGGTCATCAGATTCATTCAGGTTGAGGTACTGGGCAAACACATCCAGCACGTTGGCGCGGCATTCGGCAATGTTGTCGACCAGCAGCTCAATGCCGTAGATGCACATCAGCCCCAGCAGTGCGTAGTGCTGTCGCTCAAAATCAGACTTGCCGAATTTGACTTCTACCGCTGCAAGTTTGCGTTTGAGTATTTGCACGATGAAGTTGCCACTGCCACACGCGGGCTCCAAAAAACGGGAGTCAATGCGCTCGCTCTCTTCCTTCACCAGGTCAAGCATGGCCTCGACCATCCACGCCGGTGTGAAGACTTCGCCGTGGTCGGCAACACGTTTTTTGGATTTAACGAGGCTCATGCCGCCCCGCAGCGCGTTGCAGCAGGCCCACGGGGAGCGATAGAGGTCAGATTGTTGGTAGCCATTGAATTCTTGTGGATTTCCCTGGTGCTTTTTGCACAAAGGGGAAGCTTACCGCAAGGAAAAGGCTATTTTGCGAAACAGATTTACGCCTCAAGCAATTTGTACAGAATACCCAGCTTGCGGCCAATGTCATGCATGCTGACTTGCACCAACGCATCATGGCGGCTTTGGATCCGTTTGCCGTTGCGTTTGCCGCTGTTGTATCCGCCCATAGTTTGCCCTTGCCGAAATCATTTACCGAAATCAATAGCCAAGACCTCTAAACTGTGGGCATGAGCACCATGAACATCTCTTTGCCCGACAGCCTGCAATGGTTTCATTGACGCACTGGAGGATGCCTACGCCCACATTTGTATAATGCCGGCTTTCCGAGGAGCGTTGCAGTTCGCGCACAGCGAATGAGGCTCGGAATCGTTAGTCTACACACCAACGACGCTCACCCACGGGTCTGTGCGGTGAGTTTTTCCTCAATTGAAGCTATCGCCGCCTGTGGAACTCACATTTAATTTTTGGAGTGAAGCATGAGCGCATTGAAACCTGTCCCCACGTTTGAAGACTACAAGATAGCCGACCTGAGCCTGGCCCCCTGGGGTCGCAAGGAATTGACGATTGCCGAGACCGAAATGCCGGGTCTGATGGCCATTCGCGAAGAGTTTGCCAAAGATCAGCCGCTTAAGGGTGCGCGCATTACCGGTTCGCTGCACATGACGATTCAGACCGGCGTGCTGGTCGAAACCCTGCAGGCCTTGGGTGCCGAGGTGCGCTGGGCATCCTGCAATATTTTCTCGACCCAGGACCATGCCGCTGCTGCGCTGGTGGCGCAGGGCACGCCGGTGTTCGCTTACAAGGGCGAGACCCTGGTCGACTATTGGGACTACACCCACCGCATTTTTGAATTTGGCGCCAAGGGCAGCAAGACCGAAGGTCCGAACATGATTTTGGACGATGGCGGTGATGCGACCTTGCTGATGCACCTGGGTGCCAAGGCCGAAAAAGACCTCGAAGTACTGGCCAAGCCCGGCAGCGAGGAAGAAATTTGCCTGTTCAATGCCATCAAGGCCAAGCTCAAGGTCGACCCCACCTGGTACAGCCGCCGCCTCAAGAACATCATCGGGGTGACCGAAGAAACCACCACTGGCGTGCTGCGCCTGAATGAGATGTCAGCGAAAGGCACGCTCGCATTCCGCGCCATCAACGTCAACGACTCGGTGACCAAGAGCAAATTTGACAACCTGTATGGCTGCCGCGAATCGCTGGTCGACGCCATCAAGCGCGCAACCGATGTCATGATCGCGGGCAAGGTGGCGTGCGTGGCCGGTTATGGCGACGTGGGAAAGGGCTCGGCCCAGGCTTTGCGCGCCCTGAGCGCCCAGGTGTGGGTGACCGAAATTGACCCGATCAACGCCCTGCAGGCCGCCATGGAAGGCTACAAGGTCGTCACCATGGAATACGCCGCCGACAAGTGCGACATTTTCGTGTCGGCCACCGGCAACAAGAACGTCATTACCTACAAGCACATGGAGGCCATGAAAGACCAGGCAATCGTCTGCAACATCGGCCATTTCGATAACGAAATTGACGTGGCATCGTTGGAAAAACTGCAGTGGGAAGAGATCAAGCCCCAGGTCGACCACGTGATTTTCCCGGCCAAGGGCAAGAAACCCAGCAAACGCATCATCCTGTTGGCCAAGGGGCGTCTGGTGAACCTGGGTTGCGGCACCGGTCACCCCAGCTTTGTCATGAGCTCCAGCTTTGCCAACCAGACGATTGCGCAAATTGAGCTGTTCACCAAGCCCAAGGAATACAAATCAGGCAAAGTCTATGTGTTGCCCAAGCACCTCGACGAAAAAGTGGCGCGTTTGCACCTGAACAAGGTGGGAGCCATGCTGTCCGAGCTGACGGATGAGCAGGCGGCATACATTGGCGTGAGCAAGGCCGGCCCGTATAAGAAGGATACCTACCGCTACTAGGATTCCATGCGTATTGACCAACTGCTGGTGCGTCGCCAACTGGCGACCACGCGGTCGCAGGCGCAGCGTCTGATTGCCGATGGCGTCGAGTGGCTCCAGGGGGATGCCTGGAAGCGCATTGCCAAAAACGGGGACGAGGTTCCTGAAAGTGCGCAAGTGCGTCTGCTCGACGACTCTGAAGCGCGCTATGTCTCGCGCGGTGGCCTCAAGCTGGAAGCGGCGCTGAAACATCTGGGGCTTTCGGTCCATCGGCTGGCGTGTCTGGATGTGGGTCAAAGCACCGGGGGATTTACCGACTGCCTGTTGCAGCACGGCGCGCGTCTGGTGGTGGGGGTGGATGTAGGACAGGCCCAGTTGCATCCCCAACTGCGCGAGGATGCGCGTGTGCTGTGCATTGAAGGCATCAATGCACGTGCGCTGAAAGCCTCGGACCTGCTAGATGCGATGGCCGAACACGCAGGCTCGGGCAGTCCGTTTGACACGGAAATGCAGGGCAGTAATGCATTTGTTGCCGAGTTTGACCTGATCGTAGGCGACCTTTCTTTTATCTCCCAGACCTTGGTCCTGCCGGCGGTTGTGACGCTGCTTAAAGCCGGAGGGACGCTGTTGACTCTGGTGAAGCCGCAGTTTGAATTGCAGCCAGGGCAGGTGGGCAAGGGGGGGATCGTGAAGGACGCGTCTTTATATCCGGTCATCGAGCAGCGGCTACGCGAGGCCTGCGCAGCGCTTGACCTGACCGTGACCGCGTGGTTTAACTCCCCGATAGAAGGCGGGGACGGCAACCGCGAATTTTTTATAGCTGCCCGAAAGCAAGCAGACTTGGCAAAGTAAATACGTTCTCATGCAACTCTGTCATTCCGGCGCAGGCGGGAATGACGACAGGTGAGTAGTACTAGCTTGGAACGAGAACAAATTTGCCCCTTGAGCCGAGCGCTTTCCATTGACTTAGATTGATAACGTGATGACATCCAGCAAGCGACTCCCGATCAGCCTTGAATTCTTTCCGCCCAAGACACCTGAGGGCGCAGAAAAGCTGCGGCAGGTGCGCCAAAAGCTTTACCAGTTGCAGCCCGAGTTTTGCTCGGTGACCTTTGGCGCAGGCGGCTCGACCCAGGAGGGTACTTTCCATACCGTGAGCGAAATCCTTGCCGAAGGCGTGCAGGCTGCATCGCACTTTTCGTGCGTCGGCGCAAGCCATGCCGCGGTGCGTGCACAGTTGGCCACGCTCAAGGCCATGGGGGTGCGGCGGTTGGTGGCGCTGCGTGGCGATTTGCCCAGCGGTTACGGCATAGGTGGTGAGTTTCACTATGCCAGCGATTTGGTGGCTTTTATTCGCGCCGAGACCGGCGATGATTTTCATATAGAGGTCGCCGCCTACCCCGAGGTGCACCCGCAGGCCAAGTCGCCTGCCAGTGACCTGCAGGCCTTTGCGACCAAGGTGCGGGCCGGGGCCAATTCCGCCATCACCCAGTATTTTTACAACGCCGATGCCTACTTCCAGTTTGTGGAAGAGGTCGACGCCTTGGGCCTGGGCGTGCCAGTAGTCCCCGGCATCATGCCAATCACCAGTTCAACCCAACTGATGCGTTTTTCGGATGCCTGTGGTGCCGAAATCCCGCGCTGGATTCGCTTGCGGCTGCAAAGCTTTGGTGACGACACGGCCTCGATCAAATCCTTTGGTCTCGATGTGGTGACCAGTCTGTGTGAGCAACTGCGCGCCGGAGGTGCCCCCGCAATTCACTTCTACACCATGAACCAGAGCGTCGCCACGCTCGAGCTTTGTGAGCGCCTGGCGTTAACTCCCGCTGCATGACGCAGGTCGTTCAGCCGCCGGACTCGAGTGCAAAGGCGGCATTTTGGTCCTGTCCCAGGGCCTCGACCATGTGCGCCAGCGCCGGTGCCAACGCGGCTTTGAGGGTATGCGGTGGGTTGATGATGAACATGCCGCTGGCCGGCAAGCCCGGCCGAACGACATCACCTTCATCGTCCTTCAGTAACTTGCTGGACTTGACCGTCAGGGTGGCACCCAACCAGGGTTTGCCCGCCTTGTTGGCCAGGGTTTTGAGTTTTTTGGGTAGGTCGTGTGCTTCGGGGCGCGGAATGATCGGATACCAGACCGCGTAGGTGCCCGTGGCAAAGCGCTGCAGCGCGTCGGCCACCATGGCCCCCACACGCGCATAGTCGGTCTTGAGCTCATAACTGGGGTCGCACAGCACCAGCGCGCGCCGCGACGGAGGCGGCAGGAATTTCTTGAGGCCTTCAAACCCGTCCTCCCGAAGAATGGCAATCTGGCGACCGACTTCGAGCTGGGCAATATTGGCGCTGAGGGTTTTGTAGTCGGTCGGGTGCAGTTCAAACAGCTTGATCTTGTCGCGGTCCCGTTGTGCCAGCACGTGTTGGATGATGAACGGTGAGCCCGGGTAGATCGTGTGCTTGCCGCCGGCATTGAAGCTGGCGACCACATCAAGATAATCCTGCAACGCAGGGGCCACCGGCTGGGGAAGTTCACTGGAAACCAGCTTCAGCAGGCCATCGACGGCCTCGCCACTGGTTTGCGCATAGTCGCCGTCGAGCCGGTACAAGCCGGCACCCGCATGGGTGTCGAACACGGTCAGCGCCGTGTCTTTTTGCACCAGATGGCGCAGCACGGCGAGCAACACCGTGTGTTTGAGCACGTCGGCATGGTTGCCTGCGTGAAAGGCGTGTCGGTAACTGAACATGCGCTGATGGTAACCGGCGCACCGGGTCAGTTCGGGCCACGGGTCATTTGGCGGGCTCGTCTGGGCTCAGACGGGCTGGGGCATGGGCAAGGCGAGGCAAAATTCTGCGCCTCCGGTCGGCCGATTGGTAGCCGTCAGATGGCCGCCGTGCCGTTCCACGATGCCATAGCTGATCGACAAACCCAGCCCGGTACCCTGTCCGACCTGTTTGGTGGTGAAAAACGGCTCAAACAGGCGGTCCAGATGCTCGGGAGCGATGCCTGGGCCGTTGTCGGCAAAGCGTAGGCTCACAATGCCATTAGCGTAGCTGCTCGAAATGTGCAACTGCGGTGCGGGGCATTGGGCGGTCGCGTCCGAGGCGTTTTGCACCAGGTTCATGACCACCTGCTGCAGTTGGCCGGACGATCCGGAGCACATCAATTGCGCTGGCAAGTCAAGGGACACCGCCATGCGCCGGGCCGCACTTTGGGTTACCCAACGCACCGATCGCTCCACCACCTCATTGAGATCGACTTGCTCGGCAGCAGACTTGTCGATGGCCGAAAACCGTTTGAGTGCATCCACAATGTCGCGCGTACGTTCGGCCCCCTCGACCATGCCTTCGATCAGCGCCGGCATGTCGTCCAGGATGCGGTCGATGCGCAATTCATCGCGCATGCGCTGCATTGCCGGATCGCGTGCGGCGTCGGTCCCGTGGACGCCGGTCAGGTAGCGCTCCAGGCGCTGCGCATACCGCTTGAGCGACAGCACATTGCCCAAAACGAAACTGATGGGGTTGTTGAGTTCATGCGCCACACCGGCCACCAGACGGCCAAGGGATACCATCTTTTCAGCGTGCAGCAGTTGCCCCTGGGTGCGTTTGAGGTCTTCGTGTGCCTGCCGCAACGCCTGGTAGGCGCGTTGCAGCTCCCCCACCGGTCGCCCGGTAACCACGGTTCCGATGAGTTTTCCGGTTTGCGACAGCCGCGGTGTGCAATTCATCGACACCGGGACGGTCGAGCCATCGCCGGCCCGCAAAAAGAACTCGCAGTCCTGCAGCCCGGTATGCCCTACCTTGGAAAACATGGTGCGTGCCTTGCTACGTTCGGCCTCGTCGGCAAATAATGCAAAGACCGAAGTCCTTTCAATGTCCTTGGCCGCCTTGCCCGACAGGTGGCGCAGCGAGGGGTTGACCTCCAGAATCGTGCCATGGCGGTCACACACGATCAAAATGTCGGACATCGACGCCAGCACGCTTTCAATGAACTGGTGCGAGTCTTCCAGGGCCGTGTTTTTCTCTTCGAGTTCGACCTCGTACTGCAGCAGTTCGTTGTAGACCTCGTCCATTTTCTGGATCACTTCGATCCAGGCTTGCTCGCCAAACGCTTCGCCGCCCTGCGGGCGCAGGCGGTCCGGGGTGGCGGGTCTGGTGTTATGTTCCATGAGGCCCTCGCCGTCAATGCACGGTGCAGACCATGCAGGGGTCAAACGAGCGCACCACATGCCCGACGGTAGGCAGGGCGCCTGCGTCGGCAGGCAGGCCCACGAGGGCGGTTTCCAAGGGTCCGGCCTGACCCGATGCGTCGCGTGGTGAAAAATTCCAGGTAGTGGGCGCAATGATCTGGTAGCGTGCAATCAAACCGTTTTCGACCGTCAGCCAGTGCCCCAGGCTGCCGCGCGCGGCCTCAACCATGCCGACCCCGTGGCCCGAGTCCGGCAGCGTATGGGCCTGATAAAACGGTTCGCCCAGGACGATGCCATGCACCCATTGCTACATGGCGGGGACCACGGACGCGAGC
>JAIPCE010000268.1 GCA_021738345.1 Rhodoferax sp. | reverse complement strand
GACTGATCTGGGCCCAGAGTTGGCTGCCATGGTCGTGGACCGTCTGCGCCCAGGCGCGCAGGGCAGCTTGGCCCTGCGTGTCTTGCACGACGACGTTACCGGCGCGCTCCAGGTAGCGGTGGTCGACCATGATGTTGCCACTCATGAGAATGCCCGCTCCGCCGCGCGCCCAGTGGGCGTACAGGCGCTGGTGCCCGGCCGTTGCGTGGTCATTCGGGTCGGCCAGACCCTCGGTCATTGCAGCCTTGCAAATGCGGTTGGCGACGGTGTGACCGCAGGGCAGGGTCAAGGGCCGGTGCAGCATTGCAGTCATCTCACAAAGCGGGCAGTTGTCGCAGCAGCGCGGTACAGCCGGCCTCTACAAGATCGAGCACCCGCTCAAAGTCGGCGGTCTTGCCATAAAACGGATCAGGAACGTCGAGTTGATCTGCTAATCCGCAGGCGTGCGTGAAGTACTGCAGCTTGCACTGGTATTTGTCCGGACAGCGCATCTTCAGGGTCAGCATTACCGACTCATCCATGGCCAGAATCCAGTCGAAATGCGCAAAGTCGCCGATATGGAGCAGGCGCGCTCTGAGTGATGACAGGTCATAGTCGCGGCGCATCGCATGCTTCTGCACCCGAATGTCGACCGGCTCGCCGACGTTAAAGTCGTACGTTCCTGCCGAATCTGCCATGACACGCGGGTCCAGGCCCAAGCGCACTAGTTTCTGCTGCATCACGCCCTGCGCCGTGGGGCTGCGACACAGGTTGTCCGTACAAACGAAGAGGATGCCAAACTTTTTCATTACGCCGAATAGGTGACACCCGGCAGGGCTGCATGCGTCGGTGCGACGGGTTGCCGGGTTGTAAGTTGATTGTAACGATCCGGGAGCCAGGCAGTCGTTGTGCCGCAGACTAAGCAGTCACAAAATATCCGGAGCACCTTTTTTTTTACGATACAGGTTAAAATACGCCGATGCGATCCAACACCGGTCCCAAGGTCTCGTTCAAAGAACAAATGCTCCAGGCACGGGAAGACGCCATCATCGCCGTGGTCAATCAACTCCTCGCTGAAAAAGGTTTTGAGGCGATGACGGTCGATGAGGTCGCGGCCCATGTCGGCATCGCCAAGGCCAGTCTGTACAAGCACTTTCCAAGCAAGGAAGATCTGGCTGCTGCAGCCATGGTGCGCGTGATGCGTCGGGCACAGGATTTTCTGCGCGATCTCCCGGACAGCGCACCCCCGCTGGACAATTTGCGTGCGGTGGTGCGTTGGACCATGGAACTTAAGCTGCGCGGTGAAATGCCTTCCTTGCCGAGCCAGAACTCGAGCCTGCGCACCACCTTGATGCACAACAAAGACTACATGGACGGGCTAATGGATGTCAGCGACCGCCTCGGTGCCTGGATCGAAGCGGCGCAAGCTCAGCGCGCCTTGAGTCCCGATCTGCCGGCAATTGCCGTGCTCTATACCCTGTTTGCCCGCGCCTGCGACCCGGTTCTTGAGTTTCTGAAAATGGGCGGACTGTACGAGGATGCGCAAATTGTCGAGATGGTGTTGTCGACTTGCTTCGATGGCTTGAAAGCGCGCTAGGACTGTTTCAGCGCACCAACAGCACCGGCACCTTGCAATTCGCCAGCACTTGGGTCGCGACCGAGCCCATGACCAGATTGGCCAATGCGCCATGGCCGTGCGAGCCCATCACCACCAGGTCAAACTCGTCTTCCTCGGCCATTTTGGCGATACAGGTGCCAGCGTGTCCGATTTTCCAGGTGCTCTTGGCGTCGATGCCATGGCGAAGCAAAAACTTGCTGATCGGGGCCAGCACTTTTTCGCACTCTTCAGCGTAATATTTGTTCACTATCTCTTTGCCAACGGCCGCGCGCGCGCGCGGCGGCAACGCGGGTTGCACGGTAAACACGGTGTAATCATTCTTGGGGCTAAAGAAGGTCTCATGCGTGCTCAGGTAGGCCAGCATCTTCTTGCTGTAAGCGCTGCCGTCGACCGCCAATAGTATTTTCATGGTGAACTCCTTGGTGCGAAGCGACACAGTGTAACCAAGCTCACCTAGGGCCTGTTCATGCGTAAGCGGTGCGGAGATAGCTGAGGTATCGTTTAGGGTGGTGTTGGCGGGATGCAGTGCGAGACGCCCTGAGTGCAGTGTGGCTTGCCACATAAACGTAGGGTAACGACGCAATGCGCCCGGCAGTGCCGCCAGAAACGTTACATTGGCTGTTTCCGCATGCCTAGTATCCGTAGCTCAACCGGGAAAGCCTAGCCAGATTCGCCACTTTACTTTCATTTGTATTCATGCAAACCTATCCAGCGTGCGGACTTCGGTGTGAGGAGGTGCCGGGGCATCCTGATTTTGTCGGGTTGGGAGATATTGCGGGCATTGAGGTGGACTTGCGCTATGCAAGCTCAGCCAATTTCTTTGGCAAGAATCTTTACGCCTTTCTCGATTGCGCATGGCTGCACAAAGACGCTGCCCATGCGCTGGCCAGGGCCGCGGAAGCACTGCAGGCGGCGCGTCCGGACTACCGTCTTCTGGTGCTCGACGCCATGCGCCCACAGCGCGTGCAACAGATGCTCTGGGACGTGCTGCAAGCTACGCATTTACGCCAATACCTGGCAGATCCCGCAAACGGATCAATCCACTCGTTTGGCATGGCAGTTGACGTGACACTGCAGGACAGCGAAGGGCAAGAGGTGGATATGGGGTCCGGTTTTGATGAGATGAGCGAACGCTCTCACCCCGAGTTTGAGGCGCAACTGCTGTCGCAAGGGCAACTCACCCGCCAGCATGTCGCCCATCGCCAACTGTTGCGCGGCGCCATGCTTCATGCCGGGTTTATGGGCATACCCCACGAATGGTGGCACTTTGATTATGGCGACTCGGCCAAGGTGCGGGCGCAGTGCCAGCGAATTTTGTAGTGGATGAGGCCGTAGACCACGCTTGCTGCTGTCTGGTCAGATGACTTCAATCAGCAAGTCGGGTCGAAAGCCGGCCTGCTCATTTTTGCGCGCATACCCCAGTGGGTTGGCGACCACGCGGCAGCCGGCCAGTCGGTAGTCACTGGGTGCGTGCAAGTGGCCGTGCAGCCACAGGCTGGCCTGGGGAAGCAGGTCGTCGAGGGCGTTGCAAAAACCCGCTGTTCCGGGTGTGCGTCCATAGCGTGGATCGGCACTTGACAGGCTCGGAGCGTAATGGGTGATGGCGACCGTGATACCAGTAAACGGCACGGACAGTGCGTTGCGCAACCACGCCTGGCACAGCAATGCCTGCTGGCGCACCCCATCGGCCAGCCACGGCGCGCCGTCCCGTGTGGTCTGTGTTTTCTTGAGGTGGTAATTGGCGGCGCGGCAGGCTTTCTCGCGCGCTTTGAGTTGCAAGGCGAGCAGATTCGTCGATTGCACGCGCTCGGGATCGCGCGCGTCTGCCCTTGTTTCGGTGGTGGCAGTCGCGTCAGGGCCCAGCGCATCAAAGTCGCTCCACAGCGTGGTGCCGACAAAGCGAAGCCCTGACAGCAGCACGGTCTCGCGCTCAAGCCAGATCAGGCCCAGGCGCTCGCAGGTCGCACGCAAGCGCGTGTGGGCAAGGTCAAAGTCCAGCGCGTCGTATTCGTGGTTGCCCGGAACAAACAGGACCGGTGTCGGCCAGCCCAGCAGCGGTGAAAAGCGCGCCAGCCCAAAGTCTGAATCGGTCAACTGGGAGCCTGCCTGGTAGGAACCAATGTCGCCCGCCAGCACCAGCAAGTCGGCTCCAGCGGTCGGTTGAGGGTGCCAGTGCGGGTGTGCCTCAAGGTGCAAGTCGGACAGTAACTGAATTTTCATGCTGGAAATTCGTGTTTTGCCAAGGCAGCGACCTGCGCACGCAGCCAGCCGTGGGCACTGCTTTCGGCCAGACGCAGGTGCCACAACGCGTGCACTTGCACCGGCGAGGTGACAAACGGCAGCTCACGCACTGCAAGCTGGTCGGCGTAGCCGGTCACCTTGACAAAATGCCTTGGCAGCACCGTGAGCAGGTCGGACTCGGTCACGAGCTTGCCAGCAATGAAAAACTGGTTCACCGTGAGAACCACGCGCCGGCTACGTCCCAGCGCGGCCAGCGTGCTGTCGATAAAGCCAAACGCGCGACCCGAAAAGCTCACCAGCGCATGGCGGGCGGCGCAGTAGTCGTCCAGGCTCAGCGTGCCGGCAGCCAGCGGGTGGTTCTTGCGCATGACGCAGACATAGTCGCTTTGAAACAGCAGGGTATGCAAAAAAGACACCCGTTCACCGGTCTGTGCGCGCGCCGTCAGGTCGGTGAGTACGGCCGGAAAGTATCCCACTGCCAGATCGGCCGGACCGTCGTCCAACAACTGTCGCGGGTCGCTTGTGGTCAGTGGAACGACGCGTATCGAGACGCCGGGAGCCTGGTGGGTGATCACCTCGAGCAAGCCGGGCATGAACTCGGCCGCAGTGGCGTCGGCCATGGTCAACACAAAACTGGTGACCGACGTCGCAGGCGCAAAGTCGTTGGGTGCCAGGGCCGCCTGCAACTGTTGCAGCGCGCCGCGTACGGCAGGCCAAAGCTCCTGCCCGCGCGCGGTCGGTTCCAGGGAGCGCCCTTTGCGCACCAGCAACTCATCGCCCAGCGTCTCGCGCAGGCGACGCAGGGCATTGCTGACGGCCGGCTGAGTCAGTGCAAGCTGATGGGCGGCGCGGGTGAGGTTGCGCTCGGACATCACCACGTCAAAAATCTTGAGCAAATTGAGGTCTAGCGTGCGTAGCGTGGTGGGGGGCATTGCTGATGGTACCGTGAAATCTGTGAGGGCCTGACAGGGCATATATCACCAGTGTGAATAAATTACATCAATAATCTTAAGTTGAACAACATTGGTATAAACCCTATGATTGCAGCATGTCAACACACACACCTCTTGCCAATCCTTTTCGTTTGCGCGACTCCCTTCGCGCGGTCGTTCCTATGGATCGCTCCACCAGCGCCGATAGGGACTCGCGTGTTACTTCAGCTCCAGTACCTACCCTTTACCCGCCTGAAAATTCCAGACCGCTGGCGGGCATGCTGCTGGCCGCAGTGATCGCAGCCATGCTCGTGGTTGCCGACCAGCTCATAGAGACCTGGGCCGATGGCCATCTGCTGGTGGTGTGGGTGGTTTTGTGGGCAGTCACCTTTGGGGTGCTGTCTTTCCTCATGCAACCGCTGCGACTCGGGATGGGAAATTTGCTCTCGAAGATGGAGCAGTGGTCAGCCCGCCAAGCCCAATTACGGGCCGAGGACGAGCTTTGGAGATACGCGCAACACGACCACCGTCTGCGGGCCGATTTGCGCGTCAGCCTGCTGTGCAGCCAGCACGAATCGCCGTAAAACTGCGCACCCCGTTGCAGGGTGCGCACGAGGGCCTTAGGCGGTGAGTCGCTGCTCCAAGAGGGCCTTGGTGTCTTCCAGTGCTTTGGGCAGGTGGTAGGCCAGTTGCTCAAAGTGCTGGGCATGCAGTTTCAATTCTTCTGCCCATGCTGCCTTGTCGATGCTGGTGACGGTCGCAAATTGCTCAGCAGTGAAAGGCATTCCGGTCCAGGTGAGCTCGTCAAATAGCGGAGCGACCCCAAAGATGGTTTCCATGCCCGGAGCCTTGCCTTCGATGCGATCAATCATCCACTTCAACACGCGCATATTTTCGCCATAACCGGGCCAGACGAATTTGCCGTCTGCGTCTTTGCGGAACCAGTTTACGCAGTAAATGCGTGGCACGGTGGCGCCGTTGGCCTTGAGCGCGCCTTCCATATTGAGCCAGTGCTGGAAATAGTCGCTCATGTTGTAGCCGCAGAACGGCAACATGGCGAACGGGTCGCGGCGCACCACTCCCATTTGCCCCACCGCAGCCGCAGTGGTCTCGGAACCCATGGTGGCCGCCATGTAGACACCCTCGGTCCAGGTGCGGGCTTCGGTCACCAGCGGGACGGTGGTGGAGCGGCGTCCGCCGAAGATGAAGGCGTCAATGGCCACGCCGCTGGCGTCGTCCCACTGGGCATCGAGCGCCGGGTTGTTGCGCGCAGCCACGGTGAAGCGTGAATTGGGATGCGCAGCCTTGGCCCCGGTTTGCTTGGCAATTTCGGGGGTCCAGTCATTGCCCTGCCAGTCGATCAGGTGGGCGGGCAGGGTGCCGTTGTCTTTTTCCATGCCTTCCCACCAGACGTCGCCATCATCGGTCAGACCGACATTGGTGAAGATGACGTTCTTGTCCAGGCTGGCCATGCAGTTGGGGTTGGTATGGAAATTGGTACCGGGAGCGACACCAAAATAGCCGGCCTCTGGGTTGATGGCGTAAAGCTTGCCGTCGGAATGTGGTTTGATCCAGGCGATGTCGTCACCAATGGTGGTGACCTTCCAGCCGTCAAAACCTTCGGGCGGAACCAGCATCGAGAAATTGGTTTTGCCGCAGGCGCTCGGGAAAGCCGCTGCCACATGGTACTTCTTGCCTTGCGGGTTGGTCACGCCCAGAATCAGCATATGCTCTGCCAGCCAGCCCTGGTCGCGGCCCATATTGGACGCGATGCGCAGCGCAAAGCACTTCTTGCCTAACAGGGCGTTGCCACCATAGCCAGAGCCGTACGACCAGATTTCGCGCGTCTCGGGGTAATGCACGATGTATTTTGTTTTGTTGCAAGGCCACTTGACGTCGGCCTGCCCGGCCGCAAGCGGGGCACCCACCGTGTGCATGCAGGGTACAAAGGCGCCGTCAGCACCCAAAACATCAAACACAGCCTTGCCCATGCGGGTCATGATTTTCTGGTTGACCGCCACATAGGCGCTATCGGTCAACTCGATGCCGATGTGCGCAATGTGCGAGCCCAGCGGCCCCATGGAGAACGGCACCACGTACATGGTCCGGCCCTTCATGCAGCCATCAAAGAGCGCCGGCGTGCCGTCGGCCTGGCCAGTTTCCAGCAGTTTGCGCATTTCG
>JAIPCE010000267.1 GCA_021738345.1 Rhodoferax sp. | reverse complement strand
CGAAGAGATCAAATCACAGGCGGAGGGAAGTCCCGCAGGCATGCCCGGGAACCGGCTCCGCCGGGCCACTGGCATCGTCCCCTGTAGGGGAGAAGGGGCTACGCGCAGCGAGTCCCCGACCCGAGCAAGCAATCGCATCGAAATGAGGGGAAGTCTTCCAGAGATGCCGTGGAACCGGCTCCGCCGGGCCACTGGCATCGTCCCCTGTAGGGGAGATGGGGCTACGCGCAGCGAGTCTCCGACAGGGGGGTACTTGTAACCATGGCTTTCTTTCTTGAAACTTTGCTTGGCGGCCTGATGGCCGGCATGCTGTATTCGCTGGTGGCGCTGGGCTTTGTGCTGATTTACAAGGCCTCGGGCGTGTTCAATTTTTCGCTGGGTGCCATGGTGCTGTTTGCTGCGCTCGCCATGGCCCGACTGTCCGAGTGGATTCCCGCCTGGACGGGGTTGGACAACGCGTTTGTTGCCAACGCTGCCGCCTTTATCGGTGCAGGTATCTTGATGTTTGGCGTGGCCTGGCTGATTGAGCGACTGGTGCTGCGCCATCTGGTCAACCAGGAGGGAACTACCCTTTTGATGGCCACGCTGGGCATCAGCTATTTTCTGGATGGCCTTGGCCAGACCATTTTTGGCAGCGACATTTACAAGATTGATGTCGGCATGCCCAAAGAGCCAATCATGGCGTTCGAACAAATGTTTCAGGGCGGCATTCTGATCAACAAGGAAGACCTCTACGCGGCGCTGATTGCTGCGGTGCTGGTGGCTGCGTTGAGCCTGTTTTTCCAGAAAACCGCGACCGGTCGGGCCTTACGTGCCGTCGCAGATGATCACCAGGCCGCGCAAAGCATCGGCATTCCTCTCAACCGCATCTGGGTCATCGTCTGGTGCGTAGCCGGTGTCGTGGCACTGGTGGCAGGCATGATTTGGGGCAGCAAGCTGGGCGTACAGTTTTCACTCACAACCGTGGCCCTGCGTGCTCTGCCGGTCGTTATCCTGGGTGGCCTGACCTCAGTGCCGGGCGCCATCGTGGGCGGCCTGATCATTGGTGTGGGCGAAAAACTCTCTGAAGTGTTTCTTGGCCCGTATGTGGGCGGCGGCATCGAAATCTGGTTTGCCTATGTGCTGGCACTGGTGTTCCTGCTGTTTCGGCCGCAGGGTTTGTTTGGCGAAAAGATCATTGACCGGGTTTGAGACTTTGCGGGACGGACCAAGATTTGCGCAGCAAATTTGCTCGCTCCCCTACTGATTAGAGGTATTCATGTTTTACAGAGAAAACGGCCAGTACAAAACCAGCTACCGCGCCGACCAGCAGGTATTTCCGATTGCACAGGACCGCTGGGCGATCCTGTTACTGATTGCGTTTGCATTCTTTGTCGTTCCCCTACTGGGCAGCGACTATATGTTTCGTGCCATTTTTATCCCCTTTTTGATCATGGCACTGGCCGCGTTGGGGGTCAATATTCTGGTCGGCTACTGCGGCCAGATATCACTGGGGTCGGGAGCCTTTATGGCGGTCGGTGCCTACGCCGCTTTTAATTTCTTTGTGCGCATTCCCGGCATACCTTTGTTACTGGCGCTGGTGTTGGGTGGCTTATGTTCGGCCGCCTTTGGCATTTTGTTTGGTTTGCCGAGCTTACGCGTCAAGGGGTTGTATCTGGCGGTGGCCACGCTCGCCGCACAGTTTTTTGCGGACTGGATGTTTCTGCGGATCAAGTGGTTTACCAATGAAGCGCCCTCCGGCTCGGTGTCGGTGTCGGGCCTGCAGGTGCTGGGCATGCCAATTGAGAGCCCGATTTCCAAGTATTTGCTGTGCCTGTCAATTCTGGTGGTGCTGGCGCTGGCTGCCAAAAACCTGGTCCGCGGTGCAGTGGGTCGGGAATGGATGGCAATTCGTGACATGGACGTCGCCGCTGCGGTCATCGGGATTCGCCCCATGTATGCCAAGCTGAGTGCCTTTGCAGTAAGTTCTTTCATTGTCGGCATTGCGGGTGCACTCTGGGGCTTTGTGTACCTGGGGTCTTGGGAGCCGGCCGCGTTCTCGGTCGATTTGTCGTTTCGGCTGCTGTTCATGGTGATCATCGGCGGTATGGGGTCCATCATGGGGAGTTTCTTTGGCGCCGGATTCATTGTCATACTGCCGATCTTCTTGAACCAGTTCTTGCCCTTGCTGGGTCATCTGGTTGGTGTGGAGATTTCCACAGCCGGGATTTCTCATGCCGAGCTGATTATTTTTGGTGCCCTGATTGTCTGGTTCCTGATTGTGGAGCCGCATGGCCTTGCCAAATTGTGGTCGCTCTCCAAGCAAAAGCTGCGGCTGTGGCCTTTTCCCCATTGACCCATTGATCCAATTTTCTTGTTCCCGTAGTTTCGTTAACCACAGGCATACCAATGCCGATTTCCAGGAGAATTTCATGAAATATCGCAACATTGTGCTGGCTGCTGTGTTGGCTGCCGCTGGCGCCGGTGCCTTTGCCCAGGCCAAGGAACAATTCTTTCCAGGCTTGCCCTATCGCACCGGGCCGTATGCTCCCAACGGTGTGCCATGGGCCAATGGCTACTCCGATTACCTCAAGCTCACCAATGCGCGTGGCGGCATCAATGGTCTGAAGATCATTTATGAAGAATGCGAAACCGGCTACGACACGGCGCGTGGGGTCGAGTGCTATGAGCGTCTGAAGGGCAAGCACGGTGGCGCCACGGTGTTCCAGCCGCTGTCCACCGGTATTACCTTCGCACTGACTGAAAAGGCACCGGGTGACAAGATTCCGCTGATCACTGCAGGGTACGGGCGTAGCGAAAGCCAGGACGGGACCGTATTCAAGTGGAATTTCCCGCTTGCGGGTACCTACTGGTTGGCAGCCGATGCGCTGGTCCAGACGATCGGTGCAAAAGAAGGTGGCTTGGACAAGCTCAAAGGCAAGAAGGTCACGCTGGTTTACCACGACTCGCCTTATGGAAAAGAGCCGATTCCTTTGCTGCAGGAGCGCGCTGCGATACACGGCTTTAACTTGCAGTTGCTCCCGGTCACAGCGCCTGGTGTCGACCAAAAAGCCACTTGGCTGCAAGTGCGGCAGGCGCGCCCCGACTATGTCTTGCTGTGGGGCTGGGGTGTCATGAATTCGACCGCGCTCAAGGAAGCACAGGCCACCGGTTATCCGCGTGAAAAGATGTACGGTGTCTGGTGGTCTGGTGCTGAGCCCGATGTCAAGGACGTGGGCGAAGGTGCCAAGGGCTACAACGCGGTGACGATGCAGCACGGTGCCGAGCCCCAGTCTGCGGTGGTCAAGGAAATTCTGGAAAAAGTCCACGCCAAAGGCGAAGGCTCTGGTCCCAAGGAAGAAGTCGGCCAGGTACTTTATATGCGTGGCGCCATGAGTGCCATGCTGGCAGTCGAGGGCGTGCGCCGGGCGCAAGAGCGCTTTGGCAAGGGCAAGTGGGTTAGCGGTGAGCAGGCCCGCTGGGGTTATGAAAACTTGGCACTCGACCAGAAGAAGCTGGATGCGTTGGGTTTTGCCGGCGTCATGCGCCCCATCAGCACCACCTGCGCCGACCACATGGGCTCCAACTGGGCACGGGTGCACACTTGGGACGGCAAGAAGTGGAGCTTCTCCTCCGACTGGTTGCAGGCGGATGAGCAAATTCTCAAGCCCCTGGTCAAGTCCACCGCCGCAAAGTATGCGGCCGACAAGAAGCTGACACCGCGCACGCCTGCGGATTGCCAGTCTTAAGTGGCACCCCCGTTGCCCGCTCACTGCGTGTAGCGGTCCTCCCCCCTCAAGGGGGCAACACCAGCGGCCCGGCAAGCCGGTTCCGCGGTGTTTCTGGAGGGGGCTTGCTTCGCTCGCCCTGTTGCGCTCACCGTGAGTAGCGGTGGGGCAACACCAGCAGTCCGGCAAAGCCGGTTCTGCGGTGTTTTTGGAAGGGTGGCTTGCTTTGCTCGCCACCTGCCGGTGGCCTTCGCGGGCCGCCAAATGAAAGGGTCGCGCTGCGGGTCTTTCATTTGGTCAACAAGGCTGAGTTATGGAACCTAAAAACATTGTTCTCAATGTGAATGGCATCGAGGTCATTTACAACCACGTGATTCTGGTGCTCAAGGGCGTGTCCTTGCAGGTGCCGCAAGGCGGCATTGTGGCTATTTTGGGCGGCAATGGGGCGGGCAAGACCACCACCTTGCGGGCCGTGTCCAACCTGCTGGCGGGCGAGCGTGGCGAGGTAACCAAGGGCTCGATTGAGTTGCGCGGCGAACGTATCGAGAATTTGTCGCCGGCGGACCTGGTGCAGCGTGGCGTGGTGCAGGTCATGGAGGGACGGCACTGTTTTGCCCACCTGACGATTGAAGAAAACCTGCTGACCGGGGGCTACACCCGCAAAAACAAGGGCGAGGTTGCGGCCAATTTGGACAAGGTCTACGCCTATTTTCCTCGTCTCAAAACGCGGCGCACCAGCCAGGCGGCCTATACCTCGGGCGGTG
The DNA here is from genome assembly GCA_021738345.1 of Rhodoferax sp. Taxonomy (GTDB): domain Bacteria; phylum Pseudomonadota; class Gammaproteobacteria; order Burkholderiales; family Burkholderiaceae_C; genus Allorhodoferax. The sequence goes on along the minus strand of JAIPCE010000267.1, from coordinate 2,571 downwards.
AGCAGCAAATGTGTGCCATCGGCCGGGCTCTCATGGCCAATCCCAGCATGGTGCTGCTCGATGAACCCTCGATGGGGCTGGCTCCGCAGATCGTCGAAGAAGTTTTCGAGATCGTGAAAGACCTTAACGCCAAGGAAAAGGTGACATTTTTGCTGGCCGAGCAAAACACCAACATGGCTCTGAAGTATGCCGACTATGGCTACATCATGGAGTCCGGCCGTGTGGTCATGGACGGCGCGGCCGACTACTTGCGTACCAACGAAGACGTCAAGGAGTTTTACCTGGGCATGGGCGGCGGCGAACGTAAGAGTTTCAAGGACGTCAAGAGCTACAAACGCCGCAAGCGGTGGCTAGCTTGAAGAGCAGCTCCGAGGCCCCGTCCGACCAGGAAATTTGAATGTCATTCCCGCACGCGTGGGAATCTACAACGCGCCTTGCCGCCCGGGATTCCCGCATTCGCGGGAATGACGGCATGGTGCTACAAGCAAGGAGACTCTGATGACCACTTTGTACGACGCGCTTGAAGCGCGATCACCCGAGCAGCGCGAAGCAGAGCTGATGTCTGCCTTGCCGGGCCAGGTGGCCCATGCCCAAAGCCGCAGTGCCGCTTACGCTGCCATTTTGCAGGGCATTGATCCGTCCGCAGTGGTCAATCGTGCGGCGTTGGCGCGCCTTCCGGTCGTGCGCAAGCACGAGTTGCAAGAGCGCCAACAGGCAGCGCGCGAGCAAGCAAAATCCGGCGATATTTTCGGCGGCTTCAGCGCCCTCAGTTTCGGAGTGAAGATGCCCCGGATCTTTGCCAGCCCTGGCCCGATTTACGAGCCTGAAGGCACGGCGCGCGACTACTGGCGTATGGCACGTGCAATCCATGCCGCTGGCTTTCGGCCCGGCGACCTGATTCACAACAGCTTCAGCTACCATTTTGTCCCCGCCGGCTCGATGATGGAAACCGGTGCCCATGCCCTGGGCTGCAGCGTATTTGCTGGCGGAACGGGCCAAACCGAGCAGCAGGTGGGGGCGATGCGCGACCTTCGCCCCGCAGGCTATATCGGCACCCCGAGTTTCCTAAAGATCATCGTTGAGAAGGCAGCCGAGATGGGCGTGGCGTTACCCACCGTCAAAAAGGCCATGTTCGGCGGCGAGGCTTTTCCGCCCAGCCTGCGCGACTGGTTCCTGGAGCACGGCATCGCCGGCTACCAGTGCTATGCCACTGCCGATCTGGGCCTCATTGCCTATGAAACGAGTGCCCGTGAAGGTCTGGTTTTGGACGAGATGGTCATCGTGGAGATCGTGCGTCCCGGGACTGGCGACCCGGTGGCTGACGGCGAGGTCGGTGAACTGGTGGTGACCAGCCTTAACCCCGACTATCCGTTGATCCGTTTTGGCACAGGGGACCTGTCGGCGGTGTTGCCTGGTCCGTGCCCTACCGGACGCACCAACACCCGCATCAAGGGCTGGATGGGTCGGGCCGACCAGACCACCAAAATCCGTGGCATGTTCGTGCATCCCAAGCAGGTCGACGAAATCGCCAAACGATTTACCGAAGTCCTGCGCGCAAGGCTGGTGGTGAGCGGTGAAATGGCCAATGATGTGATGACCCTGAAAATTGAAACCGAGTCAGCATCGGACGAGCTCGCACGCCGAATCGCCGAGGCAATTCGGGATGTCACCAAACTGCGCGGTCAGGTGGCCATGGTGGCCCCCGCCTCCTTGCCCAACGACGGCAAGGTGATTGAGGACGCGCGCAGCTACAAATAGCAAATTTCATTACGATCTGCAGGTGCGCATCGATTTTTTCGAGGCATGCATTTTGCAGCCGGGGTGCGCACCTTACTCAACACGAAGAGGCATCAAATGAAAAAAATACTGGCATTTGTTCTGACCGGCTTATCGCTCTCTGCCATCGCAGACAATTTCCCGAGCAAGCCGGTCACCATCGTGGTTCCTTTTGCGGCAGGCGGTCCGACCGACCGCTCGGCGCGCGACCTCGCCGAGGCCCTGCGCAAGCCTTTGGGTGGCGCCACTGTGGTGGTCGACAATGCCGCAGGGGCAGGCGGCTCGATCGGTGCCAACAAGGTTGCCCGGGCCGCCCCTGATGGCCACACCTTGCTGCTGCACCATATCAGCATGGCCACCATGCCGACCCTGGTGCGCAATATTCCCTTCAAGGTGGAAAGCGATTTTGAGTATCTGGGAATGGTCAGTGATGTTCCCATGACGCTGATCGGTCGCCCCACGCTACCCGCGAAGAATTACAAAGAACTGGTGCTTTGGCTAGAGCAAAACAAAGGCAAGATCAATCTGGGCAATGCGGGCGTCGGATCGGCATCGCACCTGTGTGGCTTGTTGTTTCAAAATGCCACCCGCATCGACATGACTACAGTGCCCTACAAAGGCACCGGCCCCGCCATGACCGACCTGATGGGTGGGCAAATTGACATCATGTGCGACCAGACCACGAACACTTCATCCCATATCGACGCCAAAAAGGTGATCGGTTATGCGGTGACCACGACCAAGCCGCTTACGACGCCCGCCTTGCGCCATCTGCCTACCTTGCAGGAGCTTGGC
>JAIPCE010000266.1 GCA_021738345.1 Rhodoferax sp. | reverse complement strand
CCAGAATGTCCAGGCGGCACCTAGCAAGCTGGCGACCACCACGATGCCAATCAGCACATAGCTCAGGTCTTGCCAACTCGGAGAGTCAAAACCGATATTGCGCAGCAAGTCCATTTGCTTGGCCTGCGAATAGTTGAGTACCCATTGGTTCCAACGGTTGTTGACCGCCTCCCACATTGCGCGCAAGTTCAGCGCCAGGGCCGGACTCACCACACCAAACACTTGTGCCATGGCCCCGCGCGGCGCTTCGAGGCGCTGAAAACTGCCCGTGCGTCCTGGCGCAACCGCTGAGGTGGGATCGACGCGAACCCAACCCCGTTCGGCGACCCAGACTTCGGTCCAGGCATGGGCGTCGCTTTGGCGCACGGTCCAATAGTCGTCGACGCTGTTGACTTCACCACCCTGGTATCCGGTCACGACCCGCGCCGGAATGTCGAGTGCACGCATCAATATGGCGAAGGAGGATGCAATGTGTTCGCAAAACCCCTCCTTGCGGTCGAACCAGAATTCGTCGGCCGTGTGCTGGCCGAACACCCCAGGCTCGAGGGTGTAGGTGTAGCCACCGGTGCGCAGTCGGTCCATGGCAACGGCAATCAGGGTTTGGGCATCGGCTTGGATGTAACGTGGGTCGCGCCGCAGATCGGCGGCCCACTGCAGGGTGCGCGGGTTGTAGTTGGGTGGCAGGTCCAGATAGTCCTGCATCGCTGTGATCCGACGGCTGGGGCCGTGGCTGAAGTTGGGATAGCTTTGCACGCTGTAGCGCACCAGATCAGCAATCGGCTGGTCGGCAACCCATTGCAGATCGGGTCGCATGAAGGCGGCACGGCCTTTGATGACTGGTGCCTCGGGTGTGGCGTCCAGCACCAGAATCCAGGGTCGGTTGTTGGCTTCGAGCGTGACTTGGTAGCGCACGGCGTCCCCCGATACCTGCAGGTTTGCAGTGGGTCGCATGCGCTCGGGGAAGACCGAGCGCAACGGGCGCCATTCACGTCCGTCAAAGGTGGACAGCACAGGCCCCCGAAAATACATGGCACTTTGGGGTGGGAGCGGGCCATCAAACCGCACCCGCATGGCCACGCTGCTGTCGAGCGCCAGGCTGGCGATGGTGCCAACCCGCATGCTGGCACTCAGGCCGCTGCGCCCACTCATGGCATCACTGGGGACGCCCCACAGCGGTGCGATGCGTGGAAACAATACGAACAAAACGGCCATGATGGGCGCACCCAGGAGGGCCATCCAGCCTGCGGTCTTTGCCGCCTGCAGCAGGGGCGGGCGACCGACCGGCATGTGGCTGTTGACCAGCGCCGTCAGCAAACCCAACAGTCCCACCAGCATGGCGGCGGCGGTCAACAGGCTTTGTGAGAAAAAGAAGTTGGAAAGCAGGGCGAAAAAACCAAGGAAAAACACCACGAACGCGTCGCGCTGTGCGCGCAATTCAAGGGTTTTCAGGGCCAGCAGGACCATGATGTAGGTCACGCCGGCGTCGCGCCCAAGCAGGGTCCGATGGCTGTAATAGGTACCAGCCGCAGCCAGTAGCAACAAGCCGGTCAACCACCAGCGCGAGGGCAGCGTATGGCCGCGGACCGCGATGCTTGCGCGCCACAGCAAAATGCCCACCGCCATGCTGCTGCACCAGAGCGGCAAATTGCCCATTTGGGGCGCCATGACCCAGGCAATCACCGCCACCAAAAACAGCGTGTCGCGGGTGTCGCGGGGCAGGGTGTTAAGGGTCTGTAGCACTTTATTGACCTTTTAACGTGAAATAGCGTGCGCGTCATGCCCGCGCAGGCGGACATTTATAGGTGGCCACTGTGCACTGGATTCCCGCCTGCGCGGGGATGATGAAAGAACTCGCTGGAATGACGGCACCAATTGCTGGAATGACGACAGAAGTCCCGCGAATGACGGAGTCGAGTGGCACGTGTCAACCATGGTCTTAGGCCAGTGCCAGTGCCTGCAGGCAGTTTCTTTGTTGCGCTTCACCGCTGCCCGGGGCAATTTCTTGCCCACCCAGGCGTAAGCCGTAGCGCATGCCGAGCTTTTCGGCCTGCAACACCCAGGCGCACAGGCGCGCAATTTGTCGCTCGACAATCGCGTCGCCACCGGCATCACTGCGGGTCCCGGCAATGCCGGTGTGAGCCAGGTCCAGCCAAAGTTCCAGGCGCTGAACCTGTTGCGCATCGCGGCTGACAAGTTCGTCGGCCCGGGCCACTTTTTTCCAGACCACGAGCTTGAGTGGATCACCGCGGCGGTAGGCACGTACCCCGTCGTACTCACCAGAGCTTTGGCGCGTGGTGTTGGCGGCCCCGCCGGCACGGGGTTCGCCATGCGGCAGAGGGGGTGGATAGGCCTCGGGTTTGGGATAAATCAGCACCTTGGCGGCGGGTCGCCAGACCGTCCAGACTCTAAAAATGCCCAGCGGAAAGCGTGTCTCGGCCGTCAGGGTGGGCAAGGTATGCAGGCCACGGTGAGTGGGCAAGAAACCGATTTGTACCTTGCTGCTGCCCAGAGCCGGTACGTCGGTCCAGCTCCAGTGGCCACTGCCGAAGATGGCCAAGCCAATGCCGTGGCGCACCGAGCGCCGGTTGCTCAGGATGTTGACACTGATATGCACGCTGGTACCAACAAACTGGGGCTCTGGCGCGCTCAGGTTCATGGTGATACCGCGCAAGGTGCCATGGCATACATGCATGCCGACGACACAACTTCCGGTAAGCAAGAAGGTGAGCAGATAACCCAGATTGAGCTGGTAATTGATCGACGCAACCAACAGCACCAGCAGCGTCAGCACCATCATGAAGCCCGGTCCCGTGGGCAAAATATAGACATTGCGCTGGGTGAGGGTGATGCTGTCGCGCAACGCAATGCGCGACTGAAACCACGCCTGAAAACGTTTGCGCAGTGCGAACCGTTTCACGGAAGCGGCACCGCCTGCAACATGGCCCGCACTTGCTCGACCGCCCCTCGGCCGGAGTCGCCAACCGGAATCAGGCGGTGTGCAATGGTCTGGGGCAGAATCGCCTGCACATCATCGGGAGCTACATAGTTACGCCCACTCAGCAGTGCCTGCGCCTTGGCAGCGCGCACCACGGCAATGCCCGCACGCGGGCTGAGTCCCTGCAAAAACCACTTGGCCGAGCGGGTGGCGGCGATCAGGTCCTGCACATAGTCGAGCAGGGGATCGGCGGCATGTACTTCGAGTACCAAGTTCTGCAAGTGGTGCAACTCCGCCGGTGACAACAGACTGGGCAGGTTTTCCACCAGGTTGCGCCGGTCTTTGCCGATCAGTAGCGCCCGTTCGGCAGCGCGGTCGGGGTAACCCAGCGAAATGCGCATCAGGAAGCGGTCGAGTTGGGACTCGGGCAGCGCGTAGGTGCCGACCTGGTCCAGCGGGTTTTGCGTGGCAATCACAAAGAAGGGTTGCGGCAGCGGGCGGGTCTCGCCTTCTACGGTGACCTGCTTTTCTTCCATGGCCTCCAGCAGCGCGCTTTGGGTTTTGGGGCTGGCCCGGTTGATTTCGTCGGCCAGCAGCACCTGGGCAAAAATCGGTCCTGGGTGGAAGACAAATGCCTCTTTGCCACGTTCGTAGATCGATACACCGGAGAGGTCGCTGGGCATCAGGTCCGAGGTAAACTGTACCCGCGAGAACTGCAGTCCGAAGGTGCGAGCCAGAGCGTGCGCCAGGGTGGTCTTACCGACTCCCGGTACATCGTCAATGAGCAAATGGCCACCCGCCAGCAGGCAAGCGACGCCATCCTGAATCTGCAGGGACTTGCCCACAATCACCGTGTTCAGCTGATCGAGCAATAATTTAAGCTTCTGTTGTGCATCCATAGCACGACCTTACCCGAAAAAATTGAATCATGAGCACTGTTCCCCACAAGACCGGATACTTTACCCACCGCGATTGCAGAAAACACGAAATGGGGGCGGGTCATCCGGAGTGCCCCGAACGTCTGGACGCCATCGAAGATCGCTTGCTGATCAGTGGCGTAGGTGACGCGCTGGACCGCCGCGAGGCTCCCATTGCACCCATTGCCGATATTGAGCTGGCCCATGGTCGCATGCATGTGGCCGCGTTGCGTGGTCTGACAGACGGTTTGCGAGAGGAAATTGATGCAGGCGGCCCGACGCACGCGCAAATTGACCCCGATACCAGCATCAACGTCCACACCTGGGATGCCGCATTGCGCGCTGCCGGGGCGGCCATCGCTGCCACCGACGCGGTGCTGGCGGGTGAAATGGAAAACGCCTTTTGTGCGATTCGCCCGCCGGGTCACCACGCCTGCCATGACAAGGCGATGGGATTTTGCTTTTTCAACAACGTGGCCATTGCGGCGCGCTACGCCTTGGAGCGCCATGGCCTCAAGCGGGTCCTGATCGTTGATTTTGATGTGCACCATGGCAATGGCACCGAAAATATTGTGGCGGGCGACCAGCGCATCCTGATGGTGAGTTTTTTCCAGCATCCGTTCTATCCCGAGGGGGGTGCGACCTCTGATGCCAGCAATCTGGTCAATATTCCGGTGCCGGCCTACACCAAGGGCATGCAGGTGCGCGACCTGGTCGAGACCTACTGGATGCCGCGCATTGATGCCTTTGCGCCTGAGCTGATCTTTATCAGTGCGGGCTTTGACGCCCACCGCGAAGACGACATGGGGCAAATGGGCCTGGTCGAGCAGGATTACGCCTGGATGACCGACCGCCTCAAAGCCATGGCGCGTAAGCACTGCAACGGGCGTATTGTGTCGTGCCTGGAAGGTGGCTATGACCTCGGCGCCCTGGGCCGCAGTGTGGAGGCGCACTTGCGCGTACTGGCCGACCTTTGATGAACGTAAGGGCGAAACAGCACCTGCCATCGATCGACCCCTTGACCTTTGCGCATCCCTGATGGCCTCCAGCAAGTTCTCTGCCCCCAAACCCATCGACGATTTCGAAGCTTGGTTGGCTGCCTTCGCGCAGTCGTCGGTGTTGATCGAGCTGGCGGTTTTGGCGGGGTGTATCGCGGTGTCGTGGGGTCTGGTGGTGGCGTTGCGCAGCAGTTTGGGCGGGCGTGACGAGCGCTCCATTCTGTTTGGCAGGCGTGACGTCGACGGTGTGCTTTTTCCCTTGGCATTGCTGTGCCTGGCAACCGTTGCGCGCAGCGTGCTCGACAGTCTGATCTCGGTGGCGGTGCTGAAAGTTGCAGTCCCGGTGTTCATGTCGCTGGTGGCGATTCGCGCCGGTGTCAAGGTGCTGCAAATGGTGTTCAAGGAGACACCATGGGTGCGGGTGATGGAGCACACCATTTCGTGGGTGGCCTGGTTGGCGGTGGTGCTGTGGGTCAGTGGCCTGTTGCCGGTGGTGTTGAATGAGCTTGATCAGATCACCTGGAAGGTCGGCGCCAGCACCTTGTCGGTGCGCAGCCTGATTGAAGGGCTTTTAACGGCGGGTATGGTACTGATTATCACCTTGTGGATATCGGCCGGCATCGAAACCCGTTTGCTGCACGCCGCCACCGGCGGTGAGTTGTCCTTGCGCAAGGCGGTGAGCAATGCGACCCGCGCCTTGTTGATGTTTGTCGGCGTCATTCTTGCCCTGTCAGCGGTGGGTATCGACCTTACGGCATTGTCGGTACTCGGCGGCGCGGTCGGGGTGGGTATCGGCTTTGGATTGCAGAAACTCGCGGCCAATTATGTCAGCGGCTTTGTGATCTTGGCCGAGCGCAGCATGCGCATTGGCGACAATGTGCGGGTCGACAATTTCGAGGGTCGCATTACCCAGATCAACGCCCGTTACACCGTGGTGCGCTCGCCCGCGGGTCGTGAATCGATTGTCCCCAACGAGATGCTGATTACCAACCGGGTAGAGAACCTCTCACTCGAAGACTCACTGGTGTCTCAGACCACGGTGGTGAGTGTGGACTACGGCAGCGACGTGGACTTTGTGACGGAGTTGCTGACCCAAGCGGCCCTGGCCCAACCCCGGGTGGTACGCGAGCCCGCTCCGACGGTCGCGTTGTCCAATTTCGGGGCCGACGGACTGGAATTCACTGTGGGCTACTGGGTAGCTGATATCGAGAACGGTCAGCTCAATCTGCGCTCCGACGTGAACCGCGCCATTTTGGCGGCCTTGCGGCAGCACCAGATCGACATTCCGTTCCCGCAAAGGGTGGTGCATACGCGCTGAGGGGGTAGAGTTTGCTCTCCAGTTTGGGTTCGGTCTCGGGGCTATAATCCAAAAAAAGCACGGTCGTTCTATTTTTGGGAAACTCAAAGAGTTTTGTCTGCGTTTCGCGGTGCCGCATAGAATCGACGAGTTGACGTGCACGTCAAGTAAATTGTCCCCTATATAACCCTCTGGAGTCGCAGCAATGAAAGTCCTGGTACCGGTCAAACGCGTCGTCGATTACAACGTCAAAGTTCGAGTCAAGTCGGATGGCAGTGGCGTGGATACCGCCAATGTGAAGATGAGCATGAATCCCTTTGACGAAATTGCCATCGAAGAAGCGGTTCGGCTCAGGGAAAAAGGGGTCGTGACCGAGGTGATTGCGGTGTCGTGTGGAGTCACCCAATGCCAGGAAACCCTGCGCACCGCCATGGCCATTGGTGCCGACCGTGCCATTTTGGTGGAGACGACAGAAGAGCTGCAACCGCTGGCCGTCGCCAAGTTGCTCAAGGCACTGGTTGACAAGGAGCAACCGGGGCTGGTTATTTTGGGCAAGCAAGCGATTGACGACGACTGCAACCAGACCGGTCAGATGCTGGCCGCCCTGACCGACATGCCTCAGGGCACCTTCGCCAGCAAGGTGACCATTGCCGATGGCAAGGCCACAATCACCCGCGAGGTCGATGGTGGATCAGAGTCGGTGTGCTTGACCTTGCCCGCCGTGATCACCACCGACCTGCGCCTCAATGAGCCGCGCTACGTCACGTTGCCCAACATCATGAAGGCCAAGAAAAAGCAGCTTGAGACCTTCACCCCCGAAGCCCTGGGCGTCAATGTGGCACCGCGTATCAAAACCCTCAAGGTCGTTGAGCCACCCAAGCGCAGCGCCGGCATAAAAGTCC
>JAIPCE010000265.1 GCA_021738345.1 Rhodoferax sp. | reverse complement strand
GTGGGGGGCCAACGATTCACGGCCATAGCCAATGCGTTTGCCCACCATGAAGGCACCCACCAGACCGGCTACCGCCGCGTTGATGTGCACCACCGTACCACCCGCAAAGTCCAGCGCGCCCCATTGCCAGATCATGCCGGCCTTGCCGGTCATGGCATCCACGACCTCTTTGGAGGTGTATGCGTCGGGTCCCATCCAGTACCAGACCATGTGTGCAATGGGTGCATAGCTAAAGGTAAACCACAAGGCCATGAACATCAGCACCGCAGAGAATTTGATGCGCTCCGCAAAGGCACCCACAATCAAGGTACAGGTAATGCCGGCAAAGGTGGCTTGGAAGGCAGCAAATACGATTTCTGGAATGACCACGCCCTTGCTAAAGGTCGCCGCATTGGCAAAGGTGCCCGCCGTGTTGTCCCAGATACCTTTCATCAGCAGCCGATCGGTGCCACCGACAAACTGGTTGCCCTCGGTAAACGCCAGGCTATAGCCATACAGAAACCATAGCACCACAATCATCGAGAACGTGACCATGACCTGCATCAGCACCGACAGCATGTTCTTGCTGCGCACCAGGCCGCCATAGAACAGCGCCAGCCCGGGCACGGTCATCAAAATGACCAGCAGCGTGGAGACCATCATCCAGGCGGTGTCGCCTTTGTTGGGTACCGGGGCGGGGGCGGCTGCAGGTGCGGGTTCTGCGGCGGCAAGCGCCGCAGCCGCAACGGGTGTTGCAGCAGCCGGAGCAGCCTCGGCGGGTTTGACTTCTGCAGGTGCCGCTGCTGCGGGTGCAGCAGGTGCGGCCGCTTGCGCCAGGGCAGAAGTTCCGACGCTTAACATGCCCATACACAGGGCCAGGGAGAGAAGTATTTTTTTCATGGTGTTTCCAATCTTGATAAGTTGGTTGCAGCTTTGACGCGTTTGGCGCCGCCAAGCTACGTTCCAAAATGGTTCACAAGGCTTCCTTTCCTGTTTCTCCGGTACGAATACGCACGACCTGCTCGACGTCGTAGACAAAAATCTTGCCGTCACCAATCTTTCCGGTGCGGGCTGCACCCTCGATCGCATCAATGACCTGCTCTACGAGCGCATCATCGATGGCTGCCTCGATCTTGACCTTGGGCAGAAAATCCACCACGTACTCCGCACCGCGGTAGAGTTCGGTATGGCCTTTTTGCCGCCCGAAGCCCTTGACTTCAGTGACGGTGATGCCTTGTACGCCAATACCTGACAAGGCTTCTCGCACCTCGTCAAGCTTGAACGGTTTGATGATTGCCGTTACGAGTTTCATATGTTCACCTCAGCTTAAAAACAATGGGTTGCAGACACCGGGCCTGGCTGTTCTGCTTCTCCAGTCGATTGGGAGATAGAGGGTCTCAAGCACGGTCCGTGCCAATCAAATCATCTGCAGAGATTTCTCGCCGCACCACGCCCGCCGCGTTACACTCTGTCACTTATCTGTATAAAAATACAGTCTGCACGATTTTGGTGCGTTAATTACAGCGCACCTTTATGTCGCGCACATTGGCGGGGGAATTACAAAATGAGCTTGTCTTTGGTGCAAAGTCGTGCGTTGATGGGCCTGGATGCCACCCAAGTCACTGTTGAGGTGCATCTGGGCAATGGTTTGCCGAGTTTTACCTTGGTCGGACTCGCCGAAGTCGAGGTCAAAGAGGCACGCGAGCGGGTGCGCTGCGCCATCCAGAACTCGCAGCTTGACTTTCCCAGCAACAAAAAGATCACTGTTAACCTAGCCCCAGCCGATTTGCCCAAAGATTCTGGCCGCCTCGATTTGCCCATTGCACTGGGAATTCTGGCCGCCAGTGGGCAAATCGACGGCTCCAGGCTGGCGGATTTTGAATTTGCCGGCGAATTGTCCTTGTCGGGCGAACTGCGCCCAGTGCGTGGTGCGCTCGCCACGGCCTTGGCGCTGCATACCGCCCGGGTAGTCACCAAGTTGGTGCTACCACCGGGCAGCGCCGAAGAAGCCGCTTTGGTGCCTGGTGCGCAGGTCTATCGGGCGCGCCACCTGCTCGATGTGGTGCGCCAGTTTGCACCCGCAGGCCCGGCCCAAGACGCACTGGCGGCAGCCGACCCCGCTGCAACAGACGACGGCTGGGTACGCGTAGCGCATCAGCCGGTTAGCAAACGTTCTTATGGGCCCGATCTCTCAGATGTCAAAGGCCAGGCCGGTGCCAAGCGGGCGCTGGAAATTGCCGCAGCCGGCGGGCACAGCCTGCTGCTGGTAGGACCGCCGGGCTCGGGCAAATCGATGTTGGCGCACCGCTTTGCCGGATTGTTGCCACCCATGACCACCGAAGAGGCCCTGCAGAGTGCGGCCATTGGGTCGCTTAGCGGGCGCTTTGCGTTGGAGCAGTGGGCGCAGCGCCCGACCTGCAGCCCGCACCACTCGGCCAGCGCAGTCGCCCTGGTAGGCGGTGGCTCGCCACCCCGTCCCGGTGAAATCTCGCTGGCGCACCATGGCGTGTTGTTCCTTGACGAATTGCCGGAGTTCCCGCGTGCGGCGTTAGAGGCCCTGCGCGAACCGCTAGAGACCGGCACTATCACCATCTCGCGGGCGGCACGCCGCGCCGAGTTTCCGGCCAGGTTCCAGTTGATCGCCGCCATGAACCCCTGCCCCTGTGGGTACCTGGGCTCTAGCCACCACCCCTGCCGTTGCTCGCCCGACCAGGTGCAGCGCTACCAGTCTCGACTCAGCGGCCCCTTGATGGACCGCATTGACCTGCATGTGGAAGTCACTGCCTTGCCCAGCGCAGAGCTGATGCAGGCCCGACCCGGCGAGGCCACCGCAGACATCCGCGCACGCAGCACGGCCGCACGCGAGCGGGCGCTGCAGCGCCAAGGCAAGGCCAACCTGTCGCTGCAAGGGCCGGAAATTGACCGCTTTATCATGCTCGACGACGCAGCGCTGAAGTTTCTCAACGTGGCGGCCACCCGCCTGGGCTGGTCGGCCCGCAGCACCCACCGCGCTCTCAAGGTCGCCCGCACCATTGCCGACCTGGCAGGTGCCCAGTGCACCGAGGTCAAGCACCTGGCCGAGGCCATGCAATACCGCACCAAAATTTCTCGTCTGTAGCCGCCACGCACGTGTGCGCGCCACACAATACGCACCATGCCAGACCAATATTTTGAAATGCTATGGGATTGCACCCAGTGCGGTGCGCGCGGTTTATTCGCCAAGTCACAGCGCCACTGCCCAAGTTGCGGCACGGCGCAAGACCCGGCAAAGCGCTATTTCCCAAAACCCGGCCAAGAGAAACAGGCCACCGGCCACCAGTTTGTGGGCGCCGACTGGCGCTGTAGCTATTGCGAATCGCCCAATTCGGCGGCAGCGGCGTTTTGCGGCAATTGCGGGGGACCGAAGGAGGGCGCCCAAAAGGTCCAGCCGATTGTCGAAGATGGGCCTGGCGGGGCACTGGCAGACATTACAGTCAGCGCCTCAGAGGTGCCCACGCCGTCTGGCTCCGCTATTCCTGCTAGGACCGGTTCCAAATCCTGGCCCTGGCGAACCGGGCTCGCTGCGCTGCTCTTGGTTACGATCAGTGTGCTGGTGCTGTTGTTCATGCGCAAGCACGACGAGACCGTTCAGGTGATAGAAAAAACCTGGAGCCGCGAAGTCGACGTCGAGCGCTTTAGCGCCGTCAGTGCCTCGGACTGGTGCGACGCCCTGCCCGCCAACGCCTACCAGGTGAGCCGCCGCCAAGAGCAGCGCAGCACCCGGCAGATTGAGGTAGGTCAGGATTGCCGTGACATACGTGTCGACATGGGCGACGGCACCTTCACCAAGCGATCGGAATGTACGCCACGCTTTCGCTCTGAGCCGGTCTTTGATGCCAAGTGCAGCTACCGCATCGACCGCTGGCAGGTATTGCGCACCGCCCGGCTCGACGGAGGTGCCAATCTGGCCCCGACCTGGCCTACACCGCTGTTTGGCAATACCGGGGTTTTGGGTGACCGGCTCGGTGCTGAACGGATCGGCAGCCAAAGGGAACACTACAGTGTGCGGCTGCAGTCCACCGAGGGCAAAGATTGGACCTGCAATTTTGACTTTGCGCGCTGGTCGGCCTTGCAAGCCCAGCAAACACTGACCGTCAAAGTGCGCGCGATTGGCGGCGTCGATTGCGACAGTCTTGGGAAACCGGAACGTTAATCCGAATGACGGCCTTTACGTCATTCCCGCACGGCAACGCCCATCTGCCGAAGATACGACTGTACTTCCTTGCTGATCGGCCCCACGGCGCGGGCGCGCTCGGCCATCTCGGCAGCGCTCGACAGTTGGCCTAGTGCGGTCAGCGACACAGCGGCACCCAAGAGCCAGCGTTGCTCGGTGGGGCGCGACTGCAGGGCCGCCATATAAGAATGCACACTGTCCTGGTGCCGACCCAGCCGTTGCGCCGTATTGGCGCGAATGGCCCACAAATCGGGCTGATTGCCCAACAGAGGTTCCAGACGGGTCAACAGGTCCCAAACCGCGGCGTGGCGTGCCAGGCCCACTTGCATGCGAGTGAGCTCGCGCACCAGCGGCAACAGAACCGCGTCGCCATTGGCACCCGTGCCTGCAGGCGCAGCCCGCTCCGCCACAGCCACCGCATCACGCAGTAAATCGATGGCGGCATCGCGGTTGCCACCGGTCCACAGGCTTTGGGCCTGCGCGAGCACCTCGGTGGCCGACTGCGTCGCGGCTGCACTTTGGCTCGCATTCGCAGGTGCGTTGGCCGAACTTCTTTCACTGGCGGAGGCTTTGCCGCTGCGGTAGGCCAAGGAGGGTTCGGCCAGACTCTGCATCGACAGCGAACGCTCCATGCGCAGGGCCGTGCTGCCCGCCGGACTGGACTCGGTGCGCTCGCGTTTTGGCGGTGCCGCTTTTTCTGTTGCAGACTGTTTTGCCGACTCTTTGGCTATGGCCTGACCCTTGGCATCTTTGGCATCTTTCGCAACTGGCGCTGCAGGTCGCTTGCCGGGTTCTGGCGTGCGCTCGGGCGGGGTGCTGGACTTGCCCGCCACTGCGAGCGCTGTCGAGGGATCGGGTGCTGGCGCCGCTGCGGCAGGCGCAGGGATTTGTTCTGCCGTTTTCGCTTGGACAGCGGGCATCTGAGGTGCCGAGGCCGCGACCTGAATCGCGGCCGGTGCGGGAGCCGGGACGACGCCGGCCACGCTTGACGGAGCAGGCGCAGGTACCGCCACAGAACCTGGTGCAGATGCTGGAGCAGCGACGGTCGATGCCTCAGCACCTGCCGCGACCGGCACCGATGCTGGCGCTGCCACCGGCACCGCAGAACTGACGCCAGCCGGAGCAGACGCAGCCAAAGCTGGTTTTGCGGCAGACGCGGGCTGAGCCGCCTGGGTGGCCACCGCCGCCACCACCTGATTGGCCACCAAGCCAGAATCCTTGTGCGTTTGCCACCACCAACCGGCGCCAGCCAGGCCCGCAATGCCTAGCGACACCGCCGCCCCGATTTGCCACAACAACCCAGGGCGGGTTCGGTTGGGTCTGAATACCGCTGCCGACTCCACCGTCGATGTGCCTGAACGTAGGCCCACTGTGGGGTCAGCCCCATCACCCGCACCCGCACCAGCGCCAGGCGGTGTCGCCTGGCGCTGGTCGAGATCTCGCAACACTTTGTTAATCACGCTCATTTGCCACTCCCGCTGTCGATACCTCTGATCGCTACTGTTTCATTCAGCCCTGTAGGTCGGCGTGGCGCGCTCAGCAACCACCTGCGCCACCAGGGAACTGACCACACGACTCCCG
Source organism: Rhodoferax sp. (assembly GCA_021738345.1). Classification (GTDB taxonomy): domain Bacteria; phylum Pseudomonadota; class Gammaproteobacteria; order Burkholderiales; family Burkholderiaceae_C; genus Allorhodoferax. The sequence continues at coordinate 1,314 of JAIPCE010000265.1, read as the reverse complement.
GGGTATCTTTGGCGGCAAGCCCTGCATGTTCGGCGGTAACGCGGTGCACATTTTCGCCATAGGCCAACAACAGGCACTTGTGCGCCAGCACGTTGATAAGGCGCGGCACACCCCGGCTATAGCGGGCAATGGCAGCTGCCGAGGCGGCCTCAAACACATGAATATCGGTATGCGCACCCTGTGCAGCACGGCTTAGGCGGTGCTCCAGATAAAAGGGAACCCGATCTGGCAGCATGGGGCCGAGGTACTCGCTAAAGGTAATGCGCTGCAGCAGTTGTCGAATGTCGGGATGTGCCAGCTTGGTGTCAAGCTCGGGTTGCCCCAGCAGAACCAATTGCAGCAGTTTGCGCTTTTCGGTCTCCAGGTTGGAGAGCAGACGCAGGCTTTCGACCGTGCGCATGGGTATGGCCTGGGCTTCGTCAATACACACCACCACCCGCTTGCCCGCCTGGTTGTGCTCCAACACACAGGCGTGCAGGGCACTCAACACGCCATGCCGGCTGATGGGCACGGGCAACTGCACATTCAATTCGAGTGCCAACGCCATCAGCAGGTCATCACGTCCCATGTCGGGGTTGGGAATATAGGCGGTGATGCACTCGCCTTGCAGCGTTTTCAGCAGTTGGCGGCACAGCAGCGTCTTGCCACACCCCACCTCACCGACAATTTTCAGGAAACCTTCGCCGCTGCGCAAGGCAATCAGCAAGGTATTAAGTGCCGATTGGAGCGCCTCGTGGGGATAAAAATAATCGGTATCGGGCGTGATCGAAAACGGGGTCTCTCGCAGCGAAAAATGCCCCTCGTACATTACTTGTCCGCACTGCCGTCAACCCGCACCACGCGGGGCCGGGCGGCATCGATGTCGTCGAGCGCAGTGCGCGTGCGGCGGGTCTGCGCCTCCCAGTCTTCGGCGCTGCGGATAATGGTGGGTTTGATCAACACCACCAATTCCTTCTTGCGGCCCGAATTGGCCTTGTTGCCCAGCAGCGCCGAGAAAAATGGAGCCGCGTCGTAAGACCCAGGCAAACCCGACGCACTGCGGTTCGACTCCATCTGCATCAGGCCGCCAATGGCCACAATATTGCCATCTTGAATGCGTACCATGGTGTCGGATTCGTTCACCGAACTAGAGGCCAAGGGCAGCTTGTAGTTGCCGACCGCGCCGAGGTCGACCTGCTTGGTTTTCTCGGTCACCGTCGTCACCGACGGGCGCACATGCAGGGTAATATTGTTGCCATCGTCAATCTGTGGTGTGACATCCAATGCAATGCCCGAGAAAAACGGTGTCAGCGTCAGGGTTGGCAGGGTGGGTGT
>JAIPCE010000264.1 GCA_021738345.1 Rhodoferax sp. | reverse complement strand
GGTGTAACGGACTTGCTTATTACTTTGTCAAGTCGCGTAAGAAATAACCCTGGTTGGAGTGTAGGCAATTAAATCAGGACCGTGCACTTAAATGTGTCCGAACTGCGAACCCCGGGTGGGCGATGCTTACCGTGCATATTTTGATAGCTGCTAACGCCTGCTACACGGGGGCTGCAGCCCTATTTGCATAAAACTGCACCCGATTGCGTCCCTGCTCCTTGGCCTGGTACATGGCAGCATCGGCGCGCACCAAAATGTCGTCCTGGCTCGCTTCACCGTGTACAAACAGGGTGACGCCAATGCTTGCCGTGCAGCGGTGCGTCAGTGCGAGCGCGTCGGCCACGCCATGTTCCATGCCAAGAACGTAGGGCGCGGCCAAAACCAGCCGAATCTTCTCGGCAACCACGGCGGCCTGCGCCATCGAATCCTCATGGGCTTAAATCAATACCCGCCGGAACGTTGGCTTGGGTGCGGTTGGTGCGAACTGCGTCCCTGGCATGGCGTTGTCTGCGGGCTTGCGGTTTTTGATGGCTTCGCCCCACCCCAGCAACAGGAACAGCATGGGTTCGGTTTGCGCCCCCATGTAGACGGTGGTGAAGGCGATGAAGCAGGTGAGGTAAATACCCGAGAAGGTGAAGCCCATGGGCGGCTCACCGGGTGCCACCTTCAAGCCGAATGCCACCTGCGAAACAATGGCATACAGAAAAATGGTTACAAAAACAGCCGGTGCAAACACACCGTGTTGCAAAGCCATCAAGAAAAAGGCATTGTCAATTGACTCCATGCCCCGAATGGTGGGCACGGTGGTCAGGCCCCATCCGGTCCACATCTTTTCAAACAGAAAGCCTTTGTACTGCTCAATCATCACCTTTCGGTAGAGCATGGTCTGGGCCTCGCCGCTGAGTATTTCCCCCTCTTTGGGCGTAATGTAAGCATCCAGCGCGAGCTGGCCCGCGATGCCACCCACCAGGAAGAGGGCGACCACAATCATCAGCCATTGTTTGCGGTTTTTGGCGTTACCAACCATCACCAGCACGGCACCGGCAATGCCACCAATCCACGGCCCGCGCGAGATGGTCATCAGTGCCATCACGATCAATACGATGGAGATTTGGTATTTGAACGCAACCGGGAAGCGCTTGGATTGGTTCTGAATCCAGCCCAGCCAGCCGGTCTGTACCTGATCCCAGACCCCTTGCCACGACAGCCAGCGGTGCATGCGGTAGACGGCGATGATCATGATGCAGGCCAGAATCGGGTGCTCAAACGTGCTGGCGGTGCGCGCAATGCCCCAGCGAATCGAGATGGAACTGTAGGAATTGGGGAACAGTGGGCCAAAGATCTTGTAGATCGGGCTCACCCAGAATTTGGCCTCGTATAAAAACATCGGGAACAGAATCAGGAATATCAGCACGAAGGTGCGCGCCGTTTCGATGTCCATACGCCGGCTGTTGATCAGGTAGCGCCCCATCAGATAACAGCCGATCAACGATGACAGCACATAAAAGGCATAGTTCTGTGCGTCTGAATAGCCGCGGCTGAGGTAGTCAGCCACCACCCGAACCACGACGTAAATGAGCAATAAGGCCTCCATGCCGCCAAACTTCATTTGAGGCAGTTTGTCGCGCAGCAGCACAAACAAAATCGGCAAAATGGCGGCCTGCATGAAGTTGGGGTCAGGCAGGCCCGGTATGTTGACCCAAAACATGAATGGCATGAGCAAGAAGAACGGAATCCATACCTTCAAAAATGCTGCTTCCAGGCCGCGCTGCGTCAACACGCGGATTGAAATCAGCATGGCTACAAATACGACGTAGCGGGTAGCGTCCATGGGTAAGGATTGGCTGAAAGGCGGGCAGTGGGGTGCGTGCAGCCTATTTCAAATCGTCTGGCTGGCGCGGACTTTTCATGCGCTTTTGCAGCCACCGCGCCCGAAGCAATTCAATTTGAAGCCGCAGGCCGGACAAGCTCATGAAGTCGCTGAACTTTTCTTTGGTTAGGGTCTCCACCATCAGCTCGCGCATATAGCCACCGCCCTCGAACATGGGAATGTTGTTGACAAACAATCCCACCGCTTCCGGATCGAGTTTTTCGAGTACGCGTTTGGCGCGGGTCACTTCACCCTTGCTGACCGATTGGGCTTCCAACACCATGAACACCTGACCCAGCACATCGATCAAAAGCTCAGCATCGGCGCTGAGCAGCACCGGTGGCAGATCAATCAGGACAAAGTCGTACTGCTGTTCCCAGGTGTTGACAGCCTGCTTGAGCAAATCGAGCCGCTGTACACCGGCCCCTGTCTGCGTCCCAAAGCCGATGCCAGTCAGCTCGACGTCCTGGTGGTTGATGGTTTGCTGGATGTTGTCGACATCAGAGTGGCCTGCCAGGAAGTCGGAGAGGCCAACCGCACCGGAATTGAATGCAGAACTTGGCAAGAAGCTGTTCGCATCCACCACCAGCACCCGGTTGCCCAACTGTTTGAGTACCGCGGCCGTATCCAGTATGACGGAAGTGGCTGCGCCCAGGGTCTTGACCGAAGTGAAGGAAAAAACATTCTTCCCCGATCGGGTCTTGTTGCGCATCAGGGTAGAGGCAAAGCGTCGGGTTTGTTCCTTCGCATACAACTGTGAAGGCAGGTCAAGCCCTTGCAGCTGCCAGCCAGCGGCGGGGATGCCCATCAGCTTCTCGGCTTCGTTGACGGTGTAGATTCGGCGATCCACCAGGTCCAGTGCAACAGCGCCCACCACACCCAAAACGCTGGCAAGCACAAAGACGATAAGCAAGAGCTTGGTTTTTCCGATGCCCATGGGCATCTCTGCAGGCAGTGCCGGTGTGACCAGGCGCACAAAACCGATCGCGCCGCTCTCGTTCTGCAGGTAGTTGAGTCGGTCGCGAACCTCTTTTTGCTCCTGCTCACGCTTGCGAATGTCGCTGGTCAGGCGCATGGCTTTTTGAAAATTGCGGGCATATTCTGCTGATTGCCCTTCAATTCCTTTCAGGCGCAGCTGGACTTCGGTTTCCACTTGTTGAGTCTGCCCCAGAGACGCCACCAGACGCGTTTTGACATTTTCAAACGCACTCTTTTCAAACTCGGACTCTTTTGCTTTCAAGCGCGTGTTGATGGACTCGTACTCTGCCAGAGCGGGCTTTTTTGCCGGGTGTTTGTCTTCCAGGCCAGCCGAGGTGCGCTCGAGCTCTTCAGACCGCATGACGACCTCATTTCTGAGCGCCTGCAGTCCGTTGTCTTGCAGGCGCATTTCCAACAGGGAGCGCCCCACGGAAGTGGGCGTTTCGCGTTGTTTCAAAAAAGCCTGCAGGGTGGCTTCTGCGTGGGCCCGCTCAATCGATGCGGTGGTAAATTTTTCGCGCGCCTGGGACAGCATGCTGTCGTAGGGGTTGATGGCGTTGTCGCCAAAAGTTGTCAAACCCAGCAACTCGGACAACTGCACCCGTTGCGCCTCCAGCTCGGCAATTTCGTTCTGCAATTTTTCTGCATTGGTTTGGAGGATTTCCAGGCGTTCGACGGAACCGAAGATTTGCTCGCCTTTGGTGGTCTCCAAAAAGGAGGTGGTGACGGCGTTGACAATTTCGGACAGCGTTTCCTTCTTCGCGCCTTCCAGGCCAATGCGCACCATGTAGGTGTCGGGGACGGCGCGCACCATGATCTGCTTTTGCAGTTGTTCAATGTATTTGCGCTCGCTCAGGGCTTTAGGCTGAACATCAATCTTGGCATCGCGCAGCTTCTTCAAGGCGCGCTGCAAAACATCGTAGCGCTTGACGGTCGTGGAGAGGTGATTGACAAATTCACGGTATTGTGAATTGGACTGCAGTTCGACTTCCTTGTCGGTTGACAGCGTTTTCATGTAATTGGGCGCAACCTGAAACACCGACTCGGCGGCGTAATAGCTCTGCCCCTTGATCCATGCCACCGGCAAGCCCGCCAGCACCACAATCAGCCAAATGAGCGCACTGATCCGATAGTGCTTGCGCAGGCTGAGAATGGGCTTAATGCCACGTCCTGGCAACTGACTGGTATCCATGCGGTCCATTACACTGCGGGTGCTGACCATGAGTGTTACCAGACTGTGGCAGTTTTATGCCCATGACGGACCCTGACAAATGATTGAAATTCTGCTTGTGCTGGCCACCATTGCGGTCACATTGCCTGCAATGTCGCTGCTGGTTTTGACTTTGGCGGCACTGCGTGCAAGGGGCAGTGCCAGTCAAAGTCTTTCCACACAGCGGGCGGTGCGGGTTGCGGTGTTGGTGCCGGCGCACAACGAATCTGTGAACGTGATCCCCACCATTGAATGCCTGAAGCGCCAGCTTGTGCCCGGTGACCGACTGCTGGTCATTGCCGACAACTGCAGTGATGACACGGCCGCGCTGGCCCGTGCGGCGGGCGCACAGGTGGTGGAGCGCCAGGATGCGCAGCTGCGGGGCAAGGGCTACGCATTGGCTTTCGGGGTTGACCATTTGCGCGCCGACCCGCCCGAAGTCGTGCTGGTGGTGGATGCCGACTGCGTCGTGTCCGACGGTGCTGTTGGGTGCATAGCGCAACACTGCCAGGCCACAGGCAAGCCGGCTCAGATGCTCAATTTGATGAGCAACGGTGAAGGTGCGAGTCTGAAATTGCGGGTGCTGGAATTTGCCATGCTGATGAAGAATCTGGTGCGCCCGCTGGGCTCATTTCATTTGGGGCGCGCCTGCCATTTGATGGGGACCGGTATGGCACTGCCCTGGGCGCTGATGTCCACCGCGAAGCTGGCCACCGGCCACATTACCGAAGACATGAAGCTGGGTGTGGATCTGGCGGTGGCAGGCCATGCGCCCCAGTTTTTGCCACACATTCGGGTCAGCAGTGCTTTTCCACAGGACACCGGCGTTGCCAAGGTGCAAAAGTCCCGCTGGGAGCACGGCCACCTGGCCACCCTGACTGAGGAATTGCCGGGCTTGTTGGCGGAGGCTTTCAAGTCGGGCAAGCCGGCGCTGATTGTGATGGCCTTGGATTTGTTGATTCCGCCTGTGGCTTTCTATTTTTTGTTGCTCGCTGTTGCCGAGTTCCTGGTCGTGCTGGCTGCCGCGTTTTGGCCGGTATGGTTGCCTGCTGCGGCGCTGCTCAGTATGTCGGTACTTGCCTTTTGTCTTGCCATTGGCCTGACCTGGTGGGGCTTTGGGCGCCATTTGTTGAGCGCACGGGAACTGATGACAACCCCGCTATACGCCCTGTGGAAGCTGCCCGTCTACGTCGCGTATTTCCTGAAAAAGCGATCTGGGTGGGTGCGTACGAAGCGTGAGTCCGAGTGAGTTAAACGGACGCAAATGAATTTGGCCCTCAATACTTTCTTCGGTCGGGTGGCGGTGATTAACTTGGCAACAAGAGTTGATCGACGGGAGGAAATGAGTGAACAACTGCGTGGCATTGGCCTGGGTTTTGATTCACCCAATGTCCAGCTCTTTGAGGCCACCAAACCGCGCCACGCTGCCGGGTTTGAAAGCGCCGGCGCGCACGGTTGCTTCATGAGCCACTTGACGCTGCTGCGCCAAGCGCGCGATCAGGGCGTCAGTTCGGTGTTGATTGTTGAAGACGATCTCAATTTTTGTGAGCGATTTATTGAAAAATTTGAGGCCGTTGTCGGCTTTCTGGCGAGTGAGCCGTGGGGGATGCTGTACGGAAGCTATTTTCTCAGCGAGCCGCTGCCGCATTCCAGCTTGCCGTGCGTTCAGGCTCGGCCGCAAGTGTTGGTTGGCACCACCGCCTTTCTGGCGGTCAGCGGTCAACATATCCCGGCGCTCGTTGCCTACCTTGAAGCCATGTTGATTCGCCCGCCCGGCGACCCGCAAGGTGGCCCGATGCACATTGATGGTGCTTACTGCTGGTTCAGGCAATCGCATCCGGATGTCATCACCTGGCTTGCCAACCCGGCGCTCGGGTTTCAGAGGGCGTCAAAGACGGACGTTCATAACTTGCGCTGGTTTGATCGGATTGCGTGGCTCGCATGGCTGATCGCCATGGGGCGGCGACTGCGTAACCGCCTGAAGGCCTGAACCCGAAGCCTATCCGACAGATGGTTGTCACCGATTTCACAAAACGGTCACGATTTGCAGGACGTCGCGTCCTACTATGAGCCCAAGGAATACAGAAGTTTATGTCGGCGTCAAGGCGAGCACCCTTGACAAGAAGGGCTCCAGTGACTTGGGACGTGGAGCAGCCGGCGCCAATTTGTAGTGGGTGGGTGAGCAGAGATTCAGCAAGTCTCAGCGCCCAAGTGCGCCTCAATGCGCGCAAGAGCGCGATCGAAAGTTGGCGCCAGGTTGGCAACCGCCGCTGCTGTCTTTTCAACATCATCGATTTGGCCAACCGCCTCAATGTGCTCGCACACCTCACCCAAGGCCAGGGCCCCCACCGATCGCGCTGCGGACTTGAGCGCGTGTGCCACATCAGCGGCCTGCGGGGCATTGCCGTCCAGCATTGCAGCTTCGATGCTGTTGATCTGCCGGCGGGCATTGAGCAAAAACTTTTTCAACAAGCGTTGGTGCATGTCAGGGTTGTTGCCCATCAGCTCCGTCAGCGTATGGGGGTTAAAAATGTCCAATGTGTCGATAGGGCTTACTGGTAAAGCGTGTTTAGCTATTGATTCAGGAGCGTCTTCAGCTACGACCTGTTCTTGGTCACGTCCGCCTGATAGTGGCAGTCACTTGTCCAGCATGGGCTCGAGGTCTTGCAGACGTAGCGGCTTGCTCAGGTAATCGTCCATGCCCACATCCAGACAGTGCTGGGCTTCACCCTGCATGGCGTTGGCGGTGATGGCAATGATGGGCAGATGCGTGCCCGGTGTTTCGGCGCTGCGGATGGCCTTGGTGAGTTCCAAGCCATCCATGTGCGGCATGTGGCAATCGGTCAGCAGCAAGCCATATCTGCCACTGCGCCACTTTCTCAGTGCTACCCATCCGTCTTCGGCCATGTCTGCGCAATAGCCCAGCAAGCGCAACTGCTCGCCCAGCACTTCGCGGTTGGTTTCGTTGTCTTCGGCCAGCAAGATCAGCTGTCCGAGACCGATAGCCTCAGTTCTGCTGGGGGCACTGGCGCGCAGTTTTAGA
>JAIPCE010000263.1 GCA_021738345.1 Rhodoferax sp. | reverse complement strand
CAACCCGTGCCATCGACTACTTCAAACGCCGCGGAGTGTCCGGAAAAATTGCCAAGCAGTTTGGGCTGGGCTATGCGCCGGCAGGCTGGCGCAACCTGGCCAGCGTGTTTCCCCACTACGATGACCCTATACTGGTGGAAAGTGGGCTCTTGATATCCAGCACCGAAGAAGAGGGCGCGCCCGAAAAGCGCTACGACCGCTTTCGCGACCGTGTGATGTTCCCGATTCGCAACATCAAGGGCGAATGCATTGGTTTTGGCGGGCGGGTGCTGGGCGACGACAAACCCAAATACCTCAACTCACCTGAAACACCGGTCTTTAGCAAGGGGCGCGAACTGTATGGGCTGTTTGAGGCGCGCGCGGCTCTGCGCGAGCAGGGCTATGTGCTGGTCACAGAGGGCTACATGGATGTGGTCGCATTGGCCCAATTGGGCTTTCCCAACACGGTGGCCACACTCGGCACCGCCTGCACCAATGACCATGTGCACAAGCTGTTTCGCTTCACCGATGCCGTCGTTTTCAGTTTCGACGGCGATGCCGCCGGGCAGCGCGCAGCCCGCAAAGCGCTAGATGCCTGCCTGCCTTACGCCACCGACTTGCGCAGCATCAAGTTCTTGTTTTTGCCTACCGAACACGACCCGGACAGCTATATACGCGCCCATGGCAAGGACGCTTTTGCTCGCTACGTGTCAGATGCTACACCCCTCAGCCGCTTCCTGATCGACGCTGCGCAAGAGGGCGGTGCGCTCCAGACGGCGGAAGATCGGGCGCATTTTGCGGCCAGGGCCAGACCCTTGTGGACCGCCTTGCCCGAGGGTGCCCTCAAAATCCAAGTGCTCGGTGATATTGCAGCGTTGGCACAGTTGAGCAGCGCCGAATTATCCGCGCTGTGGCACCCGGTCCATCCAGCGGCATCCGGAACAGCCACGGTGGTGCCCAAAAAGGCTTTTGCCGCAACTAGGACCGTCTCACACATAAAAAAAACAAGTGGTCGGGCGCGTCCTGCGAGCCGCGCCGACCACGCAGCGCGCATTTTGCTGGGCAACAGCCTGTTGTGGACGACCTTGTCGAGCGAAGACCACAGCCTGTTGTGCGAACTGCCTGAACCGCACGGCCAGATGCTGTCCTGGATGGAAGCGCAATTGCATGAACACGGGCCACTTACCTGGAGCGCCTTGCGCACTGAGCTGCAAGGCCACGCGCTGGAGCCATTGGTACTGGGGCTCATGGCAGATCCCGCAGTGGCGCCCGAGTCTGTGGCGGAATCAGGCGCCGAATTGCGAGACCTGCTGAATCGACTGTTGATCGAGCGGATCAAGGAGCAAGAAACGCGTGCGATTGCAGCCTCTGCGGCCGATCCGGCGGCCTTGATACGTTACCGTGAGCTGCTGGCACGGCGGATGCAGATTGAAAAAGCGCAAAGCAATGCTATAATTTCGGGTTAATTCGGCAAGAGCGACAGCAGCACCTCCGGGCCAGGCCAAGCGTTGACAACAGCACAACCGGCCACTTTACCGCAAGGACTGCACGCCAAATGTTCGCCCTCCCATCTTGCCCTATAGGGATCGCATCCCCTTGTATTGCCAGCTTCTGACGGCGCACCCGCGACGCTGCTGGCGCTCGTTTGTGTTTGAACCCAGTCTGAGAAGAAAGCCACCGCCGTGCCCACACCCAAAGTCACTCCAAAAGCCGCTAGTCTTGAAGTTGAAGGCGAGCTCAGCACCAAGAAAAAGCCCGGACGCCCGCCCAAAACCGTCGCCGAGGACGCAGACGCCACCTCCAAAGCAGGTGCCAAGAGGGGCCGCAAACCCAAGACGACCGCAGAGCCGGTGGCTGACGACCTCGACATGGCGGATATTGAGGCGGACCTGGTCGGTGAAGTACCTGTGGTAGCACCCGGAGAAAAGGTCAAGCCCTTGCGCATGAAGATCAGCAAGGCCAAGGAACGCGCCTTGATGAAAGAGTTTGGACTGGACGAAACGGTGCTGTCCGAAGAAGACATGGCCAAGCGCCGCTTGCGCCTCAAAGCACTGATCAAGCTAGGCAAGACACGGGGTTACCTGACCCACGGCGAAATTTCCGACCACCTGCCCGACAAACTGGTCGACGCCGAAACCCTCGAAGTCGTGATTTCCATGTTGAACGACATGGGTGTTGCGGTGTACGAACAAACCCCCGACGCAGAAACCCTGCTGCTTAACAACAACGGCCCGACCGCCGCCACCGAAGAAGAAGCCGAAGAAGAAGCCGAAGCCGCCCTTTCGACGGTGGACAGCGAGTTTGGTCGCACTACAGACCCGGTGCGCATGTACATGCGCGAGATGGGAACGGTGGAACTTCTGACCCGTGAAGGCGAAATCGAAATCGCCAAGCGCATCGAAGGCGGTCTGATGGCCATGATGGAGGCCATCAGCGCGTCGCCGGCCACCATCGCCGAGATTCTGCGCCTGGGTGAAGACATTCGCGAGGGCAAGGTGGTCATCACCACCATTGTCGACGGTTTCTCCAATCCCAACGAGGCCGATGACTATGTCGCCGAAGAGGACTTCGACGAATTTGATGAAGCCGACGACGACGACGGAAAGGGCGGCTCCAAGGCGCTGACCAAAAAGCTCGAGGAGCTGAAAAAGCAAGCGCTGGAACGTTTTGACAAATTGCGCGAGCTGTTCGAGAAGGTGCACAAGGTCTACGACAAGGAAGGCTACGGCACGCCCCACTATGTCAAGGCCCAGCGCGCCCTGAGCGACGAGCTCATGACCATCCGCTTTACTGCCAAGGCGATTGAAAAGCTGTGCGACATGGTGCGCGCCCAGGTCGATGACATTCGCAAGAAAGAGCGCGAACTGCGGCGCATCATTGTCGACAAATGTGGTTACCCACAAGAGCTCTTTATTGCCGACTTCAGCGGTCGCGACAAGGCCGGCAACAAGGTGGCTTCGCAACTGCTCAACCTGAAGTGGATCGAAAAGCAGGCCGCTTCGGGCAAGCCCTGGGGCGCCGTCATGGGGCGTAATGTTCCGCCGGTGCAGGACCTGCAGCAAAAGCTCACCGACCTGCAGGCGCGCGTCGTGGTGCCGCTCGATCAACTCAAGGACATCAATAAGCGCATGAACGAGGGCGAAGCCTCTTCGCGCGCAGCCAAAAAGGAAATGATTGAGGCCAACTTGCGCCTGGTCATCTCGATCGCCAAAAAATACACCAACCGTGGTTTGCAGTTTCTTGACCTGATTCAGGAAGGCAATATCGGCTTGATGAAGGCGGTCGACAAGTTCGAATACCGCCGTGGTTACAAGTTCTCCACCTACGCCACCTGGTGGATTCGCCAGGCCATTACCCGCTCGATTGCCGACCAGGCGCGCACCATTCGCATCCCGGTGCACATGATAGAAACCATCAACAAGATGAACCGCATCAGCCGGCAACATCTGCAGGAATTCGGTTTTGAGCCCGATGCCAGTGTTTTGGCAGCCAAGATGGAAATTCCGGAGGACAAAATCCGCAAGATCATGAAGATCGCCAAGGAGCCGATCTCGATGGAAACACCGATTGGCGACGACGACGACTCCCACTTAGGCGACTTTATTGAAGACAGCGCCAACACCGCGCCCATGGATGCTGCCATGCAGGCGGGTCTGCGGGATGTGGTCAAGGACATTCTGGACAGCCTGACGCCGCGTGAAGCCAAGGTGCTTCGCATGCGTTTTGGCATCGAGATGACCAGCGACCATACGCTTGAAGAGGTTGGAAAACAATTTGATGTTACCCGCGAGCGTATTCGCCAAATCGAGGCCAAGGCCCTGCGCAAACTCAAGCACCCCAGCCGCTCTGACAAGCTGCGCAGCTTTACCGACTCGCTGTAAATACAGACGGTGGCCGTTATGGGTATGAAGAGCGATCAACCCTATCGCCTGGCGGGAGTCATGGGTTGGCCTGTGGCACATTCCCGCTCACCGCTGATTCACCAGCACTGGATTTCCCAGTATGACCTGCACGGCGCGTATGTGCTGTTGCCGGTGCAGCCCTCCGAGCTGGAGCGGGCACTGCGTGCATTGCCTACGCTCGGCTTTGTCGGCTGCAACCTCACGATCCCACACAAGGTTGCCGCCCTGGGGCTAGTGGACCAGGTCGAACCGATGGCACAACGCGTTGGTGCCATGAACACCCTGGTGGTCGAGGCCAACGGATCGCTGATGGGCTACAACACCGATGTGTTTGGTTTTATGCAAAGCCTGCGTGACGCGCAACCCGACTGGCGCGCGGACACCGGCGCGGTCACGGTCGTCGGTGCAGGAGGGGCGGCCCGTGCGGTGCTCGTGGGCCTGCTCGACGGTGGCGCACGCGAAATCCGCCTGACCAACCGCAGTGACGGCAAGGCGCTCGACATGGCCCAAGAGTTTGGCCCCCAGGTGAGTTATATCCCTTGGAAAGACCGACATGCCTGCCTGGACAATATCGCTACCCTGGTCAATACGACCAATCAGGGCATGCAGAGCGAGGCCGCGCTCGACCTGTCACTGGATTACCTGCCGGCGCAGGCACTGGTGGCCGACATCATTTACGTACCCCTTGAAACCCCACTGCTTGCCGCCGCACGGGCACGCGGCAATCGCACGGTCAATGGCCTGGGCATGTTGCTCAATCAGGCTCGGCCCGCGTTTCAGGCCTGGTTTGGAGTCCTGCCCGGCCTGTCGGCCGATCTCCTTAGCAAAATACACGCCACGCTGGCGTGATCAGCCGTCCTGCGCGCGGTAGGCGCAGCGCTAGCGCGGGTTTTTTGTCATACGTTCAATGACGAACTTGAAGGCCGCCTGGATTTCGGTGTCGAGAGCCTGATCGATCGCCCGGCGCTCGGGCTCGCTCAGGTAAAACATCAGGTCCACGTCATGGCGCACGTACTTGGCGGGCAGTCGATTCAGAGCAACACAGGCGACATCTGAAAACATATCCATCGTAAAGTCGGGGTGAAACTCGGCACGCGCCGCAACGCCCTCGAAAACAAGACGTTCGTAATAATTGTGAACTTGCTCAAAATTGAACACCATCAAACACTCCAGAGCGCCGCTCAGGTGGGCGCATGCTGAACCTTAGCACCTCGCACACAAGCTGACAAGCCTTTTGCGTAATCGGCAAAGCCTGGAGGCACAGCACCGGTGTGCGCCGCGCCGTCAGGCTCGCCGAAACCGCTCGGATAACGGACCCATCGTTCGCAACAGCGGAACGTAGTCGGCTCGAGACAGCTATGAAACTCGTAGCATCAAAAAACTAAGCTATAGTTTCGCACCATACAGCAGACTGTCGATATGCGCGGCCCCATGATCGCATGCAGGTCCGCCACTGCTCCTTCACGATGAAAGGTTTGAATGAGTGCGAAAAATCCAGGAGCAATGAATCAACTGTTAAGTTTGCTCGAGTCACGGTATGCCATGCGCGTGTTGTGGGCCCTGCGTGATGGTCACCCACAAAAATTCAGGCTCCTGCAGGACAGCGTCGGCAGCATTACGCCCAACACTTTGAATACTCGCATCAAGGAACTGCGTGCAGCCGGATTATTGATGCATGGCAGCGTCGGTTATTCGGTAACGCCGGCAGGTGCAGATCTCACCCGGCGACTCGGCGATCTGCCGGCTTTTGCCAGCAAATGGGTGGCTAGCCAAGTTCAAGAATAGCCTTCTGACCGCCCCAAGGTATCGTGCCCCAACAGGCAGCCTGAAGGCTCAAGCATAATTCACCCTTTTTTGCTGCGGGTCTGCAACTTTGCCCAAAGTGCTGCGGAGCACGGTGTGCCGTGCCAGGACAAGCAGTTCGCGTTACCACTATCTGATTGAGGATTATCACCATGCAAACGACATCCACCGGACTCCAGTACATCGACTCTGTGGAAGGGTCCGGCACACTCGCTGCCAAAGGCCATAGTGTCACTGTGCATTACACCGGCTGGCTTTACAACAACGAGACCCAGGGAGCCAAGTTTGACTCCAGCAAAGACCGCAACGATCCCTTTGTATTTCACCTGGGCGCCGGTATGGTGATCCGGGGCTGGGACGAGGGTGTGGCGGGAATGCGGGTGGGCGGCGTGCGCACTTTGATCATACCGGCGAGCCTGGGTTATGGCAGCCGTGGCGCCGGCGGCGTGATACCGCCCAACGCCACGCTTAAATTCGACGTAGAACTGATCGGGGTATCCGAGTAAAGGCGCTTACGGCCTGCTGGCGACCTAGCGGGGGCAGTGCAAAAAATTTCGCTTTTACCCCTTGAACTTTGTTGCGGCAACCCCAGTTGCGGGTCTGCATTGAACACTGACGCTCTCGCATGACTGACAATCCATCCAAACCCCAACCAGACGCGCCTGCCGCACAGTACCAATCCACCGAAGATTTGGCGGCTTCTCAAGGCCCCCAAGACTTCGATCCGTTGGTCCAGGCGCAGGCAGAACTCGCCACCTTGCAAGCCAAAAGCGCTGATCTGGCGGACCAGTACCTGCGTGCCAAAGCGGACGCCGAAAACGCCAGACGCCGTGCCGAAGAAGAAATCTCCAAAGCCCGAAAATTTGCAGTGGAGGCCTTCGCCGACAGCCTGCTGCCCGTGGCCGACAGCCTGGAGGCCGGACTGATCATTCAGGACGCAACGGCGGACCAGATCCGTGAAGGTGCCCAGGCCACGTTACGTCAATTGCTCGCGGCGCTAGAGCGGAACAAGGTACTTCCGATCAACCCCACACCGGGTTCCAAATTTGACCCCCATCAGCACCAGGCCATCAGCGTGGTGCCTTCCGAGTTCGATGCCAACACCATCGTCAGCGTGCTGCAAAAAGGCTATTCCATTGCTGATCGTATTTTGCGGCCGGCCCTGGTTACCGTTGCTGCACCGAAGTAGCACCCCTTTGGCGGTCCGGGTGCTTGGCACTTGAAAACGATCGTGCTGACCACACGTTATTCACATCCGAATTTTCAAATCAGCAGGAGTAAAACATGGGAAGAATCATTGGCATTGACTTGGGAACCACCAACAGTTGCGTCGCCATCATGGAGGGCAATACGCCCAAAGTGATAGAAAACGCCGAAGGTGCCCGCACCACACCGTCCATCATTGCATACCAGGAAGACGGCGAAGTTTTGGT
>JAIPCE010000262.1 GCA_021738345.1 Rhodoferax sp. | reverse complement strand
GGCATCACCAATGGCCGCAATGTCGGGATTGCGGTTGTGCCGCGCGTCATTGGCGCTGCGGTTGGCGGCGATCAGCGTGGCGTTGCGGCGTACGTGCTTGCCGTAGTCCAGCCGGAAGTCACAGGGCACACCAGCCAGCAGCACACAGTCCGACTCGCGCAGCGCAGTGCGGCGCTGGTGGCGCATTTGCAGCGCATGCTCGCGGCCCAGCAGCCCGCGCGCCATGCCCGACAAATACACCGGTATGCCCAGTTTGCCCACGGCCTCGGCCACGCGTTGCGCTTGTTGTGACAGCACCATGGCCTGGCTGCCGATCACCATCAGCGGCCGTTCGGCACGGGTCAGCGCGGCCAAGGCCCGCTGCACCGTGGCGTCGGATGCGCGCGGTGGGTCGACCGCGCGCACCTGGGCTGCCAGCACCTGGTCGCTGCCATCGAACATTTTTCGCACGTGGCGGTTCAGGTAGAAGCGCAGCGCCCGATCAGCCAGCGAGGTGCCCTTGCCGGCAGCATCGGCATACCATTGGCGAATCGACGCTTCGTCATAAAGCAAATCCACCGGGCACTCGATGAACACCGGACCGGGCACGCCCGCCTGCGCCACTGCAAAGGCCTCATCCACCGCCGGGCCGAGGTCGCGCACGCGGACAATTTTCTTGAACAGCTTGACATGCGGCGCCACCAGTGGACGCTGGTCAATGTCTTGCAGCGCACCACGCCCTTGCAGCGCCGTGGGTGCGGCACCGCCGATCAAGATGACGGGCGACTGCGCCAACTGCGCGTTCTTGAGGGCGGTGATGGTATTGCTGATGCCGGGGCCGGCGGTCACCGCGGCCACACCCGGCACGCCCGTGAGCCGCGCTGTGGCGTCGGCGGCAAACACTGCAGTCGCCTCATCGCGCACATCGACAATACGAATGCGGCGCGCCTTGGCGGCACTGAGGATGGGAGAAATATGACCCCCACAGAGGGTAAAAAGGCTGCGGACACCGTGCGCAAGAAGCGCTTCAGCGACGCGGTCGCCGCCATGGCGCGAAAGAGGGGTAGTCGTCATGTCAGTCAAGCCCAGTGCACCGAAGTCGGGCTTTGGTACCAGGACTCTAGCTGGGGTGCCACCGCTGCCTCAATGCGGCTGCGGCGAATTTTCATGGTCGGTGTCAAAAAGCCATTTTCTATGGACCAGGGCTCGGCCACCACCACCAGCATGCGCAGGTGTTCGTAGTCCGGCAACTGCTGGTTGACGTCTTTGAGCAATTGCGCCAGTTCACGTTCCACCCGCGCGCGCACCTCTGGCTCTTTTTGCCGGGGTCGTATCGCTTCGTCGAGCACTACCAAGCCGTAGGCGGTGGGCTGCCCCACGCCCGAGACCAGTGACAGCTCGACCAAGGGATGGATGTTGAGCCGGTTTTCGATCGGGGCGGGGGCCACGTACTTGCCCTTGGCGGTCTTGAACAGTTCTTTGGCCCGCCCGGTGATCTTGAGCATGCCATCGGTACGCTGCTCGCCAAGGTCTCCGGTGCGAAAGAAGCCGTCTTCGGTAAACGATGCAGCCGTGAGCTCGGGCTGCTTGAAGTAGCCGCTGAACTGACCCGGTGACTTGATCAGGATTTCGCCCTCGGGGCTGAGGCGCACTTGCACCCCGGGCAGCGGCACGCCGACGTATCCGGGGGCGCTGAACTGCTCGTTGGAGCTGTGCGAATACGAGTTGTCCTCGGTCATGGCGTAGCCCTCAAACAGCTTCAGGCCCAGGCGCCGGTACCAGATGATCAGGTCGGCCGGAATCGGTGCCGATCCACTGCCCGCCTGTATCACGGCATCCAGCCCCAGCCCTTTGAGCACCTTGCGTGCGACCAATCGCCCCAGCAACGGAATGCCTAGCAGGCGGTCGAGCTTTTTGGGTGGCATCTTGGCAAACACGCCCTGCTGAAACTTGAGCCATAGGCGTGGGACCGAAATAAACAGCGTGGGGCGTGCACGCTGCAGGTCTTGCAGGAAGGTATCCATCGACTCGGCAAAGAAAATCTGCGTGCCGCCGTCGACCAGGGACGCGGCTAGCACCCACGAGCGCTCAAAGCTGTGGGCTAGCGGAAGGTAGGACAGCATGCGGCTCTCGGTGGCGGTACCTACGCGCTTGCGGGTGTCATTGGCGATGCCCTCGCCCGCGCGGGTAATGGCAGCAAAACTGATCATTACGCCCTTGGGCTGACCGGTCGAGCCCGAGGTGTAGATCAGCATCGCCAGGTCGTCGGCCGCGCGACCGGGCTGCCCGGTGAGCGGCTCGGTGCGCTGCGCGATGGCATCCCAGGTGTCGAACGTGGTGGACGGCGCCAGAGGGAAGGCAATGCAGGGCAGCCCGTCGGGCACACCGGGCGCCTGCTGCGGCCAGGTGTCCAACTTGCCAACAAAGAGCAGGCGGGCTTCGCTATGTTCCAGCACATAGCGCACGGTGTTGGCGGTCTCGGTCGGAAAGATCGCCACCGTGGTGCCACCGGCCATCCAGATGGCCAGTTCTGCCATGAAAAAGTGCGCACAGTTCTTTGACAAGATGGCAATGCGGGCGCCGGGCTCAAACCCCTGATCACGCAGATGGCGTGCCATGCGGCGCGCCTGGTCCAGCGTGCGGGCCCAGGAGTAGTCCAGCACCTGTCCGCCACCTACGGGCTGGCTCAGGTAGACCTTGTCAGGTTGCCGGGCTTCGTGGTCAAAGACGTAGTCGAGAATTAGTCGGGTTTCTGGCATGGGGAAAGCTTTGCAAGCAAGATGGTGCGACTATCCCTGTAAATGCCGGCCTTGTCATACGGGTTTACCCGACTTCAAAGAATGAACCTGCCGAACCTATGGTCCTGCGCATGCCCTGTGAATGAGGAGCGCGTTGAAATCAGGCACCGTCGAGTTTGAACACCGCAACCGCGTGCACCAGCTCCTGCGCCTGTGTTTTCAGGCTGCTGGCGGCAGCGGCCATTTGTTCGACCAGTGCGGCATTTTGCTGCGTGGCCTGGTCCATCTGGGTGATTGCCTCGCCCACCTGGTGCACACCGGCACTTTGCGCGTTGCTGGCCTCGCTGATGCTGCCCATGATGTCGGTGACGCGCTGGATGGATGCCACCACTTCGGCCATGGTTGCACCGGCCTGGTCGACCTGCGCCGTGCCTTGCTCGACCCGCTCGACGCTGGCGCTGATGAGGCCCTTGATTTCCTTGGCGGCATCGGCACTTCGGCTGGCTAGCGAGCGCACCTCGCTGGCCACCACGGCAAAGCCGCGGCCCTGCTCACCCGCACGTGCGGCCTCTACGGCAGCATTGAGCGCCAAAATATTGGTCTGAAAGGCAATTCCGTCGATCACCGCAATGATGTCGGCAATCCGGCGCGAGGCTTCGTTGATCCCCTTCATGGTTTCCACCACCTGGCCCACTACCGTGCCGCCCTGCACTGCGACGGTCGAGGCGTTGATGGCCAGCGCGTTGGCGGTGCGCGCAGATTCTGCGGTTTGCTTCACGGTGGAGTCCAATTGCTCCATGCTGGCCGCGGTTTGCTCGATCGCGCTGGCCTGCTGCTCGGTGCGGGCGGATAAATCGTTGTTGCCTTGGGCGATTTCTGCACTGGCAGTGGCCACGCCATCCGAACCCTGGCGCACGTTGGAAACCACCCGCACCAGCGACTGGCTCATGACCGACAGCGCAGCCATCAGTTGCGCCATTTCGTCTTTGCCCGCAACGTGCAGGCGCACCGTAAGGTCGCCCTGCGCCACCGCGTGTGCCACCTCAATCGCGTGGACAAAAGCGCTTGACAGGCTACGTATGAGGAAGAAACCAAAGGAAGCGGCGAGCGCCAATGCGATCAGAATGCTGGCAATAACGACATTGCGGATGAGCTCATACTGCGTTGCTGCCTGCTCATAGCCTTGCTTGGCTTCCTGGGTTTGCAGTTTGAGCAGGGGTCGCAGGGCTTCCTGCAACCTGGAATAGAGCGGCGCCACGACCTCGACGCTGATGCGTGAAGTCTCGGCCCAGTCATTGGCGCGCAGTGCCATCACCGCCGGCTTGAGTCCTTCCTGCACGAAATTGGCGCCGGCGACTGCGAAGGCCTTGGCCAACTGGGCTTCCTCGACGGTCAGCTTGCTGGCGGTGTAGGACGACCACAGCTTCTGGATGCTTGCGGTGTTGGCCTCGATCGCATCGCTGTTGCGGTTATAGGTTTCCACTGTGGGATCGAGCAAAGAGTCAGAGATGAGTTGCCGGTTACGCAGGTAGATGCGCTGTACTTCTGACAAGGTTTCGAGCGGCAAGGCGCGGTCGATGTACACCGACTGCAGTGCCGCATTGGACTGAGCGATTCCGTACAGGCCCAGAAAACCGATCGCCACCAGCATGGCTGACAGCATGGCAATCAGCAGAGCGAGGCGGGTCGAAATCTTTAATTCGCGCATGTCATGGACTCCTTGTCTCGCTATGGTAGAGCGTTTGGTGTCAACGTAGCGGTGCCAATGGCTGCTCCAGGTGATCTAGGTCAGGACAATGCAAAGGATCGACATGGGTCATGAGATTGAGCACCCGATGACGCTGCATCACCCGCTGGCGCGCCAATACTGCAATGTCGTGACCGGCCTCCACGCTAATGTCGGCGGCAACCTCAAGGTGGGCATCCATCACGATCAAATCGCCCATCTTGCGGGTGCGAACATCGTGCACACCAGCGACACCAGGTGTTTCAAGAAGTGTCTTGCGAATCGCAGCCACCTCCTGGACATCGACAGCGCGGTCCATCAGGTCGTGCATCGCGCTCCAGGAAAATTCCCAGCCCATTTTGGTCACCATAAAGCCCACGATCAGTGCAGCAATCGGATCGAGAATCGGGTAGCCTGCCAAGTTGCCAATAATGCCCACCCCGACGACCAGCGACGATGCCGCGTCGGAGCGTGCGTGCCAGGCATTGGCCACAAGCATGCTCGACTTGACCCGCATGGCAACCTTCAGCATGTAGCGAAACAGTAGCTCCTTGGCGGCCAGCGAGGCACCGGCCACCCACAAGGCAAGCACGTGCACCTGGGCCACCGATTCGGGGGTTTCGAGCTTGCGAAAGGCAGACCACAGCATGCCGACCCCCACCGCCAACAGCAGCAGTCCCAGCACCAGCGAAGCCGCAGTCTCAAACCGCTGGTGCCCATAGGGGTGGTCTTCATCGGCGCCTTTCTTGCTGTGGTGCCCAGCCAGCAGCACGACAAAGTCTGCCACCAGATCGGACAGTGAATGGATACCGTCGGCAATCAGGCCCTGCGATTTGGCAAAAATGCCGACCGAAATCTGAACCGCAGTCAGCACCAGGTTGACACCGACACTGATCCAGGTGCTGCGCGCTGCCGCGCTGGCACGTTCGGCCGCGGTATGGCGACTGTCTTCAGGATCATCTGCAAGGTCAAGGTAGGGCATGGGTACAGGAACGTAACGAAGGAGCTCCTAGCTTAAACCAAGTTAGCCGGGCGCGAAGCGCGGCCGGCTTGAAATCCGCCATCAGTCCGGAATGTCAAATCGGTACCCCACACCGTACACCGAAGCAATGCAATCTGTTCCTGGTTCTACCGCCTGCACTTTCTTGCGCAGGTTTTTGATATGCGTGTCAATGGCGCGGTCGCTGATATCGCGCTGGCTGTCATGCACACTGGCCAGCAACTGATCGCGTGAGTAGACCCGCCCAGGGCGACTCAGCAGCAGGCGAAACATCATGAACTCGATGCGTGTCAACACCAGCCATTGGCCACGCCAGCTGATTCTGAAGGACGCGTCATCAACCTCCCATGGCTTGGTCGACGTTTTCACTCTTCCCTCGGCACGGCGCAGCAGGGCACGAATACGGGCCATCACTTCGCGCGGTGCGAAGGGTTTGCAAACGTAGTCATCCGCTCCGGTATCGAGGCCCAATAGCCGATCCACTTCGTCAATGCGTGCGGTCAGCATGAGGATCGGCACATCACTGAAGGCGCGCACCGCCTTGCACACGCTGATACCGTCCAACCCAGGCAACATCCAGTCCAGAATAACGGCATCGGGCACTTGCCGCTCAATTTGCCGCAATGCGTCTCGGCCATCGTACGCGGCCTCGGCCTCATAACCGCTGGCACGCAGATAGTTTTGCAGCAGGTCGGATATCTTGCGGTCGTCTTCAACGACCAGCACGCGTTGCGCAGTGATGTCGGTCATACGGATTCATCTCCAAGACGCTGCAGTTCAAGGTGGAACAGCACACCACCCAAAGCGGATGCCTCAGCGCGAATCAAGCCGTGGTGCGCTCTGGCGATTTGCTCGCAGATGGCAAGCCCGAGCCCGCTGCCACCGGTTGAGCGTCCGCGGGAAGCGTCGGCACGGTACAAGGGCTCGAAGATGCGAAGCAAGTCATCCGCCGACACGCCGGGGGCGGAATCTTCCACTTCAATGACAACCTTGGATTCGTCGTCGCTGCGTAGCCTGAGGATTACCTGTCCCGGTGCATCGGTATAGCGCAGACTGTTGTCGAGCAGATTTCCCACCAGTTGCTCAATGCGTTTCGCGTCCCAGCGCACCATGGCTGACGCTTCTCGGTCCACTTTCAAAGTGAGCGTCAATCCGACTTGGGCGGCTCTCAGCGCAAACCGCTGCAAAATGGCCCGCAGAAGCCGTGCTGCATCCACTTCTTCAAAATAGCAAGGCAGCGCCCTAAGATCGGACATGGCCAGCAAATGCAAATCATCGACCAGTGCATTGAGTTGCAACACTTCCTCACGCAGGGACCGCACGGCTTGGGGTGTCAGCGCGATGATGCCATCGATGAGCGCGTCAATTTCGCCGCGCAGCACGGTCAGAGGCGTGCGCAGTTCGTGGGACATGTCTGCAATCCATTGACGCCTGGCACCTTCGAGCTTCTTCAAGCCCGCAGCCATCTGATTGATGTTGCGCATGGCATCACCAATTTCATCGCTACGCGTTACGTTCAGTCTGGTATCAAACTCGCCCTGCGCAATTTTTTCGGTAGCGGCTTGCATCTCGATTAAGGGGCGTACCCAATACCCGGAAAACCAAAATGCACCCACCAACGCAATCAAGAGCAACACGCTAGCCATCACGACGATGCTCTGGTACTGCGTGTTCAAAAATCGCACTTCCACTTCAGTAGGTACCGGCTTGAGCGCGACCATGCGCACCATGGCAACCACTTGATTGCCGATGCGCACCG
>JAIPCE010000006.1 GCA_021738345.1 Rhodoferax sp. | reverse complement strand
ACCAGCAACGCGCACGTGCAGCCCAACGGGATGTATCACTACCACGGTATTCCAGAAGGCCTGGTCACGAAGCTGAGCAATGGAAACAAGACCATGACCCTGATTGGCTGGGCGGCTGATGGTTTTCCGATCTATGCGCGCTACGGCTACACGGTGGCAACCGACGCAAGCTCTGCCATCAAGGTGGTCACGTCCAGTTACCGCACCAAGACGACGCCTGATGCCAAACGACCGGCAACCACCACGACCTATGCAATGGGCACCTTCACGCAAGACTATGAATACGTGGCCGGTTTGGGTGATCTGGACGAATGCAATGGCCGCACTGGTATCACACCCGAGTTTCCGAAGGGCATTTATCACTACTACGCCACAGATAGCTTTCCCCACCTGCAACGCTGCGTCAAAGGAAAGCTGTGAAGCCTATGCGCCAATGGCTGCTGGCTTGCATGCTCGCAGTCGCTGCGGTGTCAGCCGCCCATGCCCACCTGGTGGTGTCGCAACGCGGAACGTTGAACATCGTGGGCGATGGGGCCTATATGGTGCTGTCACTGCCCGTATCTTCTTTTTCGGGAATCGATGACGACCACGATGGCTTGCTTTCGGTGGGCGAACTGCGTGCCCATGGCGCAAGCATCGAGTCCCAAATCAAGCAGGGGGTGGTACTGGACAGCGACCAGGGGCGTTGTGCACTGGAAGGCGTAATGTTGAACACAGCACCGCCTGATGGCACCCCCTCGGCGCCATCCACCCACCTGGTGGTTTTGGGACGCTTTGCGATTCCTGCGAAAGCCACGGATCTGACGTTTGCGTTGCGGCTGTTTGGTACACGTGCAGACGAGCAAACCGAGCAAATTGCTGTCACGCGGGGCACCGAATCACAGCACATCACGCTGACACCCGAGCATCCTCAAGCGGCTGTGTTGCCCTCTGCCTGGGCAAGCTTTGCCGCGCAAGTTCAGCCAGGTGCAGTTCATGTGCTATCCGGTGCGGACCATCTGTTGTTCTTGCTGGTGGTGCTGGCCGCCGCATGGAACCTGCGCCACGTGGTGTTGGCGCTCACCTGCTTTACCGCCGGTCACGCGATGACTCTGGTTGCCTGCACCTGGTATGGGCTGTCAGTTCCGTCCAGACTGGTTGAACCCGCTATTGCCACAACCATCGTGGGGATGGCGCTATTTGACCGCTGGCTGGCGCATCGCAGCTTTCCGCATTCAGTGGCGCTCCGACTGTCACTGGTATTTGCCTGCGCCTTGATTCATGGTCTCGGTTTGGCCGGAGCGTTGAGCGACTTGGGTGTGGACGGCATGGGCAAAGCCATGAGCCTGGCTGGCTTCAACGCGGGCATTGAGCTGGGGCAGATCGTAGTTGCGTTAACCGCTGCACTGGTGATGCGGGGTGTTCGACTGGTGAGCGGTCCTGCTGGCATCGTCGGAACCACCCGGGCGGCCTCGTATCTGTCAATGGCTTTTGGAACCTTCTGGTTTTTCCAAAGGGCATTGGCGTGATGGACCTTTGAACTCCGCCACCCGAGATCGCACACAGTTTTTCCTCTTATCTTGCCCCCTTGGATTCCTCAATGCGTTTTTCATCAAGAAGCATTCCGCAACTGCGTTAGCAATGTCATCCGGGTTGGCGGCGATACCTGACGCGGCGCTACGAAGTTCGATGGCCTTCTGCTCGTCGAATGTTCGACCAAACGTCTTCTCCCTTGAGGCCATAACGCCATCGAGTCGGGCGCCACGCGTTGGACCTGGCGGGGTGGCTTGAGGTGAATGTGCGCGGCCCCAAGTTCGCTCGCCAAGATATTGGCAAGACCGACACGGGTCGACTTGGCCCACGCATATGGCGCGCGAAACGACACACCGAAGCGGCCAGCAGCAGTCGAGGTGAACAAGATGGGCCACCCTGAACCTTGAGTAGGGGGACCGCCTGGCGTGTGCATAGAAAGCTGCCCGGCACGTTCGTCGCATACACGGCCTGCCGCACCTGGTCAGGATGGTCTCGATCGGCGCTGTAGATCCCGCGATGCCCGCGTTGATGACCAGGATGTCCAGTCCTCTCAAGGCTGAGCTCGCTGTATCGAACAATGTCCCGACCTGATCCTCGTTCGAGACGTCAGTATGTATGCAATGCCATTCAGGATGGCGCATGCGCGCCTCATCCAGCGTGGCCGCGTTGACATCACAGGTGGCGATCCGCACGCTCTCGATCGCAAAACGTTCTGCCATAGCCCATCCAAGACCACCAGCTGCGCCCGTGATCAGCGTCCATCGAACAAGCAGCCTGTTGAACCCGCTCACTTGTATCTCCAATTTGAATGTATCTACTGCATTAGGGTATATACCAAATCAATATAGATAAATCTTGTTGTACTATTTATACGCTTCAAAAGCAGATCAATGTATATCGGTACACGAAAGGACACTCGCGTGACTTACCCTGTCACTCTCTTCCCCGCTGCGGCGCTCTGGCGCTCGGTCGTGAAATGCTTGGTTCACTGGCCGGAGTCTGGTAAAAAGCCGGGAAAGGATATCTGAAAGTATGACGGCTCAGCTTGCCCCACTGGCCGCGCACGATCCCCGCTCGCGTGATCCTCGTCTCGAAGAACTGGTCGGCTTCGTCGGGTACCGGCCAAACGCCCTTCTCACGATGGCGCGCAAGCCCGGTCTCCTCGCGGCTGTCCTCGGTCTCGTGCAGGCGGCACTTCGTGACGAAGGCGAGTTGCCTTCACCCTTACGCTTTCTCGTCGCCTGCGAGGTGAGCCGGACAGCGGGCTGCTTGTATAGCGCGACACACACCGTACACGCAGCGCACCATCTGGGCGTGCCTTGGGCCAAACTCGCGGAGCTCCATCAGTACACGACCAGCCTTCACTACTCCCCCGATGAACGTGCTGCACTGGCGATCGCAACTGCGGGGGGCGCATCACCCATCGGGTCGTCAGAAGCTGTATTCGCCCAGGCGCGCTGTCATTTCAACGAGGCGCAAATTCTAGAAATCGTCGCCGGGATCGCTCTGTTCGGCTGGTTCAATCGCTGGAATAGCCTGGTTGGTAGTGAACTGGAAGAAGCCCCCGGCGAGGCGCTGCGTCACATCCCCTGGCTAGGTGGATTACAGGCTCCTGTGCACTAATTCCTATCAGCCTTTCCAGTGAAAAAATGAAATGAAAAAATCTGCCACCGACGCGATCAACCCAGTCACCGTAGAAGCGGAACTAAATCGCAAAAGGATTGAACAATCGGCCATGCGAACTGTGGAACTGATCTACTTCGCCCACATTGATCAGGCCGACTGTGCGGACCACATCCTCGCCAAGCACGGCATCGGTCGCCCGCATCATAGGGTAATGTATTTTTCGAACAAGAAACCGGGCATCAGCGTGCGGGAACTAATGGCGCTGCTGCGCATTACGAACCAGGCGCTGGCACGCACCACCAACCAACTGTCCGCCCTTGGGTACCTCGAACAGCGTTACAACCTTACTGATCGCCGCATCCGACAGAACTTTCTCACCAATAAGGGCGCTGCGCTGTTGGCCAAACTGACCCGGAACCAGGTTGTGCGCGTGGCGATGGCGCTCGACGCACTAGGTCCAAACGGCATCGACGGCCTGTGGAGGGGATTGGAGGCCCTAGTACGCCCACAAGACCTACCCTGGGTCCTGGAGCACCCGAAAACCACGGCCGCGAATTCTGATCAGACGGCAATGGTGACCTATCTGAAGCGAACGGATACTCAGGCGAGTCGTAAGGCATGAAACTCGACAAGTTCTGAAGTCCACCTGGGTAACGAACCAAAATTGAAAGGAGAACTTAGATGATCAAGACCAAACCACCATTCACAAGGAGACAACCCGATGAAACCACTTGTTAAGTCCCTAGCAGCTGCGACTCTGCTGGTCCTCGCCGCCGCCGCGCATGCCTACCCCGATCGTCCAATTAAGTTGATCGTGCCCTTCGGCGCCGGCGGCTCCACCGATGTCCTTGCGCGGACCATCGGCCAGGAGATGGCTAAATCGCTGAAGCAGCCCGTGGTGATAGAGAACAAGGCAGGGGCCAGCGGGATGATCGGTGCCACGGCGTGCAAGCAAGCCGCACCCGACGGTTACACGATGTGCATGGTCATCTCAGACATCTTGGTGGTGAACCCGTTCACCTTCAAGAAACTGGCCTACGATGCCGAGAAGGACTTCGTCCCGGTGGCAGCGGTCGCCGACGCCATCGCTGGCATCACTATCCCTACCTCACATCCGGCGAAAACGCTGCCCGAGTTGATCGCCTACTCGAAGGCCAACCCGAACAAGGTGAACTGGGCCAGTTACGGAATCGGAACCGCGTCGCACCTGCTACTCGAAGCGATCAGGCAGGGCACCGGTGCGGGCTTCAGTCATATCCCATACAAGTCCGTACCAGACATAAATACCGCATTGCTGGCGGGCGATGTACACATCTCTATGATGGCGACAGGTCTGTATGAGCAGTTTGTCAAGGAAGGCAAAATGCGCCATGCAGCGGTGATGGGCGAGAAGCGGGCTGCAGCACTGCCTGACGTGCCCACCGTTGTCGAGTTGGGAGTGGACTTCCGCGCAGTGCCCTGGTTCGCAATCTTCGCGCCGGCCGGCACCCCACCCGAAATCGTCGAGTTCGTCAACCGGGCCGTCAACGCGGTTTTGGCCGACCCGGTGGTAAGCAAGACCATCGCCAGTCAGGGTTACACAATAACCAGGCTAACGAGTGCCCAGCTGGGCGACAAAACAAAGCGTGACCGTGCCATTTGGGGGGCGATCGCAAAAACACTCAATCTGAACCTCGAATGACGGTTCGGCCGGCGTGGCGCACGCATTCTGATTCATAGGCCCTTAAGGGAGAAGAGATGTTTAGCGGGATGAAGAACCCCTTGAGCTGGGTATTACCGGGAGTCCTGACGGAAATGGCCGAGCGACGCCCCGACAGCATGTGGGTCATTGATGACACCGGGGACACCTTGACGTTCGGCGCTGCCCAGACTCGGGCCCGGCGGGCAGCATCGTTCTTCTACGACCTCGGCGTGCGCCATGGGCAGCGAGTGGGCATGTTAATGTTTAACGGCTGCGATTTCATCACCGCGTGGATGGGACTCGGAAAGACCGGCGCCATTGCGGTCATGGTCAACACTGAGCTGCGTGGCGATTTCCTGAAGCACCAACTGAACGACTCCGAGGTGAGCTGCCTGATCATCAGTGCCGCACTGGTGCCGGTCCTCGAAGCAATCAGCTCGCAGCTCCCCCACTTGAAGACCATCGTCACCGTCGGTCCATCATCCTTCAATTGGGACCGCGGCATACGGCCCGTTGACTGGCGCCGCTACGACGGCATGCCAGAATGGGACGGTCACGCCCCCGCGGCATCGGACACGGCCTGCATCATGTATACGTCCGGAACAAGCGGTCCCTCCAAGGGTGTGCTGATGCCGCACGCGCACTGCGCCTTGTACGGCATTGGGGCGATCAAGAGCATGCAGCTTGGTCATGACGACCGCTATTACATCTGCCTTCCGCTATTTCACGCGAACGGTCTGCTGATGCAGTTGGGGGCGACCTTGCTTGCCGGCATACCGGCTTTCGTTCGAACGCGATTCAGCGCCAGCAACTGGCTCTCGGACATACGCACGCATGGCTCGACGGTGACCAATCTGCTCGGTACCACGGCCGCCTTCGTAGTGGCCCAAACGCCGTCCCGTCACGATCGGGATCACCACTTGCGCGCGATGCTCAACGCACCCAACCTCCCAAGCCATGAGGAACAGTTCCGCTCGCGCTTCGGCGTGCAAGATGTCGTCTCGGGCTTCGGTATGACCGAAGTCAACATACCGATCTGGGGTCGAGTCGGCTCACCGATTCCTGGCAAGGCAGGCTGGGTACACGGTGAGCACTTCGAGGTTTGCATTGCCGACGCCGAGACGGATCTGCCCCTTCCCGCCGGCCAGGTCGGCGAAATTTTGGTGCGGCCACGTGTGCCGTTCGGCTTCATGGCGGGCTACTACAACGCGCCGCACAAGACTGTCGAGGCGTGGCGCAACCTCTGGTTTCACACCGGCGACGCCGGGGTCATCGACGAGACGGGGGTCGTCACTTTTATCGACCGGTTGAGGGACTGCATTCGCCGCCGCGGCGAGAACATATCGGCCACAGAGGTAGAGGCTGTCGTTGGCGAGTTGCCCGGAGTCGCTGAGGTGGCTGCGTACGCCGTGCCCTCGGACATCCCTGGCGGCGAGGACGAGGTAATGTTGGCGCTCGTTCCCCTGGCTGGTGCAGCCCTCGACTGCGCAACTGTCGTTCACGAGGCCAGCGCCAGGCTGCCGCGCTTCGCACGACCGCGCTTCGCGAAGATCGTCGAAAGGCTGCCGAAGACCGCCACCGGAAAAATCCAGCGTGCCTTGCTAAAGAAGCAGGGCACAGTCGATGCTCTGGATTTGGCTCCAAGCAGGGCATGAGTCAACGCAACACACACACAAGAGGCATTCGAACATGTCAGACCGTCTGAAGAGCAAGGTGGCGCTGGTCTATGGCGCCGGTAGTATCGGTCCCGGTTGGGGCAATGGCAAGGCTGCTGCAGTTGCGTATGCGCGCGAAGGTGCGCGCGTCGTGGCGGTCGACATCAAGCTCGAGGCGGCCGAAGAGACTGCAGCCATCATTCGCGATGAAGGTGGCCTCTGCCACGCAGTGGCCGCCGATGTGACGAGGCCGGAGCAGGTCAAGGCCGCGGTGGACAGCTGCCTTGGCCGCTACAACCGCATTGACATTCTGCACAACAACGTCGGTTATGCGCACATCGGAGGTCCGGTCGAGATGAGCGGAGACACTTGGTTCGACGCCATGAAGCTCAACGTTGATCCGCTCTTCTGGACCTGCAAGTTCGTGTTGCCCGTGATGGAGGCTCAGGGCAGTGGGTCGATTATTAACATCTCTTCGATCGCGAGCGTACGCTGGGTTGGAACGGCTTATGTTGGGTATGCGGCGTTCAAGGCAGCGGTAAACCAATTCACTCAGGCCATCGCGCTGCAGTATGCCCGCAAAGGCATCAGAGCCAATGCCATCCTGGTGGGAATGATGAACACACCAGTCATAAGGTCGGTCCTGATGCCACTTTACGACGACGAGCAAGCGATGGTCGCGGCCAGGAACGCGGCCTGCCCGACTGGATCCATGGGCGACGCCTGGGACGTTGCCTGGGCATCCGTGTTCTTGGCATCCGACGAAGCAAAGTACATCACTGGCGTGCTGCTACCAGTGGATGGAGGAATGAGCTGCAAATCCGCCTAGCTTGAACTACTTTCCGCTGAGCAGGTCGCTGAACAATACCCATTGCACGCATTGAAGCGTGCCAGACGAAGCGACTCAATCGGGTAATAATCAGGCCAATCCCGCAATTGACGCGCTGAACCAAGTGCCACATCCTCTCAAGTCGATGCGACACGCCACAGGCTCATGAACCGATGAAATTCGGCGATCGCCTTTCTATGAATGATGCAATTCTCCCCTTGACGTCTGCAGACCTTGCGCTCTGGATCAACCGTCCACGTCCCAGGGTGAGGTGCGTCTCCAGATCGTGAGTAAAAGCTTTGTCGCGCAAGGCTTTGACGGGTCCGCAGCATGAGGTAGGCGACAGGTCAAATTTCTGTGCCGAGCGGCCAACGGCGGCTGTGAGCTGGCCTGCCGCGACCCGTTACACAATCGCACTGCTCTCACGCAGGGCCGATATCTCCATCTCGGAGTATCCGAGCTCGTTCAGTATTTCAAGTGTGTGTTGCCCCACCTTGGGTACAGACCCCGCCACACCGGGCGTGCGGCTGAAGCGCGGTGCCGGGGCCGGATGCGTGACGCCATCGGTTTCAATAAAGGTACCGCGGGCCACGTTGTGCGGATGCTGCGTCGCTTCTGCAAAATCAAGCACTGGTGCAAAACACGCATCAGTACCTTCGAGGAGTTCACACCACTGTTCTCTGCTGCGAGTCTTGAACAGGTCTTCCAGTTTGCGGCGCAAGACCGGCCATTCCTCTTGCGACCACTGGGCTTTGAAATCTGGGTCGTCGATGCCGCAAAGCTGCAACAGCGTGGCGTAGAACCGCGGCTCGATCGCACCGATCGAGACGAACTTGCCGTCGGCACAGATGTAACTGCCATAAAAGTGCGCGCCGCCGTCGAGCATATTGGCCTCGCGCCGCGTCGACCACATGCCCGATTTCAGCAACGCATAGTACATGGTCGACAGCGTCGATACCCCGTCGCACATGGCCGCGTCCACCACCTGACCTTGGCCAGAGCGGCTCGCCTCCAGCAAGGCACTGACAATGCCGAAGGCCAACATCATGGCCCCGCCACCCATGTCTCCCACCAAATGCAGAGGTGGTGTTGGTGGCCGGTCTGCATGTCCCATCGCATGGAGTGCACCGGTGATCGCAATGTAGTTCAGGTCATGCCCAGCGGCTTGCGCCAAGGGGCCGGTCTGACCCCAGCCCGTGATGCGACCATAGACGAGCCGGGGATTGCGTTGCAGGCAGGGTACGGGACCCAGGCCCATACGCTCCATAACGCCAGGTCGCATGCCCTCGATCAGCGCATCGCTGCGCTCGACCAAACGCATCACGATGCCGACGGAAGCTGGACTCTTGAGGTCCAGCACCACAGTGCGGCGGCCTCGGTCCACGATACTCCCGCCACCGGCAAACATACTGGGTGTTTTGCGGTCGATGCAAACCACCTCAGCCCCCATGTCGGCCAGCATCATGGCGCAAAAGGGACCCGGACCAATGCCGGACATCTCCAAGACTCTGAAACCAGTTAGGGGACCAGCCATGTTGTTTCCTCGCTCAGGATTTCGTTGGTGCCGCCGTAAATATCGTTCGGACAAGCGTCGGCGTAAGCCCCTGCAGTCGGGTACTGCCACGTAGAGCGACAAACAACCATTGGTGGTACAACTGCGGCAACATGGTTCAGATACCGGTCAGTCCGCCGCTGCACATCAAGGTCTGGCCGCTGACGTAGTCCGACTCCGGGATGCACAGCAGATAGACTGCGCCGGCCGCTTCTTCGGGCGTGCCGCCACGACCCAGCGCAATAGCACGTTCCATCATGGCCATGAGATCCGGGTTGACGCCGAGCTTGATGTCGCGGCCATCGATGTTGGCGCTGGACTCGCCCGCGACGCTGGTGGTCAACCGGGTCTTGATCAAGCCGTAGGCCACGCAATTCACCGTCACATTCATACGCCCCCACTCCTTGGCCAAGGTTTGCGTCATGCCCACGATGCCAGCCTTGGCGCTGGCGTAATTGGTTTGCCCTGCGTTGCCGAACAGCCCCGCGACGGACGAGATGTTTACCACCTTGCGCACGTTGCGATGACCGGATTCTGCTTCTGTCTTGCTTAAGGAGCGGATCACCGGCTGGGCGGCGCGAAGGATGCGAAACGGTGCGGTCAAGTGGCAATCGAGCATCGCGTACCACTGCTCGTCGGTCATTTTTTGGATCACGCTGTCCCAGGTGTAGCCCGCGTTGTTGATGATGATGTCCAGGCCCTTGTATTCACCGATCGCGGTGCCGATGAAACGATCGGCAAAGTCCGGAGCGGCGATGCTGCCGACGCAGGACACCGCTTGGCCGCCGATATCCATGATCGCCTGTATCGTCTCCTGCGCTGGCTCGGCATCGAGATCGTTGACCACGATACGTGCGCCTTCACTGGCCAGTTTCAGTGCGATAGCGCGGCCGATGCCGCGACCGGAGCCGGTGATTACGGCAACTTTGCCTTCGAGTTTGCTGGTCAAAAGGCGTTCTCCAGAAGTTTTGTTAAGGCAAGGCGACGAGGGCTTCGCCGACGATCTTGGTCTGTCCGAACTGGTTGGCGCTGCGCAGCTCGATGCGCACGCAGTGCTCGCCGTCAAGTTCAAGTTTTTCAAGCACGCGGCCATTGCAGTGGATGGCGTTGCCCAGGTGGGTGATGCCCTGGAAACGCGCGTCGAAGCGGCGTAGCTGTTTTTGCGGGACCCAGCCCGTGATCACGCGTGCCAGCCATGCCATGCCCAGCATTCCCTGTGAAAAAACATCGGGCATACCGGCGCGACGCGCCACGTCGGTGTCGATGTGGATCGGGTTATGGTCGCCCGAGGCGCCAGCAAACAAGGCCAGCGTGGTGCGATCGACGGGTGGCAGCTGAAGCGCCGGCAGTTCGTCGCCAACTTGAACGTCGGCAAAAGTGGGTAGATTCATGCTGATCCTAGGTCAGTGGCGGCAGACGATGACCGAGCGCAGTTCGGCCACCAGTTCGCCCTGCTGGTTGGTGGCGCGCGAGGTCTTCACCACGAATTCCAGCGCGCCATCCTTTTTGTCGTAGATGTCGGTGATGGTGGAGCGTACGCTTACCGTGTCGCCAACGCAGACGGCCCGGTGGTAGGTGAAACTCTGCTCACCGTGCAGCAGTTTGGCGATCGGGATCTGTAGCTCCGCGAGCATCTGGTCTGACGCGCCGGAGTCAAGCTCTGCAGCAAACAAAAAGGTCGGTGGAGCCGGCAGATCGGAATAGCCAGCGCTGCGCGCAGCGGCGGTATCGGTGTAAACCGGATCGGTCTCACCAATTGCCTTGGCAAAGAACCGCAGGCGGCTACGTTCGATCGGCAACACCGAGGCCGGGAGCTCGTGACCTATCCATTTCTTGTCAATCATCGGGTTTCCCTTCAGACGTATTGGTCCAAATTCACGCGGTTTGTCTAGGCCTGGCCGTACAGCGTGACGACCGCCGCGCCGCCTAGCCCGAGGTTGTGCTGCAAGCCCAGGCGAGCGCCTTTGACCTGACGCTGGTCGGCCGTGCCGCGCAATTGGTGCGTCAGCTCATAGCACTGCGCCAGGCCGGTGGCGCCCAGCGGATGGCCCTTGCTCAGCAGACCGCCTGACGGGTTGGTGACGATCTTGCCGCCATAAGTGTTGTCGCCGTCCTCGACAAAGCGCTCGGCGCCGCCGATCGGGCACAAACCCAGACCCTCGTAAGTTAGCAATTCGTTCTGGGCAAAGCAGTCGTGCAGCTCGCAAACATCGACCTCGTCGGGTCCGATACCAGCCAGTTCGTAGACCGCCTTGGCCGCAGCCGCCGTCATCTGAAAGCCCACCAGATCGATCATGGAACGTGACTCGAAGGTCGAGCTGAAATCGGTGGTCATGTTTTGCGCCAGTATTTGGACCTTGGGCGACAGACCATGCCGTTTTGCAAAGGCGCGCGACACCAGCAGGGCTGCGGCACCACCGCAGGTCGGAGGGCATGCCATGGGGCGCGTCATCACGCCCGGCCAAAGCGCCGGGGCCAGCATCACATCCTCTTCGCTCATTTCGGTACGGAAGATGGCCAGCGGATTGTGGACCGCATGACGGCTGGCCTTGGCCCTGATCTTGGCAAAGGTTTCCAGTTTGGTGCCGTATTGCTGCATGTGCTCCCGACCGGCGCCGCCGAAATAGCGCAAGGCCAATGGCAACTCGGTACCGCCGGATATCTCAGCGCACAGCGTATCAAATTTCTCAAACGTGCTGGGCCGATCGGTCCAGTGTGTACCCAGGGCGCCGGGCTGCATCTGCTCGAAACCGACTGCCAGTACGCAATCGACAGCGCCGCTGGCAACCGCCTGGCGCGCCAGGAACAATGCTGTGGAGCCGGTGGAGCAGTTGTTGTTGACATTGACGACCGGAATGCCGGTCATGCCGACCTCGTAAAGGGCGCGCTGACCGCAGGTCGAGTCGCCGTAGACGTAACCGGCGTAGGCCTGTTGCACCAGTTCATAGCCAAGGCCCGCGTCGGTCAGTGCCCGCCGGATGGCCTGTGCACCCATTTCGAAATAGGGCAGGCTGGCCCCAGGTTTCTTGAACGTAATCATGCCGACGCCGGCGACCAAAACTTGCTCTGTCATGTTGTTTACTCCTATGGATGAATTTGATTAAGCGACATTGCGCGGCGTGTCTTTCCAGAACGGCTCGCGTAGCTTGTTCTTCAGAATCTTGCCGGCTCCGGACAGCTGTAGGGCCTCCAAAAAGACCACGCTGCGCGGGCATTTGTAGTTGGCGATCAAGGTCTTGCAATGCATCGATGATGCTGTCGGGCGTCGTTTGCGAACCTGGCTTGAGAACCACCGAGACATGGACCAGCTCGCCCCATTGCTCACTGGGGATGCCAATTACTGCACACCGGGCCACCGCCGGGTGCTTGAGCACCACGTTCTCGACTTCGATGCTGTAGACGTTTTCGCCGCCGGTCACGATCATGTCCTTGATCCGGTCAACAATGAAGACATAACCTTCCTCGTCCATGCGACCGCCGTCGCCGGTGTGCATCCAGCCATTGCGCACCGCCGCGGCAGTCTCTACCGGCTTGTTCCAGTAGCCGAGCATGACACCCGGGTCGCGCACAGCGACCTCACCGACTATCCCGAGCGGCACCTCTTTGCCATCGGGATCGACGATGCGGACTTCGGCCAGCGTGCAGGCAGTCCCGGCCGAGCGCATCTTGCCCAGCGAACGCTGCTCGGGCAGGTGGTATTTCGGCAGCAACAGGGTGGCCACCGGCGAGAGTTCAGTCATGCCATAAGCCTGGCAGAATGTGGCCGAAGGCAGGGCCTTCATGGCGCGGTCTATCACCGCCTCGCTGATCGGGGAGGTGCCGTAAATAACGGACTTCAGACTGTCCAACCTGTATTGACCGACGTCCGGATGGTCTGCCTGCATCTGGATCATGGTAGGTACCAGCAGGCTAGCCGAAACCTGCTCGCTCTCAATCGTCTGCAGGACACCGATCGGCGTGAAGCTGGAAATCATCACATGGGTACCGTCGGCCGACAGCAGTACGTTCATGAAAGCGCCATCGGCTAGGTGGAACATCGGTGCCGCGTGCAGACCCACGCTGTCGGTTCCGACCACGCCATTGGCCTGCAGCACCAGGCAATTGCTGGCCAGGTTGGCATGGGACAGCATGACGCCTTTGGAAAAGCTGGTGGTGCCGCCGGTGTAGAAGACACCCGCCAGGTCGTTGCCGCTGCGATAGGCGTCCGCTTCCGGCGCGCTGTCAGTAATTAGCCCCTCGTATGACAACATGCCTGCCGGTGGCTCGCCGTCGCCGGCATGAATCAGCGGCTTGAGCGGCTTGCAGGTTTCCCGGAGTCCCTGCGCCATGGCTTTGAAGGTATCGTCCACAATCAATAATGCCGTTTCGCAGTCATCCAGCGAATAGGCAATCCCGGCTGCGGTCCAGTGAATATTGGCAGGATTGACCGCACCGCCGGCCCAGTAAACGGCAAGGTAATACCCCAGGTAGCGATCTGAGTTGAGCGACAGCATGCAGACCCGGTCACCGGCTTTCAGGCCGAGCCCACGCAATGCCCCAGCCAATATCGCAACCCTTCCCGCAAGTTCGGCGAAAGTGCGCTTTCTGCCCAGGATCATCTTCATGACACCGGCGCTCCTAGGTAAGCCCGGATTACTTCCGGATTTTGTTGGACAAGGGGCGGCAAGTCATCCGCAAGGCAGTTAAACAAAGTGGTTTTACCGGCCCCGTTTGGACCGATGATGCCGCAGATCTCGAGTTCCCCGACATCAAACGAGACATCGCTCAGCGCCGTGATGCCACCAAAACGCACGCTGACTCCTTGCACGCTCAGTAGTGGGCCAGACTCCCCCGATTGGGCCGACGATATCGATCTTTTGCCTGCGCTGTCTTGCACGGTCTTTCCTTCGTCTGGCACCAAGCTACGCAACGGTCAGCCGTCTTGGCTGGCGTCGCCGGCTCCTCCAAAAGCGGTCCACCCACCATCGACCGGCAACGTAACTCCCGTGATGAAACTCGCCGCATCTGACAGCAAGAAAAGGATGGCGGCCGCGGCTTCCTCAGGCCGTCCCACCCTGCCCATGGGGGTTCTACTTAACCAGACATCCTTGAACACAGGAATCTTGTCGAATGTCTCGTCCAGCAGTGGTGTGTTTATAGTGCCAGGCGCAACGGCGTTGACCCGCAGGCCATACCTGGCAAAGTCGCAAGCCAGCGTTTGCGTCATCATGATGACAGCCGACTTGCTCACGCCATAGGCGTTCGACGCGGGTATCGCACAGATTCCCGCGACCGATGACACATTGACAATCGACGATCCCTGTTCCATGACTTGTGCTGCCTGGCGACACAGCAAGAACACGCTTTGTAGATTGACCTCCATGACGCGGCGCCACCCTGCAAGACTTTGCCTCTTGGTGCCCGCAACCTTTTCCATGATACCGGCACAGTGGACGAGTCCGTCAAGCCCCCGAAGTGTGGAAGTCGTCTCTTCAAAAAGTTTTTCGACATCTAATTCGCTGGAAACGTCGCCGGCGATGCCTCGTGCTCCAAGCGATGCCGACGCCGATTCGACGCGAACGCGATCCAGATCGTTTATGACCACATGGGCGCCTTCAATGACCAGTGCTTGAGCGACAGCGTACCCGATACCGCTGGCGCCGCCAGTCACCAGGACCTTGCGACCTTTGAGTCCAAAATTGGCTGTCGGCATAGAATGATTTCCTTGAGACTGCGCTAAATGCAAGCTTCTGTGCTAGGTTCCAGTTCCTGCCACAATTAGCGGAATATTGCTTTGTATGGTAAGAATATTCGGCAGGAACTTACCTACCAAACACATCAAGTTACTTGCAAAAAGCGTCAATCGCCCGGTTCCTGACTATCCATGTTTGCGTCACTTGTCACCGTTCCGATCGCCTTTGTGCAAGGCCTGCTTTCCGGGCTGGTAGCCGACGGCCATTCAGTCACAGTTTTCCTTGCTGATGCAGACATTTCACCCGAGCTTCTGGACGAGAGTGGCTCCCGGGTTACCTACGAGCAGTTCCTGGCGTTGTACAAGTCCGTGACTGAACGTCTCGACGATGAGTTGCTTGGCTTTCTGTCACGCCCATTGAAACGCGGCAGCTACGCGCTGATGCTTCGCTCAGCGATTAGCGCGGACACGCTGGAGGATGGAATGAAGCGGTATGCAGGCACGTTCCGCCTTTTGCAGGATGACCTAGTGCTTGAGATTGCCCGCGATGGTGAACTTGCCGGATTCATACTGCGCTTCGCCAACCCCTCGATTGAGCAGCGCATCGGTCTGCACGAGCATTTCCTGAGGACAATCTGGAGGACGCTGGCGTGGCTTATTGCTGGCAGGATCAAGGTAGCACGCTTCGACTTTGCCTTCGCGATGCCGGCATACGCAAGCAGTTACAGCAAGGTCTTCCCGGCAGCTCTGCGCTTCAACCAGGAATCCTCAGGATTCTGGTTCAATGCGGCCTTGCTGGTCAAGCCGATTCCCCGAGGCGAAGAGGATTTGCGCGACTATCTGGCTCATGTTCAGGCCGACATCCTGGTACCGCAGCGCGATCGCAACGTGGTCAGCGCGCGCGTGCGCGACTACCTCCTGCGCACCAAGCCCCAGTGGCCTGGTCTCGGCGATGCAGCGCAGGCTCTGCATATGTCACCCTCCACACTGCAGCGCCGCCTGGCCACCGAGGGAAAGACATTTCAGGGCGTCAAAGACGCCTTGCGGCGCGACATCGCCATCATGCAGCTCAATACAAGCGAAGTCACACTGCCTGACCTCGCCGATCAACTCGGCTTCAGTGAGGATACAGCTTTCCAGCGAGCCTTCAGGAGTTGGACTGGCAGTTCTCCGGGGGTCTACCGACGCGGCACTGCCGGATAGTCTGATCTGCCATCAATCGCAAGCGCAACGCTGACGATTGATGTCCATTGTCAATTTCTTGATGCGATTTGCCATTGAGGATTTGCCTGTCCACCAATATATTGAGTGCCATGAATCTGCAGAATCAGCAAAGGCACGGAACAATGAATGACAGCAGACAAGTTCCTATTGCTCCCGAATTGTTTACTTGGCCTTCGGATCAGCCACGCTTGCTTGGCAGCCGGTGCGCCGGGTGTGGAAATATCACCTTTCCTAGGGCCGATTGTTGTCCAAAGTGTGGTTTGGAGACGTTGACCGACACCGAGCTTGCTAGCAAGGGTACGCTTTGGACATGGACATCCCAGAGCTTTCGTCCCAAGCCGCCCTACAAGGCAGGTGATACCGAAGAGACATTCAAACCCTACTATGTTGGCTACATCGAGCTGCCGGACCAGGTGATGGTCGAGTCCAGGCTTCTGGTGGACGATGAGACGCAGTTGAAGATTGGCATGCCGATGGAACTTGAGATTGTCAAATATCGGGAAGACGGCGACCGCGAAATCATGATCTATGCGTTTCGTCCAGCAGGCGTATGACTTGGAATCCTGACAGAGAACTTCCGAGACGTTAAGGCAGTATTAGCGAGGTGTTTGATGAACGATTTGGCGATTGCAGGAATTGGGCTCCATCCGTTTGGACGTCACGACGGCAAGACTGAAGCCGACATGGCGGTTTTTGCCATCCGCGAGGCATTGGCAGACGCGGGACTTGGTTGGAACGATATTCAATATGCATGTGGCGCCAGCAAGGATGGCAGATTCGCCGACTCCCTGGTCTCGCGGCTCGGCCTGCGAAGCATACCATTCACCAACGTATCGGGCGGTTGTGCAACCGGCGGCAGTGCCCTCATCAATGCTTGCATGAGCATCCAATCCGGACTCGCGGATATAGCGCTGGTGGTCGGATTCGACAAACATCTGCGCGGGATGTTTGGTCTAAATGCCCAAGAGTGGAATGTGGACAGCTGGTACGGCGAGATTGGCTTCCTGACGACGGTTCAGTTTTTCGCCATGAAGACGCAGCGATATATGCACGATTACGGGATTTCAAATGACACGCTGGTCAAGGTAGCGATGAAGGCTTACCACAATGGGGCGCTCAATCCCAAGGCCTGGCGCCGTAGCGAGATGGACTACGAGACTATTGCCAATTCCAGAGCGATCAACCTGCCTTTCCGTCAATACATGGTCTGCTCGCCATCGGAAGGTGCCGCCGCCCTCGTCATTTGCAAAGGAGACGTCGCGCGACGCCTGACCAGCAAGCCGGTCTATATCAAGGGCTATGCGCTGCGAACGCGGCAATTCGGATCGCTGGAGGTCTTCTCCCCGTCGAAGCCTCTGGAGAATGCGCCAAGCCCCACGGCCATCGCTGCCAAGGCGGCCTTTGACATGGCGGGCATAGGTCCCGATGAAATCCAGATCGCGCAAGTCCAGGACTCCGAACCCGGCAACGAGATCATGCACATGGCGGAAACCGGTCTCTGCGCAAATGGCGAACAGGAAAGGCTGATCCAGGACGGCAGCACCGGCATTGACGGCACCCTCCCGATCAATACCGACGGCGGTCTCATGGCCAATGGTGAACCGATCGGAGCGTCGGCTCTCAGACAAGTTTTTGAGACCTGCCTTCAACTCCGCGGCGACGCCACTGGACGCCAGGTAGCTAACAGCCCGAAGAATGGCCTGTGCCAGGTGTATGGTGCCCCCGGAGTAAGTTCCGTTGTCATTCTTCAGCGTTGAATCGAACATGAGGGTGCGCCGATGAAGGTAAAAGACGGGGTTGCCTGGGGCGTCGTGGACGCAGTCGGTCATATTGTTCTGCAGCGCCCGGAAAAGGCCAACGCTCTGAACTTTGCCCTGCTGAGCGCCCTGGCGGGCGCTATTGATGAGGTCATCGCGTTAGCGCCCCGGGTCGTGCTGCTGTCAGCGCAGGGGAGTGTGTTCTGCGCCGGCGGCGACATCGGCTGGATGCTCGCAGCCGGCAAGAATTTCCATGTGGAGGTTGATCGTACTCTGGAAGTCGCCAA
The DNA here is from genome assembly GCA_021738345.1 of Rhodoferax sp. Taxonomy (GTDB): domain Bacteria; phylum Pseudomonadota; class Gammaproteobacteria; order Burkholderiales; family Burkholderiaceae_C; genus Allorhodoferax. Next base: position 25,834 of record JAIPCE010000006.1, on the reverse strand, counting down.
TCCGGCGTTGTACCGACTCGCCACTGGCCCCATCCCCGTGGTATCTGCCGTCAGCGGTCCGGTCGGCGGCGCCGGTATTGCCCTGGCCTTGTGCGCAGACTTTGTGCTTGGCGCGACGTCGATGAAATTGCGCACCGGCTATTCAGCCCTGGGCGTTACACCGGATCTTGGCGTGTCCTATTTTTTGTCCCGCCGAATCGGGGCTGTGCGGGCCAAGCAATGGCTGATGCTCAGCGAATCCGTCAACGCCGAGGATTGTTTGAAGGCGGGTGTGGTCGATGCGCTCTATCCGGTGGACGCCTTGGCCGCTGCCGCAGAGGCGCTGGTCAAGCGTTTGGCATGCTCGGCTCCAGGATCGCTTGGCGGTATCAAGAAATTGTGCAACGCCCTGCAGGCCGGCGAGCTCCTTGCGCAACTCAATCTGGAACGCCAAATTCTGTCTGATTGTGCTCGCCGCTCGGATTTTCAGGAGGGTGTTCGTGCCTTCACTGAAAAGCGCCTCCCCGCTTTTACCGGTTCATGATGCGCACAGTTTTCCCCCGAGGATAGTCCCATGAATATCTTGCCGCAATTGCACCAGCACCCGTGGATGGACGAAGAGATTGAGTCCTTTCGGAATCAGGTACGGCGCGTCATTGCGTCGGAGCTGTCCCCAAGACTTGAGGGCTGGCGAAAACAGGGGTTTATTCCGCGTGAAGCCTGGCGCCCCTTAGCTGCTATCGGTGCCTTGTTGCCGGAAATCGACGAGCGCTTTGGCGGCGCGGGAGCCACGCTCGCCTACCAACTGGTCGTCGCAGACGAGTTGGCGAAGGCGGAAATACCCACCATCACCGGAGTCCACTCAATCGTCTCGCATTACATCCTTGACTATGGAACCGAGGATCAGAAGACGCGCTGGCTCCCCAAGCTTGCCAGCGGGGAAATGCTGGCCGCCATCGCGATGACCGAACCCGGATGCGGCTCGGATCTCAAGGCGCTTCGGACGACTGCCCTGCGCGATGGCGACGAGTATCTGATCAACGGAGCCAAGATATTTATCACCAATGGGGCGACAGGAAATTTGCTGGTGGTTGCGGTCCGCACCGGCGGCCAGGGCAGTGGCGGTGTGTCCCTGATTGTTCTGGAGACCGAAGACCTGCCTGGCTTTTCGGTAGGACGAAAACTTAGCAAACTGGGGCAACACGCCTCGGATACGTGCGAACTATTTTTTGACAACGTGCGAGTTCCGCGTAGCCATTTGCTGGGAGGCAATGAAGGCTGCGGATTTGCGCAGTTGATGGGGCAGTTGCCCTACGAACGCACCCTGTTGGCGGTTGCGGCGGCGGCGGTCATCGAGCGCGCGGTCGACCTGACGGTGGAATACACCAAGCAACGCAAGGCGTTCGGACAAACGTTAGCGGATTTTCAAAATACGCGTTTCAAGCTGGCCGAGTGCGCCACCACGGCGCATGTCGTTCGCACTTTTGTCAACGACTGCGTGCAGCGCCTTTTGGACGACAAACTAGACGTCGAGGCTGCCTACATGGCTAAATGGTGGTGCACTGAGCAACTTTGCCGGGTTACCGACGAGTGCCTGCAACTATTTGGCGGCTACGGCTACATGGAAGAGTATCCGATTGCCCGCCTTTATGCCGACGCTCGGGTGCAGAAAATCGTTGGCGGCACCAACGAAATCATGAAGGACCTGATCGCCCGAAGGCTTCTTGCTTGAAATCCGGAGAGAACTATGGCAATTAAACGCGGCATGGGGAAATTCGTCGTTGGCAATATCCTGGTGACTGCAGCGCTGCGTTTCGGCGAACGCGAGGCGTTCTATTGCAGCTCCACCGAGCGTCGCTTCAACTTTCGACAGGTCAACGAACGCTGCAACCGGCTTGCCAACGGCTTGTCCGAAATGGGTTTGAAAAAGGGTGATGTCGTCGCCTTCCTAACCACGAACCGGGTCGAGATCGTAGAGACCTTTTTTGCGCTGGCCAAAACCGGACTAATCGGCATACCACTCAATTACCGCCTGGCCAAGCCAGAGCTGCTGGGGTTGATGCGAGGTCTGAACACACGGGCACTGATCTGCGAAGCTGGCTTCGCAGATATCGCGGCTGAGGCATCGCAAGACCTGCCAGCCCTATCGCATTTGGTAATGATCGGCGCAGACAACCTGCCACTGGGTGCAAGCGAAAAACCTGCGCCGCAACATTATGAGAAGCTGCTCGACAGCTCGGATGCTGGCGAGCCGCAGGTCGAAATTGAAGAAGCCGATCCGTTCTATTTCAACCTTACGTCAGGCACCACCGGCATGCCCAAGTGCTACGTGCTGACCCAGTACAACAACGCCACGTTGATGAACATGTTTCACGCTTTCGATCTCAGTCAGCGCGATGTGATTCTGACCGTGTTCCCGATGTTCGGCAGGGTCGGTTTCGCCTGGGCAGTTGCCGGCATGATGTACGGAATTCGCCATGTAATCATGAACTTCGACGTGGTGCGGTCGTTGAAACTGATCGAGAGAGAGAGAATCACAATCAGCAACCTCGTGCCCACCATGATGGCTATGATTCTCGGGAACGAGGAACTTGCACGGCACGATCTGTCGTCGCTGCGAGCGCTAGTATTTGCCGGTGCAATGCTGCCGGCTACGATTCGCGAGGAGATCGCCACGAAGATCAAGGTGCCTATTTACGAGTACTACGGTCTCCAGGAGACCGGCACTTTGGTGGTCAGTACGCCGGATGACCGCATGCGCAGTCCCGGCTCGGTGGGTCGGGCCATCCTGCATACCGAGGTGCGCGTTGTCAACGACAAGGGCGATGTGCTTGCACCAGGCCTGATCGGGGAAATCGTAGGACGCTCGCCCGGCAGTGCGACCGCTTACCACGAGAATCCCGAAAAGTCGAACGAGATCTTTCGCGACGGCTGGGTGCACACTGGCGACCTCGGTACACTGGACGAGGAGGGTTATCTGACGATCCGCGGACGTAAGAAGGACATGATCGTCACTGGCGGGCAGAATGTTTACGCAGCCGATGTTGAGGATGTGATCATGTCCTGCCCCGAGGTTCTCGACTGCGCCGTCATCGGACTGCCGGACGAACTCTGGGGCGAGCGCGTAACGGCTGTAGTGGTGCCACTTCCCGGGGCAGCAGTCACTCCGGAATCCATCGCGACCCATTGCCGTCAGCAACTCGCTGGCTTCAGGGTGCCCAAGCAGGTCATCTTGCAAACGCAAGCCTTGCCGCGTACACCGACTGGAAAGGTGCAGAAATTCATCCTTGTCGAACGGCACCGCCCTCCAGCATGATGATGCTCCAAAAACCCAACTCGGAAGGCGCGCCTGGGGGGGGGGTTGGCTCGTCAAGCTGATGAAAAACACCAAGTGCTTGTTTGCCGGCTCTCGCAGCTTACCGATCATGGCGACATGCAAGCAGTTCAGGAGGATGAAGATCACCCCAGACGGCGGCTAGCCATTAACTGAAATATTGAAATTGACTTACTCGGAAGCTGGAATTGGTCCGCGGCAGGTCCTGCACAAAAGCCTATCCGATTGACAAACTCGTTCTCAGCAAACGGATGACCACTTCCCATTCATAAACAGACCGCCTGGGCACCGGGCATGTCCGTCACGTTTCCCAATGCAGGCCCGCACCCTCGCGCCACTCGCGCAGTGATGGGGTCTGTTTCGAGGTTCGTGGGTGGTGTCGGGCCGGAACAACCGGCAAGCGGCATGTGCAGACCGGGTTGCACCGTGCAGTGCTGGAGGCCATGCCTGCGCGTCTCACCTTGCTGCAAGATACGTGGGTGCGATCAAAATGTAAAAAAGAGTATCATTTTCTCCCAATTTACGGTATGATTTTTATCATTTTGGAACGATATAAATCTGATTGATCTATTTTATCTATCATTTTGATCTTGTGAGCCGCTGATGAACATTGAAAAACGATTTCTGACGTCACTTAACCGTTGCTACTCGGCCAACCACATTGTGGTCGACGGTCAGACCCGAATTTTGGTGGCCACCGAGGGCGAAGGGCCGTGCCTGGCGTGGTTAGGTCCGGACTACACCGAGTCGCACTCGGTGTGGGACGGTCCGGGCGGAACCATGTCCATGGTGCCAATCGTCGGGGGCAACGGTGCGTTTCTGGCGGTGCAGAAGTTTTTCAAGATGTTTCAGTGGGAAGAGGCCAAGGTGGTGCATGTGCGCCCCTTGCGCGCAGGCGGCTATGCGGTGACCGATGCGCTGCATCTGCCCTATATCCATCGCTTTGATTTGCTGCCGGCCCATGGCACGCAGTACTTTATTGGTTGTACCCTCGCCACCACCAAGGCGTCAAAGGAAGACTGGAGCAATCCGGGCAAGATTTGGGTGGGCGAGTACAACGGCTCTGGTCCCTTGCAGGTTTCGGTGCTTAAAGACGGGCTGGCCAAGAACCATGGCTATAGCCGCCTGACGCGCAACGGCGTGGTGTCTAGCTTGGTCACTTGCGAGCAAGGGGCGTTTGAGGTGACGCCACCGCAACAGCCCGGCGCTCAGTGGAGCATCGAGCAGTTGATGGATTGGCCCATCAGTGACATCTCGGCGGTCGACATCGATGGCGATGGCGAACTGGAGTACGCCACGATCGAGTCCTTTCACGGCCGCTATTTCAGAATTTACAAAAAGATCAATGGCGCCTTTGCCAAGGTGTACGAGCACCCCGAAGTCAGCGATTTTTACCACGTGGTGGTGGGTACCACGCTGGCCGGCAAGCCGGTGTTCATTGGTGGCTGTCGTCGCGACAAGCAGCAACTTTTTTATGTGCATGCGGTGCGCACCGAGCCCTTGCAGTTAGAGGCCTGCCTGATAGAAGAAGGCGTGGGGCCGAGCAATGTCCATGTCATGCACGAAGCGGGCCGGGACATTATTGTGTCGGCCAACCGCGAGAAGGCAGAAGCAGCGCTGTACGTTGTCACCTGATGCCTGCCATGGCAGACCGTTGTGGCAAGCAAAGAGGGCCTATGGATGCTTGCATCCGAGCCCTCGAACATGCCAGTCTAAAAGAGCATATCCCTCCCAAATAACGTCTATTCCCCTGAAGGGGAGCTTGCAAACTGGAGATAGTCCTATATGAAAAATCCTGTGGGTATTTATGAAAAGGCACTGCCCAAAGACCTGAGCTGGGCGCAGCGCTTTCGTGTCGCGCGTGAAGCCGGCTACGACTTTTTGGAAATTTCGGTCGACGAAACGCCAGAGCGCATGGCGCGGCTGGACTGGACGATGGCAGAGCGACTCGCCTTCTTTGCCGCCGCTCGCGAAGAAGGCATGGTGGTGCCCTCGATGTGTCTTTCGGGACATCGCAAAATTCCATTTGGCAGTGCTGACGCAACGGTGCGGGAGCAGGCCGCGCGGTTCATGGAAAAGGCCATCGGCTTTGCCAGCGACACCGGCATCCGGGTCATTCAACTGGCGGGGTACGACGTGTACTACGAACCCGGCACGCATGATTCGCGTCAGCGTTACCTGGAGGGCATGCAGCGCGCCCTCGAAGTGGCGGCGCAGCACCAGGTCATGCTGGCGCTGGAAATCATGGACACCACCTTCCTCAACTCCATCTCCAAATTTCTGGTGCTCAAAGAGCAATTGCCCTCGCCCTGGTTCCAGGTCTACCCGGACCTGGGCAACCTCACTGCCTGGGGCAATGATGTGGTGCGCGAACTCACCCTTGGCATCCACCATATCGTGGGCGTGCACGTCAAAGAGACCCTGCCTGTGGGCCCTAACTTCGCTGGTGCATTTCGGGACATTCCCTTTGGCCAGGGCAGCGTCGATTTTGTGATCTGCTTCAAGACGCTGCATGCTCTGGGATATGCAGGCCCATTTCTGGTAGAGATGTGGACTGAAAAATCGGACGACCCGATTCAAGAAATCCGCGCAGCCCGGCAATGGGTCGGTGAGCGCTTGCAACACGGAGGTTTCGTATGAGTCTACAAGCATTGAAACAGCAGGTTCTAGAGGCCAATCTGGAGCTTGTACGCCTGGGGCTGGTTGACTTTACCTGGGGCAATGTCAGCGGCAAAGACGCCCAGAGCGGCGCCATTGTGATCAAGCCCAGCGGCGTGCCCTACAGCACCATGAAGCTCGACGACATGGTGGTGGTCGACGCACGGGGACAGGCCACTGCGGGCTCATTAAAACCTTCGTCGGACCTGCCCACGCACCTGGAGTTGTACCGCCACTACCCCACGCTGGGCGGCATTGTGCACACCCATTCAAGGTGGGCGACGGCCTGGGCGCAGGCCTGTCGGAGCATTCCGCCGCTAGGGACCACGCACGCAGACTATTTCTATGGCGCCATACCCTGCACCGAGGTCCTTACGCAGACAGACACTGCCGGACAGTACGAAGCGCTCACCGGACTTGCCATCGTGGAGTGTTTTCGCCAGGCAAGGCTCAATCCGGACCACATGCCGGCGGTGCTGGTCGCCAACCATGGCCCGTTCGCCTGGGGTGCAGATGCCAGCACCGCTGTGCATAACGCGGCCGTGCTTGAAATAACCGCCCAGATGGCCATGCACACCCTGCAACTCAACCCGAACCAGCCGAACATGCCGCAGCACCTGCTGGACAAACACTATTTGCGCAAACACGGCCCGGGCGCGTATTACGGACAGGGCTAAGGGATAGGCCGTTCAACCACACGCGCCGCAATATCGCGCCCTGCAACAGACTTCGAACCCCGTGTCAATGCTAGATTTCCTGCCCGCGTGGCAGGTTCACCATGAAAAACACCGTCCAGAAGGGTGATGTTTGGGCAGAGGACTGTGCCAGGCGCAGCCTTGCCCCTCAGCGAGTCGAAGCCACCGCCTCAACCAATCACCAACTGATACTTTGCCTCAAACTTTCGGCTTTTTTCTCTTCCTTCTTGGCCTAAAGTGCTAGCATTTTCCCATGATTGATTGGTCTTCTTGTCCCGATGTCGAGCGCGACCCTGAGCGCGTGAGTGGCACCTGGGTTTTCCGAGGCACGCGGGTTCCTGTCGCAGCCCACTCTGAGAACCTCGAAGAAGATGCCTCCGTCCATCAGTTTATTGAATGGTTTCCAGGAGTTTCCGTGTCCCAGGTGCGTCATGTCCTAAAGCATGCTTGAATCGCACCCATGATTCCCACCGTTTTCATGCGGATTGCGGCGCCCGCTTACAATGCCGGGTTGTCCGCCCCCGACCAAAGTCTGCTGTAGAAGGCACCTGATTGGGGGCTTTTGTCCCGCGTTGCGCCCCCCATTTCTGGAGTTTTCCTGTGTTCATTTCATCTGCTTTTGCCCAAACTGCTCCCGCCACCGCCGCCGGGGGCGATATGCAGTCCTCGCTCATGAGCATGTTGCCTCTGGTGCTGATGTTTGTCGTGCTGTACTTCGTCATGATCCGGCCCCAGATGAAAAAGCAAAAGGAACACAAAGCCATGATCGACGCCTTGGCCAAGGGCGACGAGGTCGTCACTGCCGGCGGCGTGCTGGGCAAGGTGGCCAAGTTGGGCGACAGCTATGTGGGACTTGAAGTCGCCAGTGGTGTGGAGGTGCAGATCCAGCGCAGCGCCGTCGTGCAGGTGTTGCCCAAGGGCTCGATCAAGTAACTGCCCATCGTTCAATCAAACGCGATCATGAACCGTTATCCGGTGTGGAAATACGCGATCCTCGTGATTGCGTTCGTGGTGGGTGCCTTGTATGCACTACCCAATGTATTTGGCGAATCCCCGGCGGTTCAGGTTTCGGTGGCCAAGGCCAGCCTGAAACTCGACACTGCGGCACTGTCGCGGGTTGAGGACGCGCTCAAGACTGCGGGTATCACAGCCGACGCCGTGGCAATGGATGGCAATTCGATCAAGGCCCGCTTCAACAGTACCGACTCCCAGCTCAAGGCCAAAGACGCGATTCAAAAGGCGCTCAATCCAGACGCCACCAACCCTGCCTATGTGGTCGCGCTGAATTTGTTGTCGCGCTCACCCGCTTGGCTTAATAGTCTGCATGCCTCGCCGATGTACCTGGGGCTGGATCTGCGCGGTGGTGTCCACTTTATGCTACAGGTGGACATGCAGGCAGCACTGGCCAAAAAGGCGGAGTCGCTGGCAGGAGATATCCGCAGCGGACTGCGCGAAAAAGGTGTGCGACATAGCGGTATTGCACGCAACGGGCAAACCATCGAAATTCGTTTCCGTGATAACCAGGCCGTCGAAGCCGCACGGCGCGTGATTCAAGACCAGTTTTCTGACCTTGACACCATCGAATCGCCCGACGGGACCGAGTTCAAGATGGTGGCATCCATCAAGCCTGCTGCCGCCTTCAATGTGCAAAGCCAGGCCCTCAAACAAAACATCACGACCTTGCATAACCGCATCAACGAGCTGGGAGTGGCCGAGCCGGTGATTCAGCAACAGGGTCAGGACCGCATCGTGGTGCAGTTGCCTGGCGTGCAAGACACGGCCAAGGCCAAAGATATTTTGGGCCGCACCGCGACCCTCGAAATCCGAATGGTCGATGAGGGCGCCGAGGCGCGCGCCGCCGAAATGGGCACCGGGCCGGTACCGTTTGGTGCCGAGCGCTACCTGGAGCGTAATGGTCGTGCCGTCATCGTCAAGAAACAGGTGATTCTGACCGGCGACAACCTCACCGACGCCCAGCCTGGCTTTGACAACCAAACCCAGGAGCCCACCGTCAATTTGTCGTTGGATGCCAAGGGCGCACGCATTTTTCGGGACGTCACGCGCGAGAACGTGAATAAGCGCATGGCGATTCTTCTGTTTGAAAAGGGCAAAGGGGAAGTCGTAACGGCGCCTGTCATCCGCTCTGAAATCGGTGGTGGACGGGTGCAGATTTCGGGCAGCATGACCATTGTGGAGGCCAACGACACTGCGCTATTGTTGCGTGCAGGCTCGCTCGCCGCCCCCATGGAAATCATCGAAGAGCGCACCATTGGCCCGAGCCTGGGTGCCGAGAACATTGCCAAGGGCTTCAATAGTGTGAGCTGGGGATTTTTGGCCGTGGCCTGCTTCATGTGCGTCTACTACATGCTGTTTGGCGTGATATCGAGCGTGGCCCTAGGTTTCAATCTGCTTTTGCTGGTGGCCATTCTTTCGATGTTGCAGGCCACCCTCACCCTGCCCGGCATGGCGGCCATGGCCCTGGTGCTAGGTATGGCAATTGACGCCAATGTGCTGATCAATGAGCGTATTCGCGAAGAATTGCGCGGCGGTGCATCGCCACAGGCCGCCATCCATACGGGCTATGACCGCGCCTGGGCCACCATCATTGACTCGAATGTCACCACCCTGATCGCAGGTCTGGCCTTGCTGGCCTTTGGCTCAGGCCCGGTGCGGGGCTTTGCGGTCGTGCACTGTTTGGGTATTTTGACCAGCATGTTTTCCGGGGTGTTCTTTTCCAGGGGCTTGGTGAACCTGTGGTACGGACGCCAGAAGAAACTCAAGGCCGTTTCGATCGGCACGGTCTGGCGGCCCGACAGCGGCAACCAGATCACCAACACCTAACCGGATACAAGCATGGAATTCTTCAAAATCCACCGTGACATTCCGTTCATGCGGCATGCGCTGGTGTTCAACATCATCTCGGCGCTGACCTTTGTCGCGGCGGTTTTTTTCCTGTTTTCGCGCGGACTGCACCTGTCGGTCGAGTTCACGGGCGGTACGTTGATGGAGGTCAGCTATTCGCAGGCGGCAGACCTCAACGGCATCCGGGATAAGGTCGCTGGACTGGGATTTAACGACGTCCAAGTGCAAAATTTTGGCACCGCCAGAGATGTGCTGATTCGCCTTCCGGCTGTCAAGGGCAGCAGTTCGGCGCAGCAAAGCGAGCAGGTTTTGACGGCACTTAAAGCCACCGATCCTTCCGTGAGCTTGCGTCGCACAGAGTTTGTCGGACCACAGGTCGGTGACGAGCTTGCTGCCGACGGGCTCAAGGCGCTGGCCTTTGTGGTGATTGGCATCATGGTGTACTTGGCGATTCGCTTTGAGTGGAAGTTCGCGGTGGCCGCGATCATTGCCAATATGCACGACGTGATCATCATCCTCGGCTTTTTCGCCTTCTTTCAATGGGAGTTTTCACTGCCGGTGCTGGCGGCTGTGCTGGCGGTATTGGGCTATTCGGTCAATGAGTCGGTGGTCATTTTTGACCGGATTCGGGAGAATTTTCGCCGCTTTCGCAAGATGAATACACAGGAAATCATTGACAGCGCGATCACCTCGACCATCAGTCGGACCATCATTACCCACGGCTCGACCCAGCTCATGGTGTTGTCGATGTTGCTGTTTGGTGGTGCTACCTTGCATTATTTTGCGCTCGCGCTCACGATCGGAATTCTGTTTGGTATTTACTCCTCGGTGTTTGTTGCTGCGGCCATTGCGATGTGGCTGGGCATTCAGCGCGAAGATCTGATCAAGGCACCGGTCAAAAAGGACAATGATCCCAATGACCCCAACGCTGGGGCCACGGTGTAAGCTGCGTCGGTTCGATTTACTGCAAACATGAGTACCCCGGTCCCATCTTCCGCCAAAACACAGCTCGCGCGTGCAGTGCGCCAGCGGTTTCTGGCCGACGCCAATGCAGCGATGCTTGAGATTGGCGAGGCCGTACTGGAACGTTTGACAGCCCTGATGGATGAGCCCGCCAGCGCGCGCGACAACCAGGTGCGTCGAGACGCCTGGCTGGCCTACAAAAAATGCCGCGACCCCTGGCTGAATGCGACCGCCCGGGTCTGGCAAGAATGTCTTGACCCACCGCCGCCGCTCGTGCAACCTGCGGCTGAGCTGGAGGTTGCAGGCCTGCAACTCGTAGGTGCGGAAGTGGTCGAGAACAAGATTTTGGCTTCCCGCATGGTGTTGGCGGTGATGGAGAAAGTCAGCGCCGCTTTTGATGACCTCAAGGTGCGCATGCGATTTCTTGAGGGCGCGGAAGACCTGCCGTCCAAGGACCTGTTACGCCCGGAAGTTCTGGTGCTGCTCATGGTCGAGCAATGGGCCAACGTGGGAATGCCGGGCGACTCCTGGTCCATGGTCAACGACGTGGTGCAAAGCCTGTTGCGGGAGCGGTTGGCGAGCGCCTATGCAAACGCCAACCACTTGCTGGTGCAAAAGGGTGTGCTTGCAACCATTGAACTGTCTGATCGCGTTCGTACGCAAGTGCGGCGCTCTTCGTCACGCCCCCCTGGCAGCGGTCCGGCGCGGCCGGACGATGGGGCCCCGGGTCAGGGGTTTGGCAACTCACGCTTTGGCAACACCGGCTTTGGTCATACCGGTTTCGGTCATACCGGCTTTGGTCACACCGGAGTGGGCGGCGAAACACGCAACCACCCGCAGGGCGCCGACTACGTGCCCCATTACCAGCCCATGCCTCCGGTAGGACCGGTTCCGGCCTATTTCGACCCCGAGCCCGCACCTGAGCCGCGCGCAGGTGGCGGATTTTTCCCGGCCCGGCCCGGCTCTGCCTTTGCCCATGCAGGTCAGGTGACAGCCCCTGGTGCCGCGCCCTCCTTCGGTGGCGGCACGACTCCTTCAGGATCGACACCCTTTTGGCGCCAGGGCGCTGGCCGACAGGCTGCCATGGCTGCACCGGGCTATGCTGCGGCCGACGAGACCCGCATGATGACCGCCGGTACACCCCTGATGCGTGCGCAGGGCCGGGCGCAGGGCGTCATCGGCCAGGTTCACCGCCTGTTTGTCAGCCAGGCTGGCGCAAACTTTGCAAGCGCTGCGCTTGCACCCACGCCGGCATTGGCGGCCGCCATTGCGCCACCCACTTCCGGCCAGGCGATGGCCTTCGCTGACAACGGCACCCAGTACCAGGATTACAGCCCGGCGGGCATGGCGCGGATTGCCGTGGACTTGCGAGAGAAGTCGGCCGAGCTAAAAAAGAAGGCTGAGACCAAGAGCGAAAAGGCCACCATCGAGATCGTCGCCCTGATGTTTCAGGCCATCTTGTCTGAAGAACGTATTCCGCCCGGCATCCGGGTCTGGTTTGCTCGCTTGCAGATGCCGGTGCTGCGGGTGGCGCTCGAAGACCCGGACTTTTTTGGCACCACCACCCATCCGGCCCGGCAATTGATTGACCGCATGGGGTCTTGTGTCATGGGATTTGACGCGACCGGTGTGCAGGGTGAAGCCATGGAGCGGGAAGTCAGACGCGTGGTGCAGGTCATTGAGCAATACCCTGAAACCGGCAAACGGGTCTATCAGGTCGTTTATGAAGAATTTCAGAAATTTCTTTCCAAGTTTCTGACTGAAAAGGATTCCGCGCAAAAAGTAGTCGGCGTGGCCCAGCAGGTCGAACAAAAAGAGACTCTGACGATTCAGTACACGATCGAAATGCGCAACATGCTCAAAGACATGCCGGTGCGTGACGAGGTGCGCGACTTTTTGTTCAAGGTCTGGGCCGAGGTGCTCGCGGTGGCGGCAGTGCGCAAGGGTCCGCAGCACGCCGACACGCTCACACTGAAGAAGTCAGCTACTGATCTGGTCTGGGCTGCGAGTGCCAAGCCCAACCGGACCGACCGGGCACGGGTGATACAGGAGCTCCCCAACCTGCTACTGCGGCTACGCACCGGCATGACCTTGCTTGGCCTGGGACCAACCGAACAGGAACAGCATGTCAAAAGCATCAGCGACACGCTGGCGGATGCCTTTTTATCCAAGACGCAGGCCATCCCGCAAATCAAGATCGATGCCATGGCCGAGCGCCTGGGCCATCTGGAAGACTTCGTCAGCGACGACCCGATGGGCGATTTGCCGCTAGACACCGAGAGTATCGGGATGATGCTGGGCATGGAAGCCGCAAGCATCGAAGTCATCGCCAACGGTGGCTCCAAGCCCAGCGCCGCCATGCAAGCCTGGGCCCAAGAGCTGGAACTGGGCTCCTGGTTCACCCTGGATCACAACCAACAGGTCAGCCAGGTGCAATTTGCCTGGCGCAGCGAGCGCAAGCAATTGCATTTGTTTGCTACCACATCAGGGAATGGCTACCTGATCCAGGCCGGCCGCCTGGCCGCCTACTTGCAAGCCGGCCTGCTCATCCCCCAAGAAGAAGAATCCCTGACCGTCCGCGCCACCCGCGACGCCATGGCCAAACTCGAAGCCAATCCAGAACGATTGTTCTCCTGATACCTTGCGGGACAGACCAAGAGTTACGCGAAGCGAACTTTGCTCTGTCCCCAACTGATCAGGGGTGTTCTTGCGGGACAGACCAAGAGTTACGCGAAGCGAACTTTGCTCTGTCCCCAACTGATCGGGGGTGTTAGGGGTGTTCTTGCGGCCCGACTTTGACACCTATCGGGCACAATCTCGCAAAATACCCAATGGCTCGCAGAGAACGTTTGGGATAGCGTCAAAGGCCGATCCCAAGCCCGTATCGTGCACAGATGTGGACGCGCGCTAATGACCCCGAGGTGGTAGAGCGCCTGCGTCGACTGGTCAAGAACATCCTGCGGCGCTGCTCTCCCGAAGAGATCGTGGCGTGCGGTGGAGACTGGCAGCTGATCTGTGCTTGGCCCTACGGTGACCTCTATGTGCTAGAAGCCGTTTGGAAGCAGCTCTACATCGACTCTGTTGTACGCCAACAAGCCAGCGCCCGTCAGTTTGGCTTTGACCTCGAACGTGCCCTGTTCGCCCTGGTAGCCAAACACGCATGCACCCCGGTCTCCAAGCTCTACTACCCTGAACAATGGCTCAGGGAAGATGTCCACATTCGTGGCACCCAGGACCTCAAGCTACACCAACTCTACGCATCGCCATCCGTGCCGATCGAGGCGGCAAAAGCGCACGTGCTACACAATCTCCCGTCTGGGGCTGCAATCCAGTGGAGTCAGAGCCCCAACTACAGCAACGCAACGACTTACGGCCGATTGAAGCGCCACGCCTTGCCGGTCCCTGCCGGACTACAGCGTCAGCACTTTGGTCGATTCTTCGCCAAACTGACTGATGACGCGCACCGCTACCCGCTGTCCCGGGACGACGGTGATGGGGTGCGAGACGAAGCCGTAGAGGCGTTCGAAGGCTTCGTCGTTGATTTCTATTTTGAGGGTGCGCTCGGCGGCCCTTTTGGTCGAGGCAGCGGCCAGCGACTGCAGGCCGCGCCTAAATTTGTCAAACTGGTCGCGCTCACCGCCGCAAAAGAACACCTGGCTTGCGACAAAGTTGGAGCCGTCGTAGTTTTCGTCGACCATCCAGTACGAAATATCGGCCACACTGCGCGCCTTGACTTCGTCCTTTACGGGATCGTAAATGTCCAGACCCCGGATTTCGACTTGCACGGTGCTGCCCTGGCGCGTGAGGCCAATGTCGGGCTCGCCGATGGTGACAAAGCTGGCGGCTTTTTTGTCTTTTTTGATCAGACCGTCTTGCATCAGGTCGTCGTGCATGCGCGCCTTGGTGACCTCAAAGCTGCCGACTTTGAGCGTGACGCTGCGGTTGTCGACATCGCTCTCAAAGCCAAAGCCCAGAATCACCAGCCAATCGGCATCGGCGCGCTGGCGGCAGGCCTTGATGGCGGCATTGACTGCCGCTTTGCTGACCGTACCAAACTGCGGGCCGATGTGCAAATAGGCTTTTCTCTCGGTCGCAGTGCCGTCGGCCTGCGCCTTGTACCAGCCCTCGGCGTGCAGCGCGCCGTCCAGGTCGTTGATGATGTCCACGCGGTTAAAAACCGCCGTTTCGTTTTTGGCCCCGTTTTTGATGCCCGCGCTTTTCAGGTGCTCAAAAATGCGCTCGGTAAAGCGCTGCACGTTGTCCACATTGCTGTTGGCGGCCCCGAGTTGCTCGGGGGCCAGTGGCTCAAAGCTTTGCAAGGTTTCCACGGTAAAGGGGCCGGTGACGCGCATTCGCTTTTTGTCCTGCTCAGGCTGGTCAAACAGCGTCTCGGTATCGGGTGGCTCGTCGTTGGCCAGACTTTTAAGGGTGACGTGTGGCACGGTCTTGTAGACAAAGCCATGGCGAATGTCGCCCCCTGCGGTATCGGCCAGGGTGTACCAAGGGAGGCGGTCAACTGAGGAGGGTAGGTTAATTCGTCACAGACACCACCTTGCTGGATGCCTTGACTCCGCGAAGCGGCTTCGTCCAACAAACGGTGCAGATTGTCGCTTCGCACGATCTAACCCTAATCGTCAGGCTTATTCATTTGATATTCAGTAGAGGGCTCGCAAACTCTTTCAGTACCATCCATCCAAGACAAATCTCGTCCGATAACTAATTCCGTCATTTCTGCGTGATGAGTATTTTTCATTGGAATCGGCTTTGCTTGGAGCGAATACTTACATGCAAGGCTCCTTACCTCATCGGAGTTATCGTAAGTCATGATGAAGTCACCTGCCAATTCAGAACATTTCTGGAAAAGCATGTCATGATCGATCTTGAAATGTGTATATAACCGATTGCCTGCATTTTTTCCACCCGCTGTGTAAGGAGGGTCTACAAAAAAAACAGTACTTACATCGTTCTTGTATTGATCAAGTGTAGCAAAAGCATCATCTTGCTGAAACTGCAATTTTGGTAAAACATGATTAATATCGGTTATCCGCTTGGCAAGCGTCGCTGGATACCATCTTGATAAAATTCCTTTTCCTGCCTCTCCATTCTTTAAAAATCCTGAACCGGCAGCAAGAATGCCGCCATGAAAAGTTCTATTTTTAATTATAGTCTGGAAGGCTTTTTCTTTGCGGTCTTGGGGGCATCTAGTAATCTCATTAACCGCATTCTCTTTTGACATTTCAAAGTATAAGATGCGATTGGCTAACCACGCACCCTTTCCAGAAATAATCGTATCCCAAACGGCAGAAATTTCATCATCCAACTCAACCATCAAAACACATTCAACCAGATTCTCAAAGGCGGCGGTCAAGGAAACGATGCCACCACCCGCGAAAGGCTCAATCAATCGTTTAGGTTTAGGGTACTGATGCCTAAGCCATTCTCTCAGCCTAGGTATAAACCAAGTCTTGCCACCAGGATATCTGAAGGGGCTACGTTGCGGGACGGAAGCCACGTTGACCGGACGAACATTCCCCGGTGAATCAAGACCAAAGAAGTCTCTTTGTACCTGCGTCATACGCTGAAAGGGTTATCTACCGTTTGATTTATTGGTGGTGACTCTAACTTCTCATCAACTTTTGCCTGCAGAATTTTAAGAAAATCGTCCACTTTTCCCACTTTGGGTCGTGTAATGGTGTTCAATGCCTCAGAAAATTCCGTGTACACAGTCCTTGACTTGGTTATCCTCAAGCTTCCATATTTATCAGGTACAAGATCATAAACAAGCCAAGCCACATTCGCGTCTTCTTTAGAAACTTCCTTCAATTTCGGCAATGTGTTGAAAAATGGAGAATCAAGAGCAACGGACATCTTCTTTCCCCATGCATTTAGTATGCCACCCTTGAACATCAATTGTGGTGCGAGGCGTTTTCGTGAGGATGACAAAAAATCAGGCCGTGGATAATTCGGCTCACTTCTCCAATTCATATCTTGGTGCGCTGCACAATTTTCCATATAATGGGCAAACGGGTCACGAACATTACCTGAAATGTAAACAGCCTGAACTTCTAGTGAACCAAAATCAATTACTTTGCCAGCCTTGTTGTATGCCACCAATACAACATCAATGTTGCCAGCGGATTTCCCCTCGCTGTCCGCCAGTCTGACTTCGGTCAATGAAGTCCACATTGACCCATCTGGAAAGAAAAATGCTGCAGCATCATCAGCAATAAGCCAGTCTTCTCGGAACCTTACGGGGCAGGTAATCACAGCGGATTGTCCGTGATAAACACTGCATACCCCCAATGGATCTTTCGCTTTATCTTTGGTGCAACTTGGCACTTTGTTGTTGAAAGGACAAAGCTTATTTCTCCTAAATCGCTGAGCGCGATCCGAGAAATCAGTTGTGGAATGTCCGAAGACTTCAGCTAGCGGGTGATTTGGCATAATTTTACTGTGGAGTCGATGCTGGAACTCGGCGATTCTCTTGTGCCCAGCGAGTACTAAGTCTAACGAAATCCGCAAGGCCACCGCTGGACGCTGGAAAAGAACGTTACAGATTGCACACCTTAGTCTCCCAAAATGCCCTAGCTACCGTCCAAGCTTAGTAGCGCTGCGCGGCTTCATCGCGCGGCACCCCTTTAAAGAGTTGGTCGTCGTTGTCACCCCAGACGCTGGACAGTGTGGAGGACTGGGCTCGCAGCCAGAATTCGCGCTCGGTTTGCTCGTCTGTGTCTGGCGGGCGGATTTCCTGTGCCGCGTTGTCATGGCGGCCATCCGCAAAGATGTCCTCTGGTATTTGGTCGATCAACTTGGCCACGCCCCACCCAGTCTGGTTTATTTTTTCATCCACTTCGGTGCTAATGCGCTCAACGGCTTCGCCCAGGGTGTTTTTGATGCGCTCTATGTCGGTAATTTCGACAAAATACCAGCGTAGTGCGCCGGGCTGGGTGAGCTGGCCATTCACTGCGGGCAACCAGCGTTCGGTGGTGAAGTAGCGTTTAAGCGCCTTGTCTTTGTTGAACCCGGTGATTTCGACGATCAGGTTGAACAGCTCGCCGTCTGGCGTTTTGACACGGCAAATAAAGTCCGGCAAGTACGCCCGCTCGACTCCCTGGGTGTCAACATAAGGAATCGCAAAGCCCAGGAAGGCGTTTTTGACATAGCTTTGCACGGCATCGAGCTGCTCAAAGGTTTTGGCGGCGATTTGCTCCCAACTGTCGGTGTCGGCCACGACAAAATTCACGTGGCTCTTGCGCGTGGGGTACACCGGTTTGACGGTGGCACCGTGCACCTGCGCGCTGCTGCCGGTGGGGTTGTAGCGGTTGTACAGGGGCAGGATGCGGGTGGCGGGGCTAGCCGCAGCCTCTTCGGTGGGCGCGCGCGCCACCAGTGCCGCGGCTTCAATGCCACGGTAGACGGCGGTGGCCACGGCGGTGGCATCGTCTAGGCGCAGCAGGCGCCGCAAGCGGGGATCGGTCTCGCCAATGACATCCACCTGTTGGTCATACCAAGTTTGGGCTATCTGGCGGATGTCGGCAAATTTTTCCAGCTCGGGGCGGCTTGCCTCGTCGCGGAAGTAGCGCGACATGACTTCTTTGGCGACCCAATAGACCACTTCCTGGTCGCGCAGGGCATCAATGTCGGTGCGCAGCTCTTGCTCCTGGGCAGAAAAGGCGGTGCCCAGGGTGGTTTGCACCGGGTTATGGGCCATGTTCACCAGGTAGCGCGGCGTGGCGCTGAAGTCGGCACGCACGCGGTCGCCGGTGTGGCTGATCTTGTACCCCACCAGTTTGGGAAATTCCAGGGCCAGACCAGCGCGCTCGGGCAGGGCACGAATTTGCCGTATGTCTTGTGTTTGCGGCAGCTCGCTGCTGCCGCCTTTAAAGAACTTGAACGGCACGCCAATGATGTGGGCGTATTCGGGCGGGAACAGGCCGGTTTTGGGGTCCAGAAAATACTGCCGGCGGCGCAGCGCGCGCCCGGCGACCTGCTCACACAGCAGTTGAGAGCCAAAGGCGCGCACGCCCACGATGTGGGTGACGGTATTGGCGTCCCAGCCCTCGGTCAGCATGCCCACACTGACGACACAGCGAATGTGCTCGCCGAGCTTGCCCGGGCGGCCCACGGTATTGACCACCTCGCGCAGCAAGTCACCATCGGTCAAGGCCTCGACCGATTTGTCGGGGTGGCTGGTGCGGTAGTCGCGCTTGAAGGCTTCAATCTCGGGGCCAAACACGCGCTTGAAGTCGTCGCTGACCTGGCCCGAGTTTTCCAGCGCGTCGGAGTCGATCAGCAGCGTGGGGGGCTTGCGCAGGCGGGCACGGGTGACCGGCGCGAAGTTGGAAAACTGCGGCAGCAGCCCCTCGACCGCATACGGCTGCCCGGCCGCGTCGGTCGTCTCGTAGCCAGCAATATGTTTGTAAACCTCTTTAGAGACCATGGTGTTGGAGCACACCACAATAAATACCGGTGGCGAGGTCAGCAGATCTTTGCCGCGCTCGCCCAAGCCCCGTAGCCCGCGCTCGTAGTCGGTGTAGTGCCCGTAAAACTGGACCAGTGCATTTTTGAGCAAGGCGGGGAGTTCGGGCGGACGTTCCGGCGCAACTGCGCTTTTTTCGCCCTGGTCGGCAGCGTTCGCCTTGGCCGCTTTGTCGTCTTTGCGCTGGGTGCGCTGGCCCTTGCGTGGCAGACCCGCCTTGCAGTGCTCATAGAGGTTGCGCAGCGTGGGCTCGGTGAGCTCCTGCGAGCTGTCGTCCACCGGCAGAAACGGTATTTTGACCAGACCGGCTTCTATCGCCTCGATCAGGCCAAAGTCCGACACCACCCAGGGAAAATACGAATACGCAGGCCAGCCCGAGCCCGACAAATAGTAGGGCGTGGCCGACAGGTCGTGCACCGCATTGAGCTGCCAGCGTCGGGCAATCTCGCGCAGACCACTGAACCAGACCGCGGCACGCTCGTTTTCGGTGGCGCTGCTTTCTTCTTCGGTGTCTTTGCCTTTGGCGCGCGGCAGGTAGCAATGGTGCGCTTCGTCGTTAATCACCAGCAGCCGCCGCCCGGGTTTGAAAGGCCCCAGCACGCGCTTGAGCATCTGGCCCATGTCTTCACGGGCCTCGACCTTACGCCCGTCAATGCCGATTTTGCCGTCGAGCGGGCTGCGTTTGTTGCCGCCAATCAGGCGCGGCTCGAAGGCATGGAAGTTGGTGATGACCAGGCGGGCGTTGAGTCCCGCCAGATGGCTGGCATAGGCGGCAGGCACTAACCAGCGCTCGCGGTAGTAGTCGGTGGCATCGGCGTCGCGCTGTGCTTGGGTGTCGACGCGCAGCACCTGCAAACGGTCCCGGATGGTAATGCCCGGGGCGACGATCAAGAAATAGTCGGCATAGCGCGGGTCGTTGCGGTACTGGTTGCGGTTGAGGTAGTGGTAGAGCAGTAGGCAGGCCATGACCACGGTCTTGCCGGTGCCGGTGGCCATTTTGGAGGCGATGCGCGGCAGCACGCTGGCCGGGTCTTCGACGCTTTCATTGGCAAGGCGCAAGCGGTTGAGCACATGGGTGCCGGCGTTGGAGCGGTGCGCCACTTCGTTGAGCCAGATGGCGGTCTCGACGGCCTCTTGCTGGGCAAAAAAGAGTTTTTTCCAGGCGGGACGTTCCGGGTTCAGAAACCAATGCTGCAGCAGGTCACGGGTGACGCGGCTCGTCACGTCCGGGTAGGCCTGCGCGCGCCAGCGACCTACTTGCTCGCGCAGCAGATTGACCAGCTCGTCGCGGAACTGGGCGGCAAAGTCGTTGATGTCGTGCAGGCTGGTCTGTGCCTGCTGGCCCAGCGGTACCTGCGGAGTCTGCGGCGAAAAAATGCGCCGGCCCGTGCAGCGCGCGTCGTAGTCCAGCGAGCCGTCATGCGCCGTAGCGTAGTGAAACAAGGGCTCGGAGTACGGCCCGTTCAGAATGGGCGATGGGCTGGGTGCAGGCAACTTGGCGTGCTGCCGTAGTGCGCCTGAAGCTGTTGGATATCTGGGTTGCTGTGCCATTGTTATCCCCCTGTGGGTGTCCCCGAAACGCCCAGTTTACCGAACTTCAACTCGCCCCGTTTGCCTGGGGCGTACTGTTACACCGCAGCTATTGCCAGGCTTAGCCGGTCAGCGACATAAGGAGCCCGCCATAGCGCTCGCAGAGTTCACGCACTGCCCTGACTGCCCTGAAATAGCCGGGTACGGGCACCCATACGCCGGCACCACCATAAACGGTACCTGAGCTATTTCCGCACCCCTTGGCAAGTATGGCTTGCTCGGGCTCCAGCGCCTGGCGTTGGCCGTACTGCTCCGAAGGGTTCATTGGAGGTTTGTTCGCGGTAGGGGTAGCACGGCGCGACGTGGTTGGCAGCCAGTACGGCGGGGTGTCCATGTCCCAGGCAAGACCGCCGCACCGCCCGATGCATCGATGTATTTTTTGCCGGAAGCGCCTTTAAGGTCGACCCCTTGACCGCTCACCGCCACCGGCAGAGTACGCTGTAAATACCGATGAAAAACCTGGGTGGTATCAGGGGTGAAAGCGCGCACTCCTTGGTTAAGACATCTAATTATCCCCACTTTGGGGCGAAATCCATCGCTTTTTACTTATAATCGTAGGCTTTGTAACGTGTGGCGCGCTGCGGTGCACGTGTAAACCTTGTGTAATGTGAGATGCCGATAATTGCGCCGCTGAATGACTTTGACGCTGATGATTTTGACGCGGCAGCGTTTAAGCGGCTTACCCGGCAAGAAGCACAAGCGTTGCGCGCGCTGCAACCGCCGGTTTCGCCTTGGCGGGTTATTAGGCTGCAGGTGGTGGTCGGATTGCTAGTCACGTTGTTGGCCTGGGTTTTCACCCGCAATGCTGCGGTGGCTTGGTCAACGGCCTACGGTGCGCTGGCAGTTGTATTGCCAGCCTGTTTGTTTGCACGCGGTTTGATGAGCCAATTTTCGTCCATCAATGCGATGACAGCTGGTTTTGGATTTTTTGTGTGGGAAGCAGCAAAAATTGCTGTTAGTGTTGCGATGCTTTTTGCAGCACCAAGGGTAGTGGATGCACTGGACTGGTTGGCAATGTTGCTGGGTCTGGTGCTTACCATGAAGGTTTATTGGGTGGCGCTGTTAATGCGTCCAAAATTAAAACAGATGAATAAGAGTTAACCATGTCTGCAGAAGCACACGCGCCGTCCGCCAGTGACTACATCGTTCACCACCTGACCCATTTGCAAAACAAAACCCAGACCGAAATTGTCGACTTTTCGGTCTTCAATATTGACTCGCTGTTTTTCTCGATCACCCTGGGTTTGCTGGGCAGTTTCTTTCTGTGGAAGGCTGCCAGCCGCGCTACCGCAGGTGTTCCGGGCCGCTTTCAGGCAGCCGTCGAAATTTTGATGGAAATGGTCGATGGTCAGGCCAAGTCCATCGTTCATAACGCCAACAGCCGCAAACTGGTCGCACCGCTGGCACTCACGGTGTTTGTCTGGATTTTCCTGCTCAACGCCATGGACCTGTTGCCGCTGGATCTGCTGCCCTCCATCTGGGAGGCAATCTACGGTGCTGCGGGTCATGACCCTAGCCATGCGTATTTGCGCGTGGTGCCAACGGCCGATTTGTCGATCACCATGGGCTTGTCGGTGTCAGTGCTGTTCATTTGCCTTTTTTACAATATCAAGATCAAGGGCCTGGGCGGCTGGGCACACGAACTGGTTTCGGCACCCTTTGGTACCAGCAAAAATCCGGTGTTCGCAATTATTTTGGGCGTTGTCAACGTGGCTGAGCAGTTGATCTCCTTTACCGCCAAAACGGTTTCGCATGGCATGCGGCTGTTTGGCAATATGTATGCGGGCGAGCTGGTGTTTATGCTGATTGCTTTGCTGGGTGGTTCTTGGGCATTTTCTGCAGAGCCCGGAAGTCTGGCGCTGCTGCTGCTGCATGTGGTGGCGGGCTGGGCGTGGGCGGTGTTTCACATTATCATTATTTTGCTGCAGGCTTTTGTGTTCATGATGTTGACCTTGGTTTACATCGGGCAGGCGCACGACGCGCATTGATGCTGCGGTTTGGGGTTTTCGGTTTGGTTTTGGTTTTGGTTTTGTTTTTTTAGTTCATTTAGGAGTCAATCATGGAAGTTATTAGTTTTGCTGCGCTGGCTGCTGGTCTGATCATCGGTTTGGGCGCATTGGGTGCCTGTATCGGTATCGGTATCATGGGTAGCAAATACCTCGAAGCGGCCGCGCGCCAGCCCGAGCTCATGGGCGAACTGCAAACCAAGATGTTTGTGTTGGCCGGTTTGATTGACGCGGCCTTCATTATTGGCACCGGTATCGCTTTGTGGTTTGCCACTGCCAATCCGTTCCTCGCCCAAATCGCCCGTTTGGTCAAGTAAGCCTTTCCTGCAACACCGTGTTGAAGGAGACTTACTGTGAGCATTAATGGAACTCTGGTAGCGCAAGCTATCGTCTTCGCATTGCTGGTGCTGTTCACGATGAAGTTCGTGTGGCCGCCCATCGCAGCTGCGTTGGACGAGCGCGCCAGCAAAATTGCCGACGGCCTATCGGCTGCCGACAAGGCTAAGTCTGAGCTTTCATCCGCTAATAAGCGGATCGAAGCCGAGATTGCCAAGTCGCGCACCGAGACCGCCGCGCGCTTAGCCGATGCCGAGCGTCGCGGACAGGCCATCGTCGAAGAGGCCAAGGCCAAAGCCACCGAGGAGGGCAACAAGATCATTGCTGCTGCTAAAGTGGAGGCCGATCAGCAAACCGTGCGGGCACGTGAGGCCTTGCGTGAGCAAGTAGCCGTGCTAGCGGTCAAGGGTGCAGAGCAAATCCTTCACCGGGAAGTCACTGCCTCCGTCCACGCTGATCTGCTGGGTCGGCTGAAGACCGAGCTGTAAGAGGACAAACATGGCCGAACTTGCCACCATTGCCCGACCTTACGCCGAGGCCTTGTTCAAGGCTACTGCCGCGGACTTGAATGCTGCAGCGCAGTGGGTGGATGGCTTGCAAGCGATTGCAGGCGACCCGCAAGTGCTGCAGCTCGCCGACAACCCCAATGTCACCAACGCACAGGTATTTGAGCTGATCACCGCAGTGAACCAAGCGGCTTTGCCGGCGTTGGCCCAAAACTTCCTGCGCACCCTGATCGATAACGGGCGTTTGAGCGCCTTCACTGAAATCGCCAAGCAATTTCGCGCCCTGAAAAATGCGCAGAGCGGCTCTTCGGATGCGGTGGTCTACAGCGCCTTTGCCATCGATGGTGCAGCCCTGGACGATCTGGCATTGACGCTTGAAAAACGGTTTGCCCGCAAACTCAATGTATCCGTCGAATTGTTGCCCGAGCTGATTGGTGGCATTCGCGTGGTGGTGGGTGACGAAGTCCTTGACACCTCTGTCAAAGCCCGTCTGGAACAAATGAAAACGGCCCTGATGGCCTGAGGCGCAAGCCCCAGGTTGACAGGCCCCCCTTAACGAAAGAAGGAAAGAGTCATGCAACTCAATCCCGCAGAAATCTCTGAACTGATCAAGAGCCGTATTGAAGGCCTGTCCGCTAGCGCCGACATTCGCAATCAAGGTACGGTGGTGTCCGTCACCGACGGTATTTGCCGCATCCATGGCTTGTCTGATGTGATGCAGGGCGAAATGCTGGAGTTTCCGGCGGGCAGTGACGGTCTGCCCACCTATGGTTTGGCCCTGAACCTCGAGCGCGACTCGGTGGGCTCGGTCATTTTGGGCGAATACGAACATATTTCTGAAGGCGACACGGTCAAGTGCACCGGCCGTATCCTGGAAGTGCCCGTCGGCCCCGAGCTCAAAGGTCGCGTGGTCAACGCACTGGGCCAGCCGATTGACGGCAAGGGCCCGATCAACGCCAAGATGACCGACGTCATCGAAAAGGTCGCTCCGGGCGTGATCGCACGCCAATCGGTGAGCCAGCCCATGGCGACTGGCTTGAAGTCGATTGACTCCATGGTTCCGGTGGGACGCGGTCAGCGTGAATTGATCATTGGCGACCGCCAGACCGGCAAGACTGCGGTCGCGATCGATGCCATCATCAACCAAAAAGGCCAGGACATGACCTGCGTCTACGTGGCCATTGGTCAAAAGGCGTCGTCGGTTAAAAACGTGGTGCGTGCGCTGGAGCAAGCCGGTGCCATGGAGTACACCATTGTGGTGGCCGCCACGGCGTCCGAATCGGCGGCCATGCAATATGTGTCGGCCTATTCCGGCTGCACCATGGGCGAGTATTTCCGCGACCGCGGCGAAGATGCCCTGATTGTGTACGACGACCTATCCAAGCAGGCTGTGGCCTACCGCCAGGTGTCCTTGTTGCTGCGCCGCCCCCCAGGCCGCGAAGCCTATCCCGGCGACGTATTTTATCTCCACAGCCGCCTGCTTGAGCGTGCTGCACGGGTGAACGCTGACTATGTGGAAGCCTTCACCAAAGGCGCTGTGAAGGGCAAGACCGGTTCCTTGACCGCCCTGCCTATCATTGAAACCCAGGCCGGTGACGTGTCTGCTTTCGTGCCCACCAACGTGATCTCCATCACCGATGGCCAGATTTTCCTGGAGACCTCGCTCTTCAATGCCGGCATTCGCCCCGCCATCAACGCCGGTATCTCGGTGTCTCGGGTCGGTGGTGCGGCGCAAACCAAACTCGTCAAGAACCTGTCCGGTGGTATCCGTACCGACCTCGCCCAGTACCGTGAGTTGGCCGCATTTGCCCAGTTTGCCTCAGACCTCGACGAAGCCACCCGCAAGCAGCTCGACCGCGGTGCCCGTGTGACCGAACTTTTAAAGCAAGCCCAGTACAGCCCGTTGCCCATCAGCCTGATGGCCGCCACCCTGTATGCGGTCAACAAGGGCTATATCGACGACATCGATGTCAAGAAGGCGCTGTCGTTCGAACATGGTTTGCATGCATTCCTGCGCGACCGCCACGCAGCGCTGCTGACCAAGCTCGAAGCCGACAAAGCCATGGACAAAGATGCTGAAGCCGAAATGAACACAGCCATCGCTGCGTTCAAAAAGACTTTCGCCTGATCCGGCCCGGCGGAGAACCATATGGCAGCAGGTAAGGAAATACGCGGCAAGATCAAATCGGTGGAGAACACCAAGAAGATCACCAAAGCCATGGAGATGGTCGCTGCATCCAAAATGCGCAAGGCGCAAGACCGGATGCGTGCAGCCCGGCCGTACAGCGAAAAAATTCGCAATATTGCCGCCAATCTTGGTAAAGCCCACCCTGAGTACCAGCATGCTTTCATGCGGGAGAACGAGGCCAAGGTGGCTGGTTTTATTGTCATCACCACCGACAAGGGTCTGTGTGGCGGCATGAACA
>JAIPCE010000261.1 GCA_021738345.1 Rhodoferax sp. | reverse complement strand
GATGGCCTTGATGGTGAAGAGGTTCATTCCCACCGGCGGGGTGATCTGCGCTAGCTCAAGGTTGATTGTCAGGAGAATACCGTACCAGATCGGATTGATTTGTAGATGTGCCATCACCGGCATGATGGCGGGGGTAGTGATAAGAATGATCGATATCGATTCAAGAAACATTCCGAGCACAAAAATGAGCGCCATCATCACGACGAGAAACCCCGTCGTGCCAATGTCGGCGGCGATCACCGCTTGGACAATTTCCTGCGGAATTCGCATCTTGGTCAACACATGTCCGAACACAGAGGCACCGGCGACGATCATGAACAACATCGCAGATACACGGCAGGCATCAAGCGACGCAGCCCAAATTTCGCGTGGTCCAACCGTGCGGTAGATCACCACGGCAATAAATAGTGCGAGCCAGGCACCCGCCGCAGCGGCCTCTGTAGCCGAAAAAAGACCCGCATACATGCCGCCCAATACAAACAATGGCAAAGATAGAGCCCACACCGAGGCGCGGATCGCCTGCAGTGCCTCGCGTAAGTTCGCGCGCGGCTCGTGCAGGATGTGGCGGTGGGAAATCGCAGTGCTAGACATGATCCAGGCAGCAAAAACTGCTGCCATCAAAAGTCCCGGCACAACACCGGCCATGAAAAGCCCGCCAATCGAGGTGTCAGTAACGACACCGTACAACATCATCGGGCCTGAGGGTGGAATGAGAATACCAAGCGTACCCCCCGCCGCCACCAAACCATACGCTGCCTTGGGTTCGTAGCCGTAACGCACCATTTGCGGAATAGCCACTGCGCCAATCGTTAAAGCGGTGGCCACGCTGGAGCCAGAAATTGCGGCAAATATCGTGCATGCGAGGATGGTGGCCACACCGAGGCCGCCGGGCAAATGGCGTGTCAGCGTATAGGCGGTCTTATAAAGGTCGTCAACAATGCGCCCTCGAATCATGACTTGCGCCATGAAGGCGAACAATGGGATGGCGACCAAAAGGTATCGGTTAATTTCCCCAAAGATGACTTCGGTCACGGAACCGAGCTCGCCCTGCGTCGCCAATAACATGGCACCGCCAAACAGGGAAAGACCGGCAAATATTGGAAGCCCCGTAAACAGAAGGATGAGCAGACCGAGAAAAATCAGCGCGATGGTCATTCGGCCTTGTCCTTCGCTCGTATCAGGGTGCTAACCGGCGGCAAACCGACCACAGCCCGCCACAATGCTTCGATGGCCGCAAGCAACAGCAAGGCACCACCAACCGGCATGAGCAGCATCAGCCACCAAGTCGGCAACTCAATTGCGCCTTCAGTTAACACGCCGAACTTGCGAGCCAACATGGCAGTGTCCCAGCCATTAAATATCAAGACAGCGGCAATTGCACCCGTGGCGAGCGCCGCCCATGCGTGCGCCCAGTTCCTAGCCTTTGCGGTAAGACGCTCGACCAGCAGGTCGACACCGATGTGTTCGCCCCTGCGCAAAGTATCGGCCGTTGCAAGCATCACGATCATGACGAGGTTGATGCCCACCAGATCATCAACCCATGCCGGAGCTGACTTGAAAACATAACGCATGACTACCGCCCAGCCAATCAGAGCGAGTGACGCCAGCAGGCCGATGCCTGCCAGTGCCATCGCTGCGCTCGCCAGCATTGAGACCACGCGTCCCAGGATGCGCAAGGCCGGCCCCTCGTGTACGTCCGCCCGGCCAGCATTTGCAGGAGTCATTCCTTGCTCACGCGGTCAGAGCCGGTCGATTAGTTCAAGCAATCTGACCCCATCGGGTGCGGTTGCCCTTAGAAACTCTCGCTTGACGGCAGGCTGCATCGCATCTGCCATGGCCTGCTCCTGTGCCTTGGTCAGGGCCACGGTCTTCATGCCTTTGTCGTTAAGGGCTTGAATATCTGCTGCTGGTACACCGTCGGCATTTACGATGGAGCGTGCCACTGCGCGGTCGGCGGCTTTCTGGACTAGCGTGCGCACATCGTTGGGCAACGCGCTCCACCAGGCTGGATTGACCACCAGATTGTCAAACGCAAGAATAATGTTTGAGGCGACACCAAATTTCTGGACTTCGAAGTATTTTCGGCTGTAGGCGGCCTTCACTCCGGTAAAGCCCGCATCTAGCATACCGGTTTGCATGGCTTGGTAGACCTCGGTGCCGGGCATGGCAGAGGGTGCGGCGCCCATTGCCGAGAGGCCACTGTCAAACATTTGGTTAAGTCCACGAATCTTCAGCCCGCTGAAATCTGCTGGCCCAATAAGCAACTTTTTCGCTGAAGTGAAGATGCCATCGTTGGTATCGACGATCCAGGCGATGTTTTTGACACCCTTGGACTCCATCTTGGCATCTAGCAGTTTGGCGGCATCAGAGCTGATGAACGCCTTTTGTTTGGCCACCGATGTCATCAGGTAGGGGATGATGGTGACGCTCATTTCGGGAATTGTGCCGCCCCACTGGAAGCTCAAAATCGAGGCTGCTTCGATCTTTCCGCTGGCTACGGCAGAGTGATTTTGGTTGGGCTTGAAAAGTTGTGCGGCACCAAAAATCTGAACTTCAACCCGTCCTTTGGTAGTGTCCTTTACTTCTTTGGCAAACTGCTCCAGATTAATCGCCGTGTGGTGCGTGGGCGGCATCTGATGGCTCAAACGCATGGTGTAGTCGGCCGCAAAAGCGCCATTGCAAAGCGTCAGCGTCGCAACGGCGAGCCAAGCACGCCCAGGAAAGGTGTATGAAGTTTGAGGTGTCATTTGCCAAGTCTCCGTCGTTATGAAGTAATCATCATGCCACTGCCCGCTGCGCACGCAGCGACGCTATCTGATCGGCTGAGTAACCGATTTCTGCCAATAGTGCATCGGTATGTTCGCCCTTTGTCGGTGGGGACAGTCGAACGCCCAGACGCTTGCCGTCCATCGTGAAGGGACAAAGCGCAACTTTCGCGGTTAGCCCGGCCCGATCGCCATCAGGCAGTGTGATATCTGCCAGTCCCCCGGTGGCTTGTAGATGTTCGTCATCGAAAAGCTCTTCCGGTTTTCTGATCGGAGCATAGGGCAGACCCCGGGATTCGAACAACTTGGCGAGCCAAGCGGCACTGTGATCAGCAAGTCTCCGACGCAAGATGGGCAGCAGGCTTGGGCGCAGACGTACGCGGTCGTTGTTGCTCGCGTATTGTGGGTCGCCTGCGATGTCGTGCAGACCAAGCGCGTCACAAAAAGTGAGCCACTGCGCGTCGCTCACGGCGGCCAGAAATATCTGCTCCCCGTCTTTTACCGTAAAGACATCGTAGACTGCAAAAGGCGAGAGTCGCTCGGTCATTGGCGCAGCGGCCTGGCCTGTGATGGCGTATTGAAGCATGTGCTGACCCACCAAAAGAACATTGTTCTCGAACAGCGCGCTCTGTACTTCCTGCCCTTTTCCGGTGATTGAACGTTGAACCAGCGCACCCAAGGCACCAATGGCGCCGAACATTCCACCCATGATGTCGTTCACGCTTGACCCGGCACGGACCGGGTCGCCCGGACGCCCTGTCATGTAAGCCAGACCACCCATCATCTGCACCACTTCGTCGAGGGCTGTCCGGTGTTCGTAAGGACCAGGCAAAAAACCCTTGTGACTCACATAGATGGTTCGTGCGTTGAGCTTGGACAGATTGGCGTAGTCGAGTCCGTATTTGGCCATGGTGCCAGGTTTGAAGTTTTCTGCCACCACATCGGCAGTTGTCGCGAGTCTTCGCGCAACCTCTAGTCCGCTAGGCACTTGCAAATCAATGGCAATGCTCTTTTTGTTGCGATTGAACATTGGAAAAAACCCCACGCCAGCGCCCAATAAATGCCGTGTGCGATCTCCGGTGATTGGCTCGACCTTGATGACATCGGCGCCCATGTCGGCCAAAACCATGCCACAGGTTGGCCCCATGATCATGTGGGTGAATTCAACCACGCGCAAGCCTGTCAATGGCAGTGCGCGATCACTTTCAGGCAAAGGGTTCATGGGATCAGATACGTTCATTGCGACAATTCGGTCATGGTCTTGGGCAGACCCGCCTTCCAAAGGGTGCCATGCACGGCCTCGTCACCTAACCACTGCGCCAATTTCTTGCGCAGTTCCAGCAGTTGCAGAAGATTCTGCCCCGTCGAGACCCCCATGCTTTGCAACATAAAGGCTAAATCTTCCGTGGCCACGTTGCCGCTGGCACCGGGAGCGTGGGGGCAGCCGCCGATACCTGCCAGAGAGGCATCAAAGCGGGTCACACCACAGAGCATCGCCGCATAGACGTTGGCCAGACCCAGGCCGCGCGTATCGTGAAAATGACCGCAGTTGAGCTTGCCACCGGCAATCGGCAACGCCTGCTGGAACAGTCGGCTCACCATGGCGGGATCGGCGTAGCCGACCGTGTCAGCAATGCCGACCCGATCCACACCGACATCCAATACCGCTTGCATCAGACGAATCACCTCCTCGGCTTTCACCTGACCTTGCAAGGGGCAGCCGAATGCAGTACTCAGACCCACCTCTATCAAGGTGTTTGAGCCTGCGGCGTCCCGTGCCGCGACGATTCGCTCAATCTCCTTTACAACCTCGTCCGGCGTTTTGCGCAGATTGGCCAGGCTGTGGGCATGGCTGACTGAAAGCGGCAATAGCACCACGTCCGCCTTGCATTCGATCGCCCGCTCGGCACCCTTGAGGTTGGGCACCAACACAGACGCCGTGAGCCCGGGCAACGACTTGGCAAACGCTAGCACCTCAGCCGTGTCGGCTAGTTGCGGTAACAGCCGCGCTGGCACAAAAGATCCCACTTCAATCTCGCGCTGGCCGGCGTCATAAGCGGCTTGTAGCCATTCGATCTTGTGAGGGGTTGGAAGTACCTGTGACAGGCTTTGCAAGCCATCTCGCAAACCAACTTCACGAATGGTGGCATGGTTGAAACGGTCAGTGGGGACGTCGAGCGCGAATAATGTCATGGTTGTTCGAGTTTAAATATTCCCAAAAAATTGACAAAATAGATTTTGGAAACCTTATGATTCCCGTTTGGAACTTCTAGAGAGTCAATCTTTCCTTCCACAATCTCAATGCGTGAACTTGATCTGACCACTCTGCGCTTGTTTGTGAGCGTGTGCGAGTTGCGCAACATTGCGCATGCCGGCGAACGGGCCCATATTGTCGGTTCTGCTATCAGCAAACGCATTGCGCAGCTTGAGCAATTGGTCGGTTCTGCACTTTTGGTGCGCAAGCGCCATGGCGTAGAGCCTACGCCCGCGGGTGAAACTTTGCTGGAGCATGCCCGCTCGATGCTTGCCAGTGCGGATCGCATCAAGCGTGACATGGCAGGCTATGCATCGGGTGTCAAAGGGCAGGTTCGCGTGCTTGCTACAGCGTCAGCCATGGCCGAATCGCTAGCCGATGATGTCACTGCGTTCCTGCAAAATCCTGCGCATCGCAATATTCGAGTGGACCTGGAGGAGCGAATCAGTCCCGAAGTGGTGCGAGGCATCTCGCAAGGCAGCGCTTCGCTGGGTATTTGCTGGGTCGACGTGCTCGGTGTCGATTTGGGCACTTTGCATTCAAGACCCTACCGCTGCGATCACCTTGCCATTGTTGCCCATCCTGACCATCCCTTGGCAGGGGAGAAGTCGATTCGATTTGAACAAACGCTTGAATACGAACACGTCAGCCTTCCAGTGACAAGCGCCGTACAGCAGCGCGCCGCTGTGGCCCTGGGTAGAACTCTGGTGTATCGAGTCATAGTGTCGAGTTTCCAAGCCGCACTGCGGGTGGTGCGGGCCAATCTGGCGATTAGCTTGATGCCCCGAGAGGTGGCGCAGAGTTACGCCGACATGCACGGCCTATGCGTCATAGCGCTCGATGAACCTTGGGCCGAGAGAAGGTTTGCTATCTGTTTTCGAGAGGAAGAGACTCTTTCAACAGCGGCTCGGCTTTTGTTGGACCACCTGGAAATGCAAAGTAGCATCGCCGAGCCAACGCGGATGGCGTCTAATGTGACCTACCACCATGGCTGATTTGTTCGAAAAAACGCCGCTGCCCCCCTTGGCCGAGGCCCTGAGACCGAGGGTATTGGACGAAGTGATCGGGCAGTCGCATTTGCTCGGCGAAGGCAAGCCGCTGAAGCTTGCGTTTCAATCGGGCAAGCCGCATTCCATGATTTTGTGGGGACCGCCGGGGGTCGGTAAGACTACGCTGGCACGGCTGACTGCCAACGCGTTTTCCAGCGAATTCATTGCGCTGTCGGCTGTTTTTTCCGGGGTCAAGGACATTCGGGCAGCGATGGAGCAGGCGCAGCAGAACCGGGCCCAGGGCAAGCACACCATTTTGTTCGTGGACGAGATTCACCGCTTCAACAAGTCCCAGCAGGATGCGCTGCTGCCCTATGCCGAATCCGGTCTGGTGACATTCATTGGTGCAACGACCGAGAACCCGTCGTTTGAGGTCAACTCGGCCTTGTTGTCGCGTGCGCAGGTTTATGTGCTCCAGTCGCTGAGCGATGAAGAGTTGAATCAACTTTTTGCAAGGGCAAAGGATCGGGTGCTGGGGCATTTGCGTTTCGACGCGCGGTCGGTGGAAACTCTCATAGGCTATGCCGATGGCGACGCCAGAAGGCTGCTCAACCTGTTGGAGCAGTGCAATACCGCCGCCGGTGCGGCTGGAGTTACTGCGGTGGATGCCGAGTTCATCACCAACGCCCTGACGCTCAATGCCCGGCGTTTTGACAAAGGTGGCGATCATTTTTATGACCAGATTTCTGCCTTGCACAAGTCAGTTCGGGGGTCCCACCCTGACGCGGCACTCTACTGGCTCACCAGAATGCTGGACGGTGGCGCCGACCCCCGCTACCTGGCGCGCCGCATTGTGCGCATGGCGTGGGAAGACATTGGCTTAGCCGACCCCAGAGCCCTGCAGATCGCCAATGACGCAGCACTGACCTTCGAACGGCTCGGAAGTCCGGAAGGGGAGCTGGCGCTGGGTCAAGCGGTCATCTATTTGGCAGTCGCGGCCAAAAGCAATGCCGGCTACCAGGCCTATAACCAGGCCCGTGCCTTTGTCAAGCAAGACAAAAGTCGTGAGGTCCCGGTGCACCTGCGCAACGCCCCGACCAAGCTGATGAAGGAACTCGGCTACGGCCACGCCTACCGTTACGCCCACGATGAGCCCCATGCCTATGCCGCCGGGGAAACCTATCTGCCCGACGGAATGTCCGAGCCACATTGGTACACCCCGGTGCCCAGAGGCCTGGAGGCCAAGATCG
>JAIPCE010000260.1 GCA_021738345.1 Rhodoferax sp. | reverse complement strand
GTGTGCGTTCGATCATTACGCTGGGCAGCCCTGTCAGTGTCGAGGCAGCCGGAAGTCAGTCACCCAATGTGGTCAAGGCCTTGTACCGCGTCGTGTCACACCGGCTGGGGGCGTCAGCGCACGTGATGCTGCCGCGCGCCAAAGTCATGCGCGAGCGGCGGCGTCTGGCCAGTCCGTCGAGCTGCCTGTATTCGTTGTCGGCCGGTGTGGTGGCGCCACAGGAGGCCACCATCGACGGCGACCCGGCATTGCACGAAAACATTCAGGTGCCCGGCAGCCATATCGGCTTGGGCTTCAATGGTATTGTGCTGGCCATTGTGGCCGAGCGACTGTCGCAGCCGGAGGGCGACTGGACGCCTTTTTCTGCCAAGGGTCTTCTCAAGCGAGCGTTGAGCGTCTTGGTCAGTGCCGAGCCGCCCGCTGAGGCCACCGCAGCAGCAACCTGAATCGAGAGAGTCAACCATGCGCCAATTGAGTGAACATGATGCCGCCTTTGTCTATTCCGATACAGCACACGCCAATTCCAACGTGACGCTGTTGCATATTTATGACCAGTCCACTGCTCCGGGCGGGGTTGTTCGTTTCAAGCAGATTCTTGCCCACGTCGAAAGCCGGCTTGACCAGCTGCCCAATTTTCGCGAGAAGATCCTGCGGGTCCCGATGGACCTCGATTACCCGTACTGGATCGAAGATGACAACTTCAATATTGAACACCATGTCCACCATATTGCCTTGCCTAAACCGGGCGACTGGCGCCAGTTTTGTATCCAGTCCGCGCGCATCCACGCCCGTCCGCTGGACTTGAATCGTCCGTTGTGGGAGATGTATGTCATTGAGGGGTTGGACAGTTTTCTGGACTTGCCGGCTGGCAGCTTTGCAGTATTGCTGAAGGTTCACCATGCGGCCATCGATGTGGCCAATGGAAACGAGATCACCAAGCTGCTGCACGACCTCACACCGGCTGCTCCGGTGCCGGCTCCGGCAGCGCCCTGGTTCCCGGAAACGGCGCCGGGAAACCTGCAGTTGTTCTGGTTGGCAGGTGTCAACCTGGCCATGTTTCCCTTGCGCATGGCGCAACCGGTGCGCGCAAGTTGGACGGCGCTGAAGGCTACTGCGAAGACTTTTGCCGGTGAGATGATGGGTCTGCCGCATGCATTTCCCATGACGCGGTTCAATACAGAGGTGTCGGCCCAGCGTGTCTTTGACACGCGCCGTTTTGCGCTGGAAGATTTCAAGACCATTCGGGCGCTGGTTCCCAGTGCGACGGTCAATGATGTGGTGCTGGCAGTGTGCGCGGGAGGTTTGCGCGGCTATCTTGAACTGCAGGAAGAATTGCCGGGTGAGACCTTGCTTGCCGCGGCACCCATTGCCGTACACAGCGATTTCGAGTCCGATCCAAAGACCAATTTTTCCTGGGTGCGCGTCGCTCTGGCGACCGATATTGCCGACCCGGTGGGGCGACTCACTGCCATTCAGGCCTCGAGCTCTTCTTCGGCCGTCATGGCCCAGGCGCTCAGCGCCCGCGAGTTGACCAACCTGGCGCAGAACGCCCCCTCGTTGGCTATTGCTGCCACCAGCAAGATGCTGCGCTCGGCATCGGCTTTGCTCGGCGATTGGGCACCACTGGCGAACTGTGCCATTACCAATGTGCCGGGCTCGCGTGTGCCGCTTTACCTGCAAGGCGCGCGGCTGACCTATCTGTCGGCCATTATGCCGATCTCGGATGGCATGGGGCTGGTGTTTTCCGTGACAGGCTACAACAACACCATCGTCATTTCATTTACCGGTTGCGCAGAGCAGTTGCCGGACCCTGAAGTTCTGGCTCAGTGCTTGCGGGATAGTTTCCAGGACTACCTCGCGCTGGCGCAACGCGCTGCGCGAAGAAAGCCCCGAGGTGCTGCGGGGCTGCTGCCAAAATTGCCGGCAGTCGGTGCCAACCAGGACAAGCCAAAGCGCACCAGGCGTGCGGTCAAGCGCTCTCCTGCCGCTGCATGAGGCGACCCACGCCGTGCAGCGTACGAGGTTTCTTCCAAAGCATTTGATATTTGACAGAATATGTCAACCAAGTCTGCTAAAGTTATTTCGAGCCTCTAGTTGGTCGGTGTGCGGGCTATTGCGTGTGCGCTCAAGATAGTATTTTTATTACAAAAACGAGGAGCGAAGTTGCCTACGAGTGAACCCGTTAACGGACTATTCAAGCCTGGCTTGGCGTTGATGGCAATGTTGAGCGGGCGCAGCAAATTTTGGGTTATTGCTGCACCACTGCTGGCTGCCGTCGTGGCGCTGACTGTGATGCACGTGCTGGCGCTGGTTAACCCACCCCTGGCATCGGCTGCCGCTGGCGGCCTTCAAGCCCAGACGAATTTTGAGATGTGGCTCACTCTGGCCATCGCTTTTTCAGGCCTGTCGCTTTGGGGGTACGCCGTGGCGAGTTTCTTCAAGAGCAACCACACTGACCGTCAGCAGATTGACGACGTCATGAAGCAGGCCGCCACCGGCGACCTCACGGGAAGCGCGGGCACGCTGGGTATTGACAGCATGGGGAATTTTGGCCGTCAGTTCGAGCTGGTAACACGGCGCATGTCGGAAATGGTGGCCAATATTCGCAGCGCGGCGGTTCAACTTGGAGACACGGGCAAAAAGCTTGTGGAAGACACACGCTCGCTGGCTGAGCGCGCGCAGACGCAAGGGGAGCACCTGACGCAAACCGCCATGCACGTGCGCCGGGTCAGTGAAACGGTGTCGCGCAATGCAGAAGCCTCGCAAGAGGTCAGCGTCATGACGGACATGCTTCACAAGGAAGCTTCCGGTGCGGGCGAGGAAATGAAACTTGCAGTGAGTGGTCTGGGCCCGCTGCAGGCGACCTCCGGCCGAATGAACGAAATTGTCGGCACGATTGATGCCATCGCCTTTCAGACCAATTTGCTGGCGCTCAATGCGGCTGTGGAGGCCGCGCGTGCGGGTGAGCAAGGGCGCGGTTTTGCCGTTGTCGCCGCCGAGGTGCGGCGTCTGGCCAAGAGCAGTCAGACAGCGGCTGCCGAAGTGCGGGGCCTGATCAGGGAGTCATCCGACAGAATCGACAGCACCGTCACGCAAATTGAGCGTATCAACAAGGTCATGGAGAGTTTGGTGGCCGGCATTAGCGAAATTGCGACCAACGTCAATGTCATGGCGGAGGGGGGTGCGAGCCAAAGTGCCGCCCTGCAAGATGTGGTGCATGCGGTCGGTGATCTGGACGTCTTGACCCAGGAGAATGCAGCGCTGGTGGTGCGTGCGAGTGCCAATTCGGACGGTATGACGGTTCAGGCCTCGGAGTTGGAAATCTCGGTCAGCCATATTCAACTGCGCCAGGGCTCCGCCGATGAGGCCCGGCAGATGGTCTTTGATGGGTTGGTCGAAATTGGCAGACTTGGTCTGCACGAGGCGATTACCGTGTTCCATGACAAGCAGGGGCGCTTCAACTGGAAGGATCTGTACATCTTCATCCTTGACCGGCAGGGGGCCTATGTTGCGTGCGGCTCGGATCACACGCGCGTGGGGGTCAGGTTGGGTGACTTGCTCGGGGATGTTGGGGACCAACTGACGACAGATGCATGGAGCGTGTGTGATCGCGATAGCGGTGGATGGGTGACCTACTCCATATCCAATCCGCTGACCCAGGAGGTGCAAACCAAGTTGTCGTATGTCGTGCCGATTGACCCTGATCGCCTCATAGGATGCGGCTGCTACGTCAATGCACAATGGATTAATTAGTCTACATTCGCATAAAGCAAACCATGCAAAACGGAATTTCACCCGCCTATGACGACGCAGCAGATGTTCGATCTGCTGAGGCTTGGCTCGCGTTGTGCGCCGGGTTGTTGCCAGTTTGGGGGCGGCATCTGTCTACCTCACGCGTGCAGTCGGAGGGTGCCGTCACGCAAATGCTGCAGGCTTTTTCGGACATCGGGCCGCATATCAACATGGCTGAGCGCCAGTCGCAACAAATCAACGATGCATTGGCACAACCTATTGGGGGTATGGCCGGTTTGGTTGGGGCCTGCGAGCAGACCCTCAGCCCTGTTTTGCAGGATGCCGGTTTGTCGGGGGCAAGCCGGTCCGCGATCGAACAGGTGCTGGGCATGGTGCGCAATGCAGTAGGCGCGATGGAGCAGATATCCAAGCCTTTCCAGCATGAGACTCAGATGGTGGCAGCGCAGGTGGACCGCATGTATATGGGTTTTCAATACCAGGACCGCATCAGTCAGATGCTGGCCCTGATCGAGGGTGATATTGTTCGCCTGCA
Organism: Rhodoferax sp.; assembly: GCA_021738345.1. Taxonomy (GTDB): domain Bacteria; phylum Pseudomonadota; class Gammaproteobacteria; order Burkholderiales; family Burkholderiaceae_C; genus Allorhodoferax. Next base: position 2,986 of record JAIPCE010000260.1, on the reverse strand, counting down.
ACAAGCGTTGTCCGACAATACAGCGGGTGTTCCCGATCTGGCTGGATGGCTGTTGCAACTCGAGTCGCAATACGCAATGAGCGAGCAACACCAGGATCACCAGGCGCCCCATTCGGCTGGCCCTGCGAACAACGGTGATAACGAAACTACTTTTTTTTGAGAGGTTGAAATGGCAAAGACGATTTTGGTAATTGATGACTCTGCAAGTCTGCGTCAGGTCGTCAGAATGGCACTCACCGGTGCCGGTTATGACGTCATTGAGGCGGGTGACGGGAAGGCCGCATTGGCTTTGCTGGACGGTCGGCAGGTGAATATGGCAGTTTGCGATGTGAACATGCCGGTCATGAATGGCATCGAGTTTGTCAAAGCGGCCAAGCAACTGCCCACCTACAAGTTCATGCCGATACTGATGCCCACCACAGAGAGTCAGGACTCGAAAAAGGAAGAGGGTAAGGCCGCCGGCGCGAAGGCCTGGATGGTCAAACCATTTTCGCCGACACAACTTGTGAGTGCGGTCGCAAAACTGTGCACGTAAGTGTCCTGGGGCGGTGGCAACGCTACCGGATCCATTTTTTCTTGATGCAAGATGGGGGTTTCCATGAGTGACCGGTTTGAGCTTCCCTCCGAGTTGAATATTTATAGCGCTCTTGAGTCGCGTGACGCGCTATTGACATGGGCTACCGAGCAAATTAGCAAGGGCAAAGGCTACATGGAGATATCGGCGCGGGATGTGGTCGAGGTTGATGGTTCCGGCCTGCAACTGCTTGCTGCTCTGAGCAATATGGAGCAGACGTGGCATCTGGTGGAAGCCAGTGAGCCGTTTGCCGAAGCGTGCCGCACCATGGGCTTTGGTGGCTGGCTCGACAAACGGTATCTCAAATCCAGTAATGGGGAGTCCAGCACATGAGCTACAGCAGCGATGCCGACCAGGATTTCATTGCGCAGGCCATGCCTGCTTTTATCAGCGAGGCGGCGGAGCAGATCGAGGCCATTGAGACGCTTCTGCTGGAACTTGAAGAACAGCCCGACAACCGTGAACTGCTCGACTCGCTGTTTCGGTGCGCCCACACTGTCAAGGGCTCGGCCGGTATTTTTGGACTCAACCGTGTGGTGGAGTTCACGCACCATGTAGAGACTTTGCTGGACAAAATGCGTGATGGCGATATCGCCCTCACACCAGACATCAGCACCCTGCTGCTGCAATGCAATGACCAGATCAAGTTTCTGGTCGACACTGCGGCCGATGAAGGTGCGGACACGCCAGAGCAAAAGGCGGAACGGGCCGATTTGGTCATCCGGTTACAGGCGTTGACCGAGCCTGCAACGAGCGCGGTGGCTGCTACGGTGAGTGACGCGGCACCGGGCCGTGATTTGGTGCAGACACCGGATGCAGGCCTGCGTATATGGACCATTTCCGCACGCTTTGGGCCCGAAACGTTTCGCAACGGCATGGATCCGTTGTCGATTGCCCGCTACCTGGGCGGCATTGGTCGGGTTGTGAGCGTGCGCTGCGGTTCTGAAACCGTGCCACCCTTGGTAAACCTGAATCCTGAGAGTTGCTACCTGAGCTTCTACATGGAGTTGGAGACTGCTTCCCAACGCGAAGACATTGAAGGGGCTTTCAGTTTTGTGCTGGACGATTGCGAGCTCGATGTCGTGGCCCCCGAGACCGAGGGGCAAAGGATGGCCCGTGCGATCGAGGAAATGCCCGAGACCCCGCGCCTGGGCGACATGCTGGTATCAGTCGGGGCGGTGTCGCAGGACAAGCTTGAGCAGGTGCTCAGCAACCAGCAACAGTCGCGCGGGATGCCACTGGTTGCCAAGCCCAAGCTGGGCGATTTGCTGGAAACCCAGGCCGGCGTGGCGCCCGAAGTGGTTGCCGCCGCGCTGGGCAAGCAGCAAAAAATCCGGGAGAACGCACCCAGCGAAGAGCGCTATATCCGGGTGCAGGCGGACCGATTGGATGCCGTCATCAACTTGCTCGGTGAGCTGGTCATTGCCGGTGCCGGTGCGACCTTGCTGGCGCGCGAGACCCATGACTCGGCGTTGATCGAAGCCAATCTATACATGAACGGTCTCATTGAAGAAATTCGCAACGGGACGCTGGGCCTTCGCATGGTGCCCGTCGGGGAGACCTTTAGCCGCTTTAGGCGTGTGGTGCGCGATACCGCATCGAGTCTGGGCAAGGAGGTCAACTTTGAGATTGTGGGCGGCGACGCCGAACTGGACAAGTCGATGGTTGAAAAAATCGCCGATCCGCTCATGCATCTGGTGCGCAACTCGTTGGACCACGGGTTAGAGACGCCCCAGGAGCGACTGGCCTCGGGCAAGTCGGCTGCAGGCAAACTGGTCTTGAGTGCGCAACATGAAACGGGTGCCATTTTGATTCGCATTGAAGACGACGGCCGGGGCATCAACCGTGAACGGGTGCTGCAGCGCGCCTGGAACCGGGGACTGGTCGAGCAAGGTGTGGTGCCCAGCGATGACGCCATCAATATGCTCATTTTCGAGCCCGGTTTTTCGACTGCCGAGCAGGTCACCAACCTGTCTGGTCGCGGTGTCGGCATGGACGTCGTGCGCCGCAATATTGAAGCCTTGCGCGGCTCCCTGCGGTTAACCAGTAATCCGGGACACGGATTGCAAGTGGACATTCGCCTGCCGCTGACTCTTGCCATCATCGACGGTTTTCTGGTCGGTGTGGGCAGGTCCAAGTTTGTGTTGCCACTGGAGGCGGTGGTTGAAGTCATTGAGGCCGGCAGCGACAAGGTCAAGGTGGATAAGAACGGCCGTCACTGCCTGGAACTGCGTGGCGCCGTCTTGCCGGTGGTCCGGTTGCGCACGCTGTACGGCGTGGAGTCCAACCACAACGACCGCGTCAGTGTGGTGGTTGTGCACTCCACCCGTGGCCAATACGGAATTGAGGTTGAGGTGCTGCTGGGCCAGCAGCAGACCGTTATCAAGCCGTTAGGGCGGTTGTTCAAAACCC